>JBKJUE010000075.1:0-11729 GCA_046590395.1 Nocardioides sp.
GCCTGGGGACCCTTGGGGCCCTGGGCGAGGTCGAACTCGACCTTCTGGTTCTCGTCGAGCGACTTGTAGCCGCCGGACTGGATGGCGGAGTAGTGGACGAACACGTCCTCGCCGCCGTCATCCTGAGCGATGAAGCCGAAACCCTTTTCGGCGTTGAACCACTTGACGGTTCCCTGAGCCATGATCTTGTCCTTTGTTTCGTGCCTGGGGCACTGTGCCCGAAGCCGCTGAAGCCATCCAACTGAGCTGATGTCCAGCGAACCGAAAACCAGGAGTACGAGATACGAGCCGCGACATGGTGTGCGGCAAGGACGGCTGCGACGCCATCCCTTCAACAAGACCACCATAGGGCACCCGATGCAGGTTCAGGGTTTCGGCGAGCCCCGCGCTGGCGCCGTTCTTCAGTTCATGGGCCCGCATCGACGATCCGCCAGACCTCGGCGAGGTCGATGTCGAACGGGCCGAGCCGGGTCAGCACCCACGAGGCGCCCCGGTCGAGCCACTCCTCGGGGTCCTGCTCGGGCCGTAGGTCGACCACCACCTCGAAACCCGGTGCCGGGTCGTGCTCGACGAGACCGGCCGTGACCACGTCGAGGTCGTCGGGCCGGTCCAGGCCGATGACGAAGTAGCCGTCATGTCGCGCGGCGCGGCGCACGGGTGCCCGGTTGCCGAACCGCCCGGCCAGCCAGATCGGCACGGCCGGTGCGGGGCGGAAGCGGACGTCGCGGGCGGCGTAGTGAGTGCCGTCGTGGTCCACCGCGCCGCCGGTCAGCAGGGCGGTGAGGAGCTCGAGCCCCTCGTCGAGCATCCCGCCGCGCACCTTCGGGTCAGGCTCGTCGCCGAACGCGCTGAACTCCCCCACCCAGTCGTCACCGAGCCCCAGGCCGAGCACGAACCGCCCACCCGAGAGCACCGCCAGGCTGGCAGCCTGCCGGGCGAGGACCTGCGGACGGCGCCGCGCCAGCGGGGTCACCATCGGGCCGAACAGCAACCGCTCGGTCCGCATCGCGACGGCCGCGCAACAGGTCCACACGTCGGCCATCGCGGTGACCCGCTCGCCGTACTGCAGGTGGTCCCAGACGAAGAACCCGTCCCAGCCGGCCGTCTCCGCCGCGGCAGCCAGGTCGCCGACCACCCGTGGGTCGGCCAGAGCATCAAAGGGGGCGACGAAGAGCCCGCGGCGTGTGGTCACGCCACCATCATGCCGACGAACCTCGCCGGAGGGTCAGGCGGTGACGACGACCTTGGTGCCGAGAGGGGCGAAGGCCCAGAGTGCCTTGGCGTCCGCGCGCTTCTGGCGGATGCAGCCGTGCGACAGCGGGGTGCCGAGCTGGTCGAGGGTCTGCACCCGGGCGCCGTCGTCGATCGGGATGTCGTGGAAGCCGATGGCGGCGTTGTCGCCCTGGGTGAACCGGACGAAGTACTTCATCGTCCCGGAGTCGTCGATCCCCCACGCCTGCTCGGAGCGCGAGTAGACGGAGTAGGTGCCGGGGTCGAGGTTGTCGTAGATGCTGCCGGAGACCTGGTAGGTCCGCTCCACCTTGCTGCCCCTGGTGACCAGCCAGACCCGCTGCCGGCCCTCGCTGTAGACGACGCGACGGCCGGTGCCCGAACCGTCGGGAAGGGCGTCCGCCGACGGGGCGGTGCGGGTCTCCTGGCTGTCCGCCGAGGACAGGATGCCGGACTTGCCCGTGGGGCGGGGCTGGGCCACCGGCGCGTCCCGGGTGTCCGAGGCCGCCTGCCTGATCACGCCCCGGCCCGACGCGGCGGGCTGGTCGGCCGCCGAGGGAAGGGCGCCGACGCCACCGAGGACGGCGATGGCGGTCACGCCGACGGACGACGCCGCCACCGCGATCCGGCCGTACCGCGGCCGGACCTGCTGGTGACGGTGCTTGCTCATCGGGCCTTCTTGCCCTTCTTGGCACGCGCGACGAGGTTGACGGCCACCTCGCGGTAGGCCTTCGCCCCCTTGCTGCTGCGGCTCGTGGACAGGATGGACCGGCCGGCGGCAGGAGCCTCGGCGAACTTGATCGTCTTCGGGATCGGCGGCTCGATCACGTCGAGCTCGTAGGTCTCCGAGATCGTCTCGAGGACGGTCCTGGAGTGGTTGGTGCGTCCGTCGTACAGCGTCGGCAGCACACCCCACACCTGGAGCTTGCGGTTGGTGAACCGGCGTACGTCGTGGACGGTGTCGAGCAGCTGGCCGACGCCACGGTGGGACAGCGTCTCGCACTGGAGCGGGACCAGGACCCCGTCGGCCGCGGTCAGCGCGGCGACCGTCAGCACGCCCAGGCTGGGCGGGCAGTCGAGCAGCACCCAGTCGTAGTCGGCGCCACCCTCCGCGAGGTCCTCGAGCGCGGACTTGATCACGTGCTCCCGGCCGGTGCGGGTGAGCAGGTCGGCCTCGGCGCGGGCGAGCTCGATCGTGGCCGGCATCAGGTCGACGCCGTCCTCGGTCTCGAGGATCACCTCGGTGGGGTCGAGACCCTTGGTCAGCACGTGGTGGACCGAGAGCTGGAGGTCCTCGGGGTCGATGCCGAGCGAGAAGGTCAGGCACGCCTGCGGGTCGAGGTCGACGAGCAGCACCTTGTGCCCGAGCTCGGCGAGGGCCGCGCCGATCGACGCGACGGACGTGGTCTTGGCGACGCCACCCTTCTGGTTGGCGATCGCGAGTGTGGTGGTCATCAGGCCACATCATTCCCTACGGAGTTGCCGAGATCGCGGCGACACCTGTTTGCTGGCGACCATGTCTTCCCACAGTTCTGCGCCCGGAACCGCCCTGATCACCGGAGCCACGGCCGGGATCGGCCACGAGTTCGCCCTCCAGCTGGCGGCGCGCGGCCACGACCTGGTCCTCGTCGCCCGTGACCGGGAGCGGCTCGAGGTGGTGGCGGAGGAGCTGCGCACCGCCCACGGGGTGGCCGTCGAGGTGCTGGCCGCCGACCTCGTGGACCGCGACCAGCTGGCCACCGTCGAGGCGCGACTGGCGGACGGCTCCCGGCCGGTCGACCTGCTGGTCAACAACGCGGGCTTCGGTCTGAAGAAGCGGTTCCTCGACAACGACGTGGCCGCCGAGCACGCCATGCTCGACGTCCTCGTCACCGCCGTCCTGCGGCTGAGCCACGCCGCCCTCGCCGGCATGTCGGAGCGCGGCCGCGGCGGGATCATCAACGTCTCCAGCGTCGCGGCGTTCCTGCCGCGGGGCACGTACAGCGCCGCCAAGGCCTGGGTGAACCAGTTCAGCGAGTGGGCCGCCAACGAGTACGGGCCCCAGGGCGTCACCGTCATGGCGCTGTGCCCGGGTTTCACGAAGACCGAGTTCCACGAGCGGATGGAGGTCAGCCGCGGGTCCGGCTTCATGTGGCTCGAGGCCGACTTCCTGGTCGCGAAGGCGCTCTCGGACTTCGACAAGGGCCGGTCGCTCTCGATTCCCGGCGCGCAGTACAGAACCATCGTCGGTCTCACTCGTTTGATGCCCAACCGGGCTCTTCAGACCTTCCAGTCGATGGGACGCAAATGACATGACCTCGCTCCGCTCTCGGGTGGCGGCCACGCTCGTCACGACCCTCGCCCTGCTCGCTTCCGTCCTCGCTACCCCGGGCACCGCCGTCCCCATCCCGCAGGACCCCGGTGCTGACAGCGTCGTTCCGTTCCTCGGCAAGGCGCGCGAGGCGCGTCCGATCCCGAACGTCCGGTTCGCGCCGCGGCACCCGTTCATGGCCGCCAACGGCCGCAGCAACATCCACGACGACGCCTACCAGTCCGATGCCGGCCCGACGCCTGGACCGCTCGGCTACTCCCCCGAGGTGGTCTCGACCTTCTTCGGCCAGGAGTGCGCGTCGGTGACCTTCGACCGGCAGGGCCGCCTGCTCACGGTCTGCGTGGGGGTCGAGAACGTCGACCTGCGGATGCTGGATCCCGAGACGCTCGACGTCCTGGCCGAGTTCCCCCTCCCACCGCGCAAGCCGTCCCCCGAACCGTTCACCAGCTTCGGTGGCGGCGGCTACTTCTACCTCGACCACCGCGACCGGGTCGTGGTGCCCACGTCGAACGGCCAGATCTACGTGGTCGGCGACACCGGCACCCCGGACGCGCCGGTGCTCACGCTCCACCAGCAGTACGACGTCTCCGAGCAGGTCGGCGACTCCCTCATCCTGTCCGCGCTGCCCGACTGGGACGGCCGGGTCTGGTTCGTGACGGGGGCCGGCGTCGTCGGCACCGTTGCCCGGAAGTCCGGCAAGGTGCGGGCGAAGGACCTGGGGGAGGACATCGGGAACTCGATCGCCGTCGACGAGACAGGCGGCGTCCACATCGTGACCGACAAGGCCCTCTACCGGTTCGACGCCGGCCGCAAGGGCGCACCGAAGGTCACCTGGCGCAAGAAGTACGACGGAGGGACCCGGGAGAAGCCCGGGCAGACCCAGCACGGCTCCGGCACCACGCCGACGATCATCAAGCGTGGCCACCGCCGCTTCGTGGCGATCACCGACAACGCGGACCCGCGCATGCACGTCCTCGTGTTCCGCGCGGGCAAGGCCGGGCCGGGACGCAGGCCCGTGTGCCGGATGCCGGTCTTCGAGAAGCGCAAGGGCTCGACCGACAACTCGCTGATCGCGTTCGGCCGCTCGATCGTGGTCGAGAACAACTACGGCTACACCGGGCCCCGCGAGAACCCGCCCTCGGGCTCGCCCACCCGCAACACCCCGACCACCGAGCCGGGCGTGACCCGCATCGTCGTCGACTACCGGCACGGCGGCTGCCGCAAGGCCTGGACCAACCGGAAGGTCCGGGTGCCCTCCAGCGTCAGCAAGGGCTCCACTTCCACCGGGCTGGTCTACGTCTACGAGCATCCGGCCGCAGACGAGATCCGCTACACGGCCGGGGAGGAGCCGGAGACCGGCCCGCAGGACCCGTGGTACCTCACCGCACTGGACGCCCGGACCGGCAAGAGGGTGTGGTCCGTCCTCACCGGCACCGGGCTCGGCTACAACAACAACTACGCGCCGATCACCCTCGGTCCCGACGGCACGGCGTACATCGGCGTGCTGGGCGGCCTGGTCGCCGTCCGCGACGTCGAGTGACCTAGCGGTTCACCACCTCAGGGACGGTCCGACCGGACGCTCCGGCCGCGGCGTCGGCCAGCTCGAGCAGCCGGGCGAACTGCTCGGGGTCGGTCGTGTTGCAGCCGAGGTCGTGCCCGACCTTGCCGGCACCGTGGTGGTCGCTCGAGCCGGTCGCGACCAGCCCCAGGTTCCGGGCCACCGACCGCAGCCGGTCGCGCGTGTCCGGGTCGTGGTCCTGGTGGTCGACCTCCAGGCCGGCGAGGCCCCGGTCCGCCAGCGACGCCAGGGCAGCCTCGTCGAGGGACGTGCGCTCGTGACGGCCCCACGGGTGGGCGATGACGGTCACGCCGCCGGCCGCGGTCACCAGGTCGATGGTCTCGGCCAGCGGCGCGGCGTACCGGTCGGCGTAGGCCGGACGGCCGGCGCTGAGGAACAGCGCGAACGCCTCGTCCCGGTCCGCGACGACCCCGAGGGTGACCAGCGCGTCGGCCACGTGCGGACGCCCGGTCGCGGACGCTCCACCGGCCGCCCGGCGTACGTCGTCCTGGGTGATGTCGATGTCGAGCGAGCGGAGCCTGTCGACCATGGCCGGGACCCGGGAGTCGCGTCCCTCGAGGATCCGGTCCAGCTCGGCGGCGAGCGGCGGGTACGTCGGGTCCGGCAGGTAGGCGAGCAGGTGGACGCCACGCGAGCCGTGCCGGGTGCTGATCTCCATGCCGCGCACCAGGGTGATGCCGTCGTCGCCCGCCGCTTCGGCAGCCTCCGGCCACCCCGCGGCGGTGTCGTGGTCCGTCAGCGCGAACGCGTCCAGACCCGCCTGAGCCGCGGCCCGCACCAGCTCGGCCGGGGCCTGGGTCCCGTCGCTGGCGCTCGAGTGGGTGTGGAGGTCGATGCTCACCACGAAATCCTAGGGCTCAGCAGCCGGTTGACCCGATTCCGGGGAGCTCACCAGACGGGGCGGTGACCGCCGAACGGCATCTCGAGCAGCGGCGGGCCCATGCCGGACACGTCGCGGAGAATCCAGTCGTCGCGCAGCAGCAGCATCGCGGACGCCGGGCGCAGCACGATCCACAGCCAGCGGCCCAGGGCCTCGCCAGCGAACACCGACCGGTCGAACTCGTGGTCGGACCGGCTCGTCGACACCGCCCAGAGGGGCACCGTCTTGCTGTCGATGCGGACCCGCACCGGCGGCGGGCCGTCGCCGACGTCCGGCCCGGGATCGTCGTGGACGAGGCCGGCACAGCGGGCGCCGAGTCCCACGCCGGCCTCCTCGGCCACCACGAAGACGTCGACCGGCCCGTCGAGCTCGCTGGTCCCCGAGCAGCAGGTGAGCGTCGCGACCGGCCGAGAAGCCGTGTCCGTCACGACGCCGAACTCCGTCATCGACCAGCCCTGCCCCATCGGCCAGGGGAGGTACGTCGGGAAGTCGCCGGCGGTCCGTAGGTGCTCGGTGAAGTCGTCGTACGTCACCTCGCCCGGGAGCCACAGCGGGGGCAGGGCGCCGTGGACCGGGCACTCCGCACCCTGGGCGGTGACCTCGAGCACCTCCCGGCAGCGAGGGCACCACGCCGTCAGCGACATGGGTCAACGGTGTTGGTGCGGCAGGACCCGCGTCAAGAGTTCCACCGCAGGACGACCGGCGAGCCGCGCTCGTAGCCGAGGACGGAGACGGTCGCGGTGTCGAGCCGCAGCAGCCGGCCGTCGGTCACCGGCAGCCCCAGCCAGCGGGCGGCCAGCGCGCGCAGGGCGTGGCCGTGCCCGATCAGCAGAACCCGTCCGGTGTCGGCACGGTCGTGCGCCCGTGCGACGACCCGGTCGAGACGGGTCGACAGCTGCTCGGCGGTCTCACCACCGGGTGCGGGGTGCGACCAGATGCTCCACCCCGGGACCGTCTCGCGGATCTCGGCCGTGGTGATGCCCTCGTAGTCGCCGTACGCCCACTCGACGAGGTCCTCGTCGACCTCGGCGTCGGCGTGGCCGATCAGGTCGGCGGTCCTCCGCGCCCGGAGCCGCGGGCTGGTCAGGACGAGGTCGAACTCCTCACCGGCCAGGCGTTCCCCGACCTGCCGAGCGACGGCCTCCCCCGCCGGGGTCAGCGGCAGGTCGGTCACCGACGTGTGCTTGCCGTCCCTGCTCCACTCGGTCTCCCCGTGCCGGACCAGCCACACCTCGCCGTCGCTCATGTCGCGAGTCTGGCATCCTGCGCGACCGGCCGTGCCACGATGCAGCCCATGCAGTCCCATCGCGCCCGGCTCGCGACGGCCGCCGCCTTTGCCACGCAGGGGTTCGTCTTCATCAGCCTGACCACCCGGCTGCCCGACTTCACCGACCGCTGGGAGCTCTCGGAGCTCGGCCTCTCCGGCCTGCTGCTGATGATGGTCCTGCTGGCGGGCGTCGGGTCCGTGGTCGCCGAACGGATGGCCGAGCGCAGCGACAGCGCCACGGTGATCCGGGTCGGACTGGCCCTGGTCACGGTCGCCGTACCCCTGCTGGCGGTGGCTCCCGCCGTGGGCTTCTTCGTCGCGGGCATGGCGGTGTACGGCGTGGGGCTGGGCGTGATCGACGCGAGCAGCAACATGCAGGCCGTCGCCCTCGAGCACGTCTACGCACGGCCGATCCTGCCGTCCTTCCACGGCGCGTGGACCGTCGGTGGCATCCTCGGCGCGGCGGTCACGCTGGCCACCCCCGGGCTCCCCCTCGAGGCCTCGGCCGCGGTGGCCGTGCTGCCGCTGGTGGTGCTCCTCGCGCCCTTCGTGCGGCGTGACCACGGGATCGCGGCGGAGATCAGCGACGTGGCCGTGCCCTGGCGCCCGATCCTGCTCGTGGGCTTCGCGCTCGTGCTCTTCTACATGGTCGACACGGCGGCCGCGACCTGGGGACCGACCTACCTCGACGACACGTTCACGACGCCGGAGGGCCTGGTCGCCCTGGCGACGTTCCCCTACCTGGTGGCGAGCGGCCTGGTCCGGCTGGCCGGCGACCGGGCGGTCGCGTCGTACGGCGCGGTGCGGGTGCTGCGGGTCGGGGCCGTGCTCGCGGCGGCGTCCCTGGCGGTGGTGGTGTTCGCCCCGACCTGGCACGTGGCCGTCCTCGGCTTCACCCTGCTCGGCGCCGGAACGGCCGTGATCGCGCCGCTGAGCTTCTCGGCGGCGGCCCGGATCGCCGGCGACGAGCCCGGGCTCTCCACGGCCGCCCGGCAGGTCCGGGTGGACGCCGTGATCGCGCGCTTCAACCAGTTCAACTACGCCGGCGCGCTGATCGGCGCGGTCCTGATCGGCGTCGTGGGTGCCGGCAACCTGCGGATCGGGTTCGCGGTGCCGATGGTGCTGATCCTCGGCATCCTGCCGCTCGCGAAGGCGTTCGCACCGGTCAAGCCGGTGCGGGTCGGCTGATCGGTCGGCTTGCGGACCCTGGGTTTCGAGACGCGTCGGTCAGCTCGTCCCTCCGGGCCGATCTGACCCGACGCTCCTCAACCTTCGCGGCACATCCCGAGCCTCGCTAGCTCGGCTCGGGGCCGCTCCAGTTCTTGTCGGGCTGCGGAACCGGGCGGCCGGGCTGCTCGCCGCCGCGCTCGGTGAGGTAGCTGTCCTTCGGCACCATCACCTTGCGTCGGAAGATGCAGACGACCTTGCCGTCCTGGTTGTAGCCGATCGTCTCCACGTGCACGACGCCCCGGTCGTCCTTGGACTTCGACTCCCACTTGTCGAGCACGGTGGTCTCGCCGTAGAGCGTGTCGCCGTGGAACGTCGGCGCCACGTGGCGCAGCGACTCGATCTCGAGGTTGGCGATCGCCTTGCCCGAGATGTCCGGGACGCTCATGCCGAGCAGGATCGAGTAGACGTAGTTGCCGACCACGACGTTCTTGCCGAACTGCGTGGTCTCCTCGGCGTAGTTCGTGTCGAGGTGCAGCGGGTGGTGGTTCATCGTGAGCAGGCAGAACAGGTGGTCGTCGTACTCGGTGACCGTCTTGCCGGGCCAGTGCTTGTAGGTCGCTCCGACCTCGAACTCCTCGTAGCTGCGACCGAACTGCACGGGTGGCTCCTTCTGCGTAGGCGCTGCCCGGTGACCCGGGACAGCCCCTATGGTGCCGAATGGGGAAGGACGCCGTCAGCCGCTGACCGGGTGGGGTTTGTCACCCCGGTCAGGAACCCCCGCCGCCGGCCTTGCGCCGGTGCATCTTCGGGGCGCCGCCCACGACCTCGGAGCCGTGCGCCTTCTCCTTGACGGGGCCGTCCTGGTGGACGCCCTTCTCCTGGGAGTTCTTGCGCTCCAGGGCCTCGCGCATCTTGGCCTTGATGTCGTCGTTCTGACCGTCTGACTCGGACACGGTTCCTCCTGGCGATGGCGATCCCGGTTGCTGTGGGCTCGGGCCCCACCCTGCCACCTCCCCCACAGGGGCGTCGAGGCGATATCGCCCTCAGCAGGGAACGGGGCTGGTCTGGCAGCTGTTGACCTCGGTCCGCGGCGGGAGCACGGCCTCGGCGATGACCATCGGGTGGTCGCTGGTCCTCCGCACTTCCGCACTGCGGTCAGAGAGATAGCCGCTGAACGCCGTCTCGACCGGGCCGAAGATCCAGTCGATCCCGGTGGGCATCGGAGGCCGGCACCCGGAGCTGTCGTTGCTGCCGCCGTCGGCGGCGATCATCGGCGCACCGCGGGTCATCCGGCAGAAGTACTCGGCCTTCTCGTTCATGTCACCGGTGATGAAGACCGGCAGGCCGGTCTCGGTGCGCTTGCGGTTGGCCATGGCGATCTGGAGGTTCGTGGCCTGGTCGCGCCACCTCTCGGCGTTGCCGCGGGCGTTGGCCGGGTTGTGGAAGTTGCCGAACCAGGCCTGCTGCCCCGTCTCGAGGTTCTCGAGCAGGATCACGGGCATCCGGATCTTGGCCCCCCCGAAGTACGGGATCGGGAGGGTCCCGAGCTGCACCAGCCGCCAGGTGTCCTTCCGCCAGGCGATCGAGTTGTGCATGGCGGCCCGGGCCAGCTTGTTGCCGGGGTAGACCCCCCACTCCTTGCCGACGGTCGCCGTGAACTCCTGGAACTGCTCGGGCTGGAACTCCTGGAAGCCGACGATGTCGATGTCCCGGGCGACGAGCAGGTCGATCTGCCAGCGCATCCGAGTCCGGCCGTCGGCCCAGCCCTTGCGGTTGCCGCCGGGGGCGGTGTGGCCGTAGCCCAGGATGTTGAACGAGCTGATCCGGAAGACCGTCGGCAGCGTGGCCCCGGGCGGGTACTCCTCGCCGACGTGCTGACCGGGGACGACCTGCTGGGGGGCGGGCTCGGTGCCGGACAGCGACCCGGTCACGCCCCGGTCGGGGTCGCCGGAATCCAGGCGGGCCACGACGGCGACCACGAGCACGGCGGCGGCCGCCAGCGCCGCGAGGGCGCGCAGGGCGGTACGCCGCGTGGGCCGGGTGGTGGCCACCGTTTCCTCCTAGGCGGGGCCCCTCGTTCCGGACAGAGGGTGCCGCACCAGGAGAACTCTAACGTCACACACGCCTCACCCGCCTCAGTTGCGACGGGTGGGCGTGTGGCGCGCCCGACCTGTGTCAGCGGAGCTTGTAGTCCTCGAGCACCCGGCGGCCGATGATCATCCGCTGGATGTCGGCGGTGCCCTCGCCGATCAGCAGCATCGGCGCCTCGCGGTAGAGCCTCTCGATCTCGTACTCCTTGGAGAAGCCGTACCCGCCGTGGATCCGGAACGAGTCCTCGACGACCTGCGAGCAGTACTCCGACGCGAGGTACTTGGCCATGCCGGCCTCGAGGTCGTTGCGCTCGCCCTTGTCCTTGACCCGGGCGGCCCGGACCATCATCTGGTGGGCGGCCTCGATCTTGGTGGCCATCTCGGCGAGCCGGAAGAGCACGGCCTGGTGCTCGGCGATCTTCTTGCCGAAGGTCTCGCGCTGCTGGGCGTAGGCCACGCCGAGCTCGAAGGCGCGGTTGGCGACGCCGCAGCCGCGGGCGGCGACGTTGACGCGGCCGACCTCGACGCCGTCCATCATCTGGTAGAAGCCCTTGCCGGGCTCCCCACCGAGGATCTGCTCGGCCGAGATCTGGTGGCCCTCGAAGATCATCTCGGTCGTGTCGACGCCCTTGTAGCCCATCTTCTCGATCTTCCCGGGGACGGTCACGCCCTGGGCGGTCTCGCCGAAGCCGGCCTCCTTCTCCACGAGGAAGGTCGTCATGTTCTTGTAGACCGAGTCGCTGCCCTCGTCGGTCTTCACCAGCACGGCCACGAGGTTCGAGGAGCCACCGTTCGTCAGCCACATCTTCTGGCCGTCGAGGACGTAGGAGTCGCCGTCGCGAACCGCCTTCGTCTTGATCGCCGAGACGTCGGAGCCGCAGCCGGGCTCGCTCATTGAGAAGGCACCACGGATCTCGCCGGTGGCCATCCGTGGGAGGAAGTGCTGCTTCTGCTCCTCGGTGCCGTGCTGGCGGATCATGTAGGCCACGATGAAATGCGTGTTGATGACGCCCGAGATGCTCATCCAGCCACGCGCGATCTCCTCGACCACGAGCGCGTAGGTCAGCAGTGACTCACCGAGGCCGCCGTACTCCTCCGGAATCATGAGCCCAAAGAGGCCCATCTCCTTCATTCCCTCGACGATCGCTTCGGGGAACTCGTCCTTGTGCTCGAGCTCGGTCGCGTGGGGGAGGATCTCCTTG
>JBKJUE010000067.1:0-35568 GCA_046590395.1 Nocardioides sp.
GTATAGTTCTGCCCGACCCCGGCGATCCCGGGGTCTCCTGGTGGGTATAGCTCAGCTGGTAGAGCGCCGCCTTGTGGTGGCGGATGTCGCGGGTTCAAGTCCCGTTACTCACCCCAGTGGCGTCGAGCCTCTGACCGCGGAGACGCGGGCAGGGGCTCGACGCCTGTCCGGCCCCCGACGATTGAGTCGGCGCCCCCGCGCTGCGGTAGTTTCGCGGGAGATGTCCCCCTCCGACACCCGCTCCCGCCGCACCTTCGCGGTGATCAGCCACCCCGACGCCGGCAAGTCGACCCTGACCGAGGCCCTGGCCCTGCACGCCCGCGTGATCTCGGAGGCAGGCGCCGTCCACGGCAAGGCCGGCCGACGCGGCACCGTCTCGGACTGGATGGAGATGGAGCGCGACCGCGGCATCTCGATCACTTCGGCCGCGCTGCAGTTCGACTACCGCGACCACGTGGTCAACCTCGTCGACACCCCCGGTCACGCCGACTTCTCCGAGGACACCTACCGGGTGCTCTCCGCGGTGGACTCGGCCGTCATGCTCGTCGACGCCGCGAAGGGCCTCGAGCCGCAGACACTGAAGCTCTTCCAGGTCTGCGCGCACCGCGGCATCCCCGTGATCACGGTCATCAACAAGTGGGACCGGCCCGGCCTCGACGCCCTCGGCCTGCTCGACGAGATCGAGCGCGAGATCGGCCTGAAGCCCACCCCGCTGACCTGGCCGGTGGGGATCGCCGGGGAGTTCCACGGCGTGCTCGACCGGCGGACCGGCGGCTTCATCCACTACACCCGGACGGCCGGCGGCGCGACCCGCGCACCGGAGGCCCACCTCAGCGGCGACGAGGCCCACGCCGTCGCAGGCGACGCCTGGGAGGTCGCCGGCGAGGAGGACGCCCTGCTGACCGCCGACGGCGCCGACCACGACCAGGAGACGTTCCTTGCCGGCAGGACGACGCCCGTCCTGTTCGCGTCCGCGATCCTCAACTTCGGTGTCGCCCAGCTCCTCGACCGTCTCCTCGAGCTGGCTCCCGCACCCTCGGCCACCGAGGCGGTGGACGGCAGCCGGCGCGAGGTGGGTGCCGACTTCAGCGCCTTCGTGTTCAAGGTCCAGTCCGGGATGGACGTCGCCCACCGCGACCGCCTCGCCTATGCGCGCGTCTGCTCGGGCGTGTTCCAGCGCGGCATGGTCGTCACGCACGCCTCCACGGGCAGGCCGTTCGCCACGAAGTACGCCCAGGCCGTCTTCGGCCGAGAGCGCACCTCCGTCGAGACCGCCTACCCCGGAGACATCGTCGGCCTCGTGAACGCCTCCGCCCTCCGCGTGGGCGACACCATCTACGAGGGCGAGCCGGTCGAGTACCCCGCGATCGCGAGCTTCGCCCCCGAGCACTTCGCCACCGTGCGTGCCGTCGACACCGGGCGCTACAAGCAGTTCCGGCGCGGCATCGAGCAGCTCGACCAGGAGGGCGTCGTCCAGGTCCTGCGCTCCGAGCTCCGCGGCGACCAGAACCCGGTCCTCGCCGCCGTCGGCCCGATGCAGTTCGAGGTCGTCACCGCCCGCATGGAGACCGAGTTCAAGGCGCCGGTGCGGCTCGAGTCGCTGGCCTACACCCAGGCCCGTCGTACGTCGGCCGAGGACGTCGAGACGCTGGGCGGGGTGCGCGGCATCGAGGTGCTGGTGCGCTCGGACGGTGCCCACCTCGCGCTCTTCCCCGACAAGTGGCGGGTCCACACCGTGGCCCGCGACCACCCGGACGTCCGCCTCGACAAGCTCCCCGCCAGCGGCACCTGACCGGCATCCGGCGTCGCTCAGCCGACCTGCTCGGTCAGCCGGTCCCAGTCGGTGACGATCGGGGCCAGCCGGCCGTCCACCCACAGCGCCAGCTGGTCGGCGTGGTGGCGGCTGCGCTCGTCTCCGGCCGCACCCAGGGGCACGACCCAGCCGCTGGAGCTGCGGTCGGCCAGGTCCCACACGTAGCGCGCGACCGAGCCCCGCCAGGCGGAGTCGTCCAGGCCCGGGACCGAGCCGGTGCAGCGGACGCAGTCGGCGTCGCCGCCGACCCCC
Source organism: Nocardioides sp. (assembly GCA_046590395.1). GTDB lineage: Bacteria > Actinomycetota > Actinomycetes > Propionibacteriales > Nocardioidaceae > Nocardioides. Next base: position 2,066 of record JBKJUE010000067.1, read on the forward strand.
ATGGTGGGCAGCGACGGTGCCTCGAGACCGTCACCCAGGACGTCGAAGGCATGGATCGGTTTGACGACGTGCGCGTCCCCCCAGAAGGGCGGATGCCCGGCGGCGTCCACGAGCGCGTCCGCCGCGAGGGCAGCCACGTCGATGCCGAACGGCTTCTCCTCGGCCAGCAGCGACTCGACCGCTGCCGAGACCCGCGCCGTCGGGTTCAGCCACGGCAGCAGGACGGGGTCGTCGACGATCGCGTCGGCCAGCGGCTTGAACACGGGCTCGGCCGCGAGCCGGTGGACCAGCGCCGAGCGCCAGGCCGCGAAGGCCGCCGCACCCTCCGAATCGGCGTCCATGTGCCCGTCCCAGGCCAGGATCGCGTCGCGGACGGGTCCGCTGCCGGCCGCGGACACGACCGCCCGTACCAGCTCGAGGGTCGGGAGCAACGTGTCGCCGTGGAAGGCCGCGAAGTCGTCACCGGTGAGGCCCGTCCGGTCACCGACCAGCGCGCGCAGCCGGGCCGCCCGGTGCGGCGGGGCGAACGTCGTCCCGATCGGCTCGCTCTCCGGGCCCCGGCGCTCGTTCGCGCTGACGACGACTCCGTCACTCGGGACGTCGTGGCGCGGCAGCGGGTCCAGCCAGCCCGTCCAGGCGGTCGCGGCGTCGGAGGCGTCCACCACGCCGCGACGGTTGCCCGCGGCACGCACCGGCACCTTCCCGGCCACGCGGTAACGCACCGCACCGGACCGGTCGGCGATGACGACGTTGTTGACGGGCTCGACCCATCGGTCGAGCGCGCGGTCGACGTCCTCGACCGTGCGCGACCGCAGCAGCGGCAGCACCGCCTCGAAGCCGAGGTCCCCCAGCACCCCGGAAGCGGTGCGGAGGCTGAGCCCGGCGCCGGCGTCCACCTCGCCGGAGAAGAGTGGACCGCGCGCCGTGGTCACGACCTCGACCTGCTGCTCGTCCCCGTCGCGTACGACGATCGCCTCGACCCGGGACTCCGCCGGCTCCCAGCCGTGGGGCCCGAGCGCCTCCACGCGCCCGCCCCTGCGCCGCAACCGCTCGGCGTACACGTCCTGGTAGTCGGCCATCGCGTTCGTGATCGCCCAGGCGACGGTCCCGGCATGGGCGAAGTGCTGGATCCCCGGCACTCCCGGGAAGGCGAAGCCGACGACGTCGAACTCGTCGCACGCCAGCCTCACCTGCATGTAGACACCCGGGCTCTCCAGGCTGCGGTGCGGGTCGCCGCCGATGAGTGGGAAACCGTGGGCCGTGCGGTCGCCTCCGACCGCCCACGCATTGCTGCCGTTGGTGATCGGCCCCTCGTGGGAGAGCAGGCGTGCATCCTCGCCGAAGACCTCGCGAGCCCGGGTGGACCACAGCTTGCCGGGCAGGCTCGCGAAGAGGAGGTGCTGGCCGAGGAAGACCGCGAGCGGGGTCCACGGCTCCCAGGGCGCCGGCTCGATCCCGAGCCGGGCCAGCTCGGGCACGTCGACGTGCAGGCCGGCGTTGACGCCGTCGACGTACGCCGTCAGGAAGTCCTGCGACTCGGGCGAGAGCCCGGCGTGTGCCCGTTGCGCGGTGTCGGCGACCCGGGTGCGCCGGGAGAGCCGGTCCCAGGCGACGCCGCTCGGGCCGAACGCTTCGGCCACGGTGCCGGTGGCACGCCGGCGCTGGAACTCCAGCTGCCACACCCGGTCCCGAGCAGTGACCCGGCCCTGGCCGAATGCCAGGTCGGCCAGGGACGACGCCCGCACGTGCGGGACGCCGAGCGCGTCGCGGTAGGTCCGAGCCACGGCAGGTGACCCTACTCCCGGAGGAGTCAGACGGGGATGTGTCCGAAGGCGCCGCGCTGGAAGTCCTCGTAGGCCTGGAGGACCTCGGACTTGGTGTTCATCACGAACGGCCCGGCCCAGGCGAGCGGCTCGCGGATGGGACGACCCCCGACGACGATGACGTCGAGCTTCGGGGAGCGGCTCTCCTGGCTGCCGTCGGCGGCGACCGTAAGGTAGTCGCCGGCACCGAGGACTGCCGACTGGCCGGTGTGGATGGGACGCGCATCGGTGCCGACCGTGCCCTGGCCGTTGAGGACGTAGACGAGGGCGTTGAAGTCGACGTTCCACGGAAGCTCGAGGCGGGCGCCCGGCTCGACCGTCGCGTGCACCAGCGTCATCGGGGTGAACGTGGAGCCCGGCCCGGCGTGGCCGTCGACCTCGCCCGCGATCACGCGCACCAGCGAGCCGGCGTCGGCGGAGGTGACCAGGGCGACCTCACCGGAGTGCAGGTCCTGGTACTTCGGGTCGTTCATCTTGGCGTCGCGCGGCAGGTTCACCCAGAGCTGGATCCCGTGGAACAGGCCGCCCTGCTGGACCAGCCACTCCGGGGGCGCCTCGATGTGGAGGAGGCCGGACCCGGCGGTCATCCACTGGGTGTCCCCGTCGGTGATGGTGCCGCCACCGCCGTGGCTGTCCTCGTGGTCGAACGTGCCGTCGATGATGTAGGTGACGGTCTCGAACCCGCGGTGCGGGTGCCACGGCGTGCCCTTCGGCTCGCCCGGGGCGTACTCGACCTCGCCCATCTGGTCCATCATGATGAACGGGTCGAGCTGGGCCATGTCGATGCCGGCGAACGCGCGGCGCACCGGGAACCCCTCCCCCTCGTAGCCCTGCGGGGCGGTGCTGACCTGCCACACCGGACGCGGCTGGTCGCCCAGGCCGGGGGTGCGCAGGCGGTCGAGAACAGTCAGGTCGTCAACGGTGATCGCGGGCATCGGTTTTCCTCTCTCGGGAACACCTCTGCCAACAGTAGTTGAAGATTGGATATTCCGGCACCTGGTGGCACTACGTCAGAGTCGGGCGGACCCCTGACGGCAGCCACACCCGGAAGGTCGTCCCGACCCCTGCCTGGGACTGGACCGTGACGTCACCGCCGTGCATCTCCACGATCGCCCGAGCGATCGACAGCCCGAGGCCGCTTCCCGGGATCGCCCGCTGCTGCGCGTTCGTGGAGCGGAAGAAGCGGGTGAACAGGAGATCCAGCTCCTCGGCGGGGATCCCGATCCCGGTGTCCACCACCTCGATCACCGCTCCCCCGTCGCCACCGTGCAGCGACACGGCGATCCGGCCGCCCTCGGGCGTGAACTTCACGGCGTTCCCGACGAGGTTCACCACGACCCGCTCCAGCATGTCCTCGTCCCCGACGAACGGCACCGGCTGCGGCGGAAGGTCGAGGCTCACGGCCAGGTCGCGTGCGGCCCAGGCCGGCTCGACCACGTCGTAGGCGGTTCGTACGACGGTTCCCAGATCGAGCTCGCGGCCCACCATGCCCAACCCGGCGTCATGCACCCTGGAGAGGGTGAGCAGTTCGTCGATCAGGGAGAGCAGGCGCCGGCTGTTGGAGTGCACCCGGTCGACCGCGTCGGACTGCTGGCGGTTGAGGTCGCCGTAGGTGCCGTCACCGAGCATCTCCAGGAACCCGACGATGCTGGTGATCGGCGTCCGCAGCTCGTGGCTGACCGCCGAGACGAAGGACTCCTTGACCTGATCGACCTCCTTGAGCTGCTCGACGGCGCGGCGCTCGACCTCGAGGGCCGCGACGAGTGCGTCGTGGGCCAGGACCCTCTCGGTGTCGTCCTCGGAGGTTCCGACGTAGCCGATGACTTCGCCCCGCTCGTCGACCAGCCGGGAGAGCGTCAGCGAGTGGGTACGCTCGGTCCCGTCCTTGCACAGGAACCGGATGCGGACAACCCCCGTCTCCGGCTGGGCCAGCTTGAGCACCACCGCGACGAAATCGTCGGGGACGCCGAGCTCCACGGCCTTCTCGCGCACGGCGGCCGGAGTGTGCAACATGGTTGTGGACTGCCCCAGCACGTCCTCCGGCGCGTAGCCGAGCAACTGCTGTGCACCGGGGTTGAAGAGCGTGATCCGGCCGATCTCATCGGTGCCAACGATCGCGACGCTGGCGGTGTTGACGATCCGCTGCAACTTGTCCCGCTCCATCCGCAGCTGCCGCGCGTCGCGGACCTGCTGCCCGGCCACCACCGCCAGCGGAACGGCGACCAGGCCGCAGGCCAGGAGGAAGCTCTGCAGCAGGATGCCGGTCACGTCCGCCGGCAACGTGTAGACGTCGGGTGCCTCGGCCAGCGGTCCCAGCCCGAAGACGGTCATGAAGGTGGCGATCGTCGCCACGATCACCAGCTGCCACTGCACTTCAGCAAGCGACAGCCGCCGGGCACCCCACCCCAGCACGGGAGCCAACAGGAAGAGCAGCGCCGTGAAGTCGACCGGGACGAAGACGAGGACCGTCAGGCCGAGGACCAGGCACCATTGCGCGGCGCGCTCGAAGGCGGGTGCGACGGCACCGTGCTCGAAGGTGTCCAGGAAGAACGGCAGGTGGAACAGGGTGGCCGTGGTGTGACCCACGAAGGTGCCGAGCGCGATCAGGCCCATGTCGCCCGGGTCGAGCCGCCCCAGCGAGAACATCGCCACCACGGCCGCGACGGCGCCGCCGGCGGCCATCGCCACGACGAATCGCGAGAAGTCGTCGTCATCCTGCAGGCGCGGCCGGATCCGACCCCCCCGGGTCAGGATAACGGCGATCAACCAGGCCTCGAGCGCGATGGCGATCCCCCCGCCGACCGCGAGCCCCATCCCCCTCCCACCGAGCACGAAGGTGGCGAAGCCGATCAACCCGACCAGCCCGATCACGGCGGGGACCGCGCGACCGCGCGCCGTGAAGACGGCGGCCGCACCGAGACCGACCGGCCACATCTCCGAGGCCAGCGCGGTCGGGTCCCGGCTGATCACCGCCGCCCAACCCACGCTGAACATCGCGAACAGCAGGGCACCCACGCGCACCACGCGGAAGCTGTCCACTGTCACTCCTGTGTCTGACCGGCGACTAGGTTGTGCCGGTGAGTAATGCGAAACACTATGACGCCGTCGTCGCCGGTGGTGGGCACAACGGGCTGGTGGCCGCCACCTATCTTGCGAAGGCTGGTCTCTCCGTCCTGGTCCTGGAGCGGCTGGGGCACGTCGGCGGCGCCGCCGTGTCCGCGCAGGCGTTCGCGGGGCACGAGGCCCGGGTCTCGCGCTACTCCTACCTCGTCTCGCTCCTGCCCGAACAGCTGATCCAGGACCTGGGGCTCGACATCGCCCTCGTGTCGCGCGCCACGTCGTCGTACACCCCCACCTTGCGGGACGGGAAGCCCAGTGGCCTGCTCGTCGAGCACCCGGAGGGATCGGTGACCGCCGCGTCGTTCGCGGCGCTCACCGGCGGTCACACCGAGTACGACGCCTGGCGGGAGTTCTACGCCGACGTCGCGGACCTGACCCACGCGGTCGCACCCACCCTGCTCGGGCCACTGCCGACCGAGCGGGCCGTGCGCGAGCAGGTGGACCCGGGCATCTGGCGGGACTTCGTCACCTCCCCGCTCGGCGTCACCATCGAGGACCGCTTCACCGACGACGGGGTGCGCGGCGTGGTCGCGACCGATGCGCTGATCGGCACGTTCGCCTCCCTGCACGAGCCCTCGCTGGTCCAGAACAAGTGCTTCCTCTACCACCAGATCGGCAACGGGACGGGCGAGTGGCGGGTCCCCGTCGGCGGGATGGGCGCGGTCACCGACACGCTGGCTGCCGCGGCCCGCGCCGCCGGGGTCGAGATCCTGACCGGGGCCGGGGTCAGCGCCATCCGCGGGGGCGACGAGCAGGCCGAGGTCGACTTCCACGACGGTCGCTCCTCGCAGACGGTGGGCGCCCGGTTCGTGCTCGCCAACGTCGCGCCGTGGGTGCTGCGCATCCTGCTCGGCGAGGAGGAGGACCCCACCACCAAGCCCCAGGGCTCCCAGGTCAAGATCAACCTCCTGGTCGACCGGCTGCCCCGGCTCAGGTCCGGGGTCGACCCGGTCGTCGCGTTCTCGGGGACCCTCCACCTCGCCGAGCACTACACCCAGCTGGAGGCGGCGTACGCCGATGCCGCCGCCGGGCGGGTGCCATCTGTGCTGCCGGGCGAGGTCTACTGCCACTCGCTGACGGACCCGTCGATCCTGGGCTCGTCCGCCGAGGGCACGCACACCCTCACCTACTTCGGCCTGCACACGCCGGCGTCACTCTTCGACGGTGACCGGGAGGCCGCGACGCACCAGGCGGTCACCCGGGCCATCGCGTCGCTCGACGAGCACCTGGTCGAGCCGCTCGAGACCTGCCTGGCCCGCGACTCCTCAGGGAACCCCTGCATCGAGGTCAAGACCCCGCAGGACGTCGAGGCCGACCTGGCCATGCCGGGCGGGCACATCTGGCACGGCGACCTGGAGTGGCCCTGGGCCTCCAACCGGGCGCGCATGGAGACCCCGGCCCAGCAGTGGGGCGTCCAGACCGACTTGCCGTCCGTGCTGGTGTGCGGCGCCGGCGCCCGCCGCGGCGGTGGGGTTTCGGGCATCGGCGGGCACAACGCGGCACAGGCCGTCCTGGCGACGCTCTGACCTGCTCTCGATTTTTCCGGGCGCGACCCCGCTGGTATCGTTCCCGTCGCTTCACAGCACGCGGCATTAGCTCAATTGGTAGAGCAGCTGACTCTTAATCAGCGGGTTGGGGGTTCAAGTCCCTCATGCCGTACCACCAAGCCCCACACCAGCCGAAACGCCGGTGTGGGGCTGCCGGATTTGCCCGGACGACGGCGACGAGAGCCGTCACCAACTCCTCGCCCGAGCGTGACGTGTCGTCGAAGCGCGCACCCCCACCGCCAGCTTGGTGACCAGCAGGAACGCGATGGTGGCGGACGCAGTGGCTGCGACGAGTGTCCCCTCAGGGAAGCCTTCCAGCTTCTGGCAATGCTCGGATTCCCGCACGTGATTCCCGACAGGCTCTAGCCTGAAGCGTGGCCATCTCCGCTGCACCGCGCTCACCGCAGCTCGACGCCCTGCGCGCGGGCCGCCAGTCCGGCGCCCTCTTCCTGGTGTCCGGCGTCCTCTCCCTGGCCGTGATCCCGTCCATCCCGGGTCGGACCGGCGTGCTGCTGGCGATCTCGTGCGCCGACCTGGTCATCGCCGTGGTGGTCCTCCTGGTGCCCTGGCAGCGCTGGCCCGTGGGCGTCACGGCAGTGCTGGCGATCCCGGCCTGGGTGATGATCGGCTTGGCGACCTGGGCACTCGGTGGCTTTGGCGCGGGAGCCGGCACGTTCTTCGTCCTGGCCTTTGCCTGGATGGGCCTGCACCACAACCGCCGGACGATCCTGGGGCACTCGCCCCTCGCTGCAGCGGCCTACCTGGGCGCGTTGGTCGCCACCGGCGCTCCGCGCAACGTGCTGACCACAGCCGCACTGCTGATTCCGATCTCGGTCACCGTCGGGCTGATCATCGAGGGGCGGGTACGCCGGCTCAAGGAGGCGCGCGCGCTTCTCGAGGAGGAGCAGCGCTGGCGGGCCGCCCTGATGGCCACGCTCGCCCACGACGTCCGGTCTCCCCTCACCACGATCAGCGGGGTGCTCGAGATCGTGGCCGACGACGAGCACCTGCCCGACCACCTCCGGCCCCTGGTGGCCGCCGCTGCCCGGCAGACGTCCCGGCTCTCCACCCTGGCGAGCAACCTGCTCGACCTCGAACGGGTGGAGGGCGGCAAGCTCATCCTGGACTGGCAGTCCGTCAACCTGACCGAGCTCGCCGACCAGGTGGCCGAGCTGCTCGGCGGCACCGGCGTCACCCTCGACGTCGAGCCCGGCCTCACCGTGCTGGCGGACCCGCTCCGGCTGCAGCAGATGCTGGTCAACCTCGGTACCAACGCCCAACACCACGGGGAGCCGCCCGTCGTGATCTCGGCCAGGTCGACGACAGCGGAGTTGGAGATCTCGGTGCGCGACCACGGCACCGGAGTCCCTGAGGCGAACCGTCCCTTGCTGTTCCAGCGGCTCAACCGCACCGAGGGCGACCCCGAGTCGGTGGGACTCGGGCTCTGGATCGTGCGACTGCTCGCGCAGGCACACGGCGGCGACGCGGCCTACCGTCCGGCCAGCCCCGGGTCCGAGTTCGTGATCACGCTGCCGACGACCGTGAGCGCCGCGAACGGGTCGTCCACCGAGGCACTCAGCCGCCGCTGACGACGTAGTGGGCGATCCGCTGCTTGCGGATCTGGGCCTTCGTCCAGGGGAAGTGGACCCACTTGCCCTGGGCGAAGAGCCGTGTCTGGTCCTTCGACCACGGCGAGTTCGGGTTCTCGCTCTGGCCGTAGGTGAGGATCGTGCGGGTGTCCACGCGGCCGTTCGGGAGGAACGAGATCGCCTGGATGTGCGACGAGCCGTAGGTGATCGGGCGGTACTTGTCCTTGTTGTCCTTCACCAGGCGCGACGCGAGGGCGTTGGCGTTGCCGACCGAGTCGCCCGTGCCGCCGCCGAGGCCGATCGCGGGCGCACCGCGGTCCCCTGCCACCTGCAGGGAGCCCCACCGGGCGTCGAAGGCGATGTCGCGGTCCCGCAGCGACGCGATCGCGTCGGACATCGCCTGGATCACCTGCGGGTTGACCGTGTTCAGGTCCCGCGGGGTGGTGAGGGGCTCGTCCGGGCTGAACGGCGTCTCCCACACGCCCTCGGCGGGCAGCCGGGCCACGAACTCCTCGAAGATGTGGGTGCCGCGCGAGCTGCGCTCGGACCTGCCGTCCCATGCCTTCAGGGCCTCGCAGGCCTCGGTCTCCCCGGTGGCGTCACACACCGCGTCCAGGTCGCCGTCGGCGCGCATCACCTCGCCGGCCATCAGCCGGTTCTCGTGCTCGTGACGACGCAGCGACCGCGGCGACTCCTTGCCGCCGTCGGCCAGCTTGTCCTGCACGTAGCGGTAGACCATCCGGGTGCGCATGGTGCGCGCGCACTGCTCGCAGCCGATGATCCCGGCGAAGCCCTCGAGGCGCTCGTCAGGGTTCGGCAGCCAGTAGGAGTCGTTGGCGTTGGCCACCCAGTCGCGACGGATCGCGAACGGGAGGTTGCCGGGGCCGAACACGCCGCTGCGGGACGCGTCCTCGTCGGTCCCCCACGCGCAGGACGCGCGGGTGCCGTCGAGGCCGGGCAGCCCGGCGAGCTGGTCGAGGATCCGTCCGGTGGGGGTCATGCACTCCTCGGCGAGCGCGTCCGGGACGTTGGGCACGACCGAGTGGTCGGCGTAGAGGACGTCACCGTTGCGGTCGGCGGCGGTGGTGTTCACCCACGGCATGCCCGCGGCCTTGTCCTGCTTCCTGAGCAGGTCGCGCACGTTCCTGGCCTTCCCCATCTCCAGGAAGGTGTCGACGGTCCGCAGGTGCTCGGCGTTGGCGTCGCGGATCGCCCACACGCTGGTGGTCGACCACGGCAACAGGATGGCGGGGGCGTCCACGACGTACCCCTCGGCGGTCCGGTAGACGTCCTCCTTCACCTTGTCCATCGAGCCGTCCTTGCGGCGGACGGTGACGGTGACCTCGCGGGGCTCCAGCTCCTGCGGGCCGGCGTCGGTGACGTACGTCGTGGGACCGGTGAGGCGGTACTCGTAGGGCGTGAACCGGTAGGCCGTGGACACCGTGTGGCTCCAGGCGACGTTCTTGTTCCAACCGATGTTGACGACCGGGGACCCGATCAGCGAGGCACCGGCGACGTCGTACTTGCCGGGGATCGTGAGGTGCTGCTGGGTGAACCGGTAGCGGCCGCGCCACGGGAAGTGCGGGTTGCCCAGCAGCATGCCCTTGCCGGTGGTCGTGGCGTCGCCGCCGACGGCGGTGGCGTTGGAGCCGAACGGGGACTCCGGGTCACGGCCGAGCCCGGTCAGGAGCGCCTTGCGGTCGACGGCGCTGGCGGTGGGGTTCGGGACGCCCGGGTCGTCCGGCGACGGCGGGGACGCGTCGACGATCTCCTTCACGAACACCCCGCTCGAGGCGAGCAGGTTGGCGAGGTAGACGCCGTACCAGAGGTCGATCGGGCGAGCCTTCGTCTTCAGGTAGCCGGCGCCGCGGCACTCAGGGTCGCCGACACCCCGCGGGCCGACGTCCGCGAGGTAGCGGTTCACACCGGCCGTGTAGCCCTTGACCATGTGCCGGGCCTGCCTGCCCGGACCGCGGTTCTTGTCGGCGAGGAGCTTCTCCACGATCTTGCGGTTGTGCAGATCGGCGACGAAGGCGTCGACCTGGAGGTTGGACGCCTCGAGGGTCACCTGGTCGTTGTAGCGCTTGTTCGGGCCGAACCAGCGCGAGCGCTGGCCGCGGCCGGTGAGGAGCGTGTCCGCCAGGGTGCAGATCGAGGTCTCGGCGGCGGCGTACCCGCTGCCGAAGCCGAGGTCCGCGAAGTTGTCGGCGGTGATGTGCGGGATGCCGTGCTTCGTGCGGTCGATGGTCGCCTGGAAGGTCACGGCCCGCGGGGCCTGGGGCGCGGTGGCGGGCTGGGCGGCGCCGGCGACGGGTGCCGAGGTGACGACCGTGGCCAATGGCAGCAGGGCGGCAGAGGCGAGCAGGGCGGTGAGCCGGTGACGGAGCATGACTGGCTCAACGCCCGAGGCGGTGCCCGGTTATGGGTCGTTAACCTCTCAGAGGTAGAGACCGGTGGACTCGTCGGCGAGCCGCTCGGCCGCGACGGCGTGGATGTCGCGCTCGCGTACGACGACGTAGACCTCGCCGTGCACCTCGACCTCGGAGTTGTCCTCGGGGTCGAAGAGCACGCGGTCCCCTGCCTCGACGGCGCGGGCGTGCGGGCCGACGGCCACCACCCGGGACCAGGCGAGCCGGCGACCACCCATGGCGGCGGTGGCGGGGATCACGATGCCGCCGGACGAGCGCCGCTCCCCGGACTCCCGGTCGAGCTCGACCAGGATCCGGTCGTGCAGCATCTTGATGGGGGTCTTGTCGTTCCCCACGGGCTTGGCGCTCAGCGGGCGACCTTGCGGATGAGGGCGAACAGGGCGACGGTGCCGACCACGCCCCCGGCCACCTTGAGGATGTTGTCGGTGCGCGGCTGCCCGGTCGCCGTGTCGACGAAGTAGGCCTTGATGGCGCTCACCTCGCGGCTCACGATCGTCTTGGGGCTGACGCGGTAGAGGAGCTGGTCGATCGTGGTCGCCAGGCGCTCCCGGGTCTCCTCGATCTCGCGCTCGAGGGACGACATCTCGTTGCTCACCCGCGCAGGCTACCAATCAGGGTCGGGCACCCATCACCCTCGGGTCGAACCCGAACGGCAGCTCCAGGCGGTGGGCCGCCATCAGGTCGTCGTCGGTCAGGACGTCGTACGTCGTGCCGTCGGCGACCACGACGCCGTCGGAGAGCACGACGGAGCGCGGGCAGAGCTCGTAGGCGTACGGCAGGTCGTGGGTGACCATCAGCACGGTCACGTCGAGCGAGCGAAGGATGTCGGCCAGCTCGCGCCGGGAGGCGGGGTCGAGGTTGGACGATGGCTCGTCGAGGACGAGAATCTCGGGCTCCATCGCCAGCACGGTGGCCACGGCCACGCGCCGGCGCTGCCCGAACGAGAGGTGGTGCGGCGGCCGGTCGACGAAGTCGGCCATGCCGACCAGATCGAGGGCGTGCAGGACGCGGCGCTCGAGGGCGGCCCCCTTGAGACCCAGGTTGGCCGGGCCGAACGCGACGTCCTGGCGGACCGTCCCCAGGAACAGCTGGTCGTCAGGGTCCTGGAAGACGATGCCGACCCGGCGCCGGATCTCCTGGAGGTTCTCCTTGCGCACGGGAAGCCCGCTGACGCTCACGGCACCGGCGCCCGCAGTGAGGATGCCGTTGAGGTGGAGGACCAGGGTGGTCTTGCCGGCACCGTTCGGGCCGAGCAGCGCGACCCGCTCCCCCTCGTGGACGTGCAGGTCGACGCCGAACAGCGCTTGGTGGCCGTCGGGGTAGGCGTAGGCGAGCCCCCGAACGTCGAGGACGGGCGTGCTCATGCGGGGTCCTCGCGGAGGCGTGAGCGAAGCGAGCGGCTTCGTGGGGTGTTCATCGCGGGATCGTCCCGGAGTAGCCGCGGGACATCATCGCGAGATGGACCCGCTCGCCGCGCTCGTAGGAGCGGATGAAGAGCGCCCCGAGCGAGCGGGCCAGCGTCGGCCAGTGCCGGGGCGAGCGCGGGTCGCAGCCTCGGGACTTCATGGCGGTGAGCATGCGGGTCATCTCGCCGGTGACGACGTCGAGGTAGCGGATCATGAAGCCCATGATCTGCACCAGCGGGTCTGGCATCCGCAGCCGCTGCAGGCCGCGCAGCACGTCGCCGGGCTCTGTCGTGGCGGCGAGCGTGAGCGACGCCAGGACGCCGAGCGTCCCCTTCATCAGCAGACCCGCCGCCGCGACCAGGCCGGGCTCGGACAGGCTGAGGCCGAGCACCTGGGTGCGGGGGCCGGTGGCGACGAATGGCACCAGGAGCGCGAACAGCACGAACGGCACCTCGATCACCATCCGCTTGGCGAGGTAGAGCGGCGGCACCCGCGAGGCGAGGATGACGACCAGCAGGATGACGGCGTACCCGGCGAAGGCGGGGTACCAGCCCCGCGGGGTCGCGACGACGGTCAGCATGAAGCCCACCAGGGCGACGATCTTGACGTGGGCGGGAGCCCGGTGGATCACGCTGTGCCCGTGGAAGTGGAGCTTGTGGCCGTGCCCGGCGCCCATCGCGGTCAGACCTCGCTGTCGACGGGAGCGCGGTCCAGGTCCGCGGGGTCGGGGTCGCGGCGTCGCACCGCCCAGAAGAGACCGCCGGCGAGCAACAGGGTGAGCAGCGCGCCGACGATGCCGGCAAGACCTCCGCCGACCCGGGCGTCCTGGACACCCTCGGTGGAGTAGCCGGCGAACGGGCTGTCGCTGGTCGGCGAGTCCTCGGCAGAGTCGAGGAAGCCGGCCTGTTCGGCGACGTGCACGAGCCCGTCGGGGTAGCTGCTGGCGTAGTAGCTGGCGACTCCGGCGACGAGGAACGCGACCAGGAGTCCGGCGATCAGGAAGCCGCGCGACCTCACGGCGTCACCGGCTCGCGCAGCTCGAGTGCGCGTTCGCCCAGGACGCGGCGCGCGCCGAAGCAGAGGTCGGGGCGGACGGAGACGACGCTGCCGACCACCAGGCCGGTGATCACCGCCTCGCCCAGGCCGATGACGGTGTGCCAGCCGAGCATGGCCACGAGGACGGCGCCGGTGTCGATCGGGGCGGTGCCGCCGACGACGAAGAGGCCCGTGAAGACGAGCGCAACCGCCGGGACGCTGACGAACGCAGCGATCGCGGCGGCCGGTGCGACCATCGTCGTACGACGGGGCAGGACCATCTGGAGCGCACGGAACACGAGCCAGCCGACGACGACACCCACCAGCGCCATCAGGGTGATGTTGGTGCCGATGGCGGTGATGCCACCGTCGGCCATGAAGAGCGCCTGGACCATCAGCACCACGCTGACGCAGAGGACGGCGGTCCAGGGCCCGGCCAGGACGGCGGCGAGCGCCCCGCCGAGCAAGTGGCCGCTGGTCCCGGCGCCGACGGGGAAGTTCATCATCTGGCCGGCAAACACGAAGGTGGCGACGAGCCCGGCCATCGGGGCGGTCCGGTCGTCGAGCTCGCGGCGGGCCCTACGGAGCGCCAGGCCGACACCGGCGGCCGCGACCACACCGGTCGCGATCGACGTCGGTGCGTCGAGGAATCCGTCGGGGACGTGCATGCGGGCCTGCCTCGTGGGGTGAGTAGGTTGGGCGACGCCGGACGGAGCCGGCTCGACGCCACTCTAGGTTGTTGCATGTTATTCGCAACAACTCCTTGATCGGATTGGAGCTCTTTGGTGAGCACCCCGCCACGCCTCTCCCCCGGCGATGTCGCCCCCGACTTCATGCTGCCCTCGGACACCGGTGACCAGGTCAGCCTGTCCGGCCTCCGCGGCAGGAAGGTGATCGTCTACTTCTACCCGGCGGCGATGACGCCCGGATGCACGAAGCAGGCCTGCGACTTCACCGACTCCCTCGACTCGCTCCGCGGCGCCGGCTACGAGGTGCTCGGCATCTCGCCGGACAAGCCCGAGAAGCTCGCGACGTTCCGCGAGAAGGACGGGCTCACGATCACCCTCCTCTCGGACGCGGACAAGTCGGTGATGACGTCGTACGGCGCGTTCGGCGAGAAGAAGCTCTACGGCAAGGTCGTCCAGGGAGTCATCCGCTCCACGTTCGTGATCGACGAGGACGGCAACGTCGAGGTCGCCCAGTACAACGTGAAGGCGACCGGCCACGTCGCCAAGCTCCGCAAGGACCTCGCTCTGGCTTCCTAGACTGGAGCCCTCGCCGGGGTGGTGGAACTGGCAGACACGCAGGTTTTAGGTACCTGTGCCTTCGGGCGTGGGGGTTCAAGTCCCCCCTCCGGCACTCGACGCCTTCGGGCGCGCCTTCCGCCACGGCAGGGTCCCCTCCAGCTCGACCTCGAGGGAGAAGCTCAGGAACGTGCGCACCAGCACGATGAGGCCCAGGGCGAGGGCGCTCGCAAGCGTCGGGTCGACGGTGATCGTCAGCACGATGTCGGCGATGATGAGGAACTCCAGGCCGAGCAGGATCGCCCGCCCGACGTTGCGTCGTAGACCCTCGTAGGCCCGCAGCCCGCCCGCTCGTCGCAACGTGACGATCGCGCCCACGAAGGCGCCGAGCGAACCAAGGACCAGGATCGCCACGCCGCCGATCTCGAACCCGTGCACGACCAGTTCCATCGCTTCGTCAAAGCTCGTCTCGCTCACGGAGCAACAGTGCCACGGCAACCACCCGACGACGCTCAAGTCCCCATGCGGCGCGCGAACATCACTACAGTCCGCTCATGGACTCTGCGCTGACCGAGATCGGGTTGCCGATCGCCTTGGCGATCATCATGTTCGGGCTGGGCCTCGACCTCACGCTCGCGGACTTCCGGCGGGTCGCCAAGCACCCGAAGGCCGTGGTCGTCGCGCTGGCCTGCCAGCTGGTGCTGCTTCCGATGGTCTGCTTCGGCCTGGTCGTGCTCTTCGACCTGCCGCCGTTGCTCGGCATCGGCATGCTGCTCCTCGCGGCATCTCCCGGCGGCACCACCGCCAACCTGTTCAGCCACCTGTTCCGCGGGGACGTGGCCCTCAACATCTCCCTGACCGCGATCAACTCGATCATCGCGATCGGCACACTGCCTCTGATCACCAACCTCGCGATCGACTACTTCGACAAGAGCGAGTCGGTGTCGATGCCGCTGTCCGAGGTGGTCAAGGTGTTCATCCTGATCCTCGTCCCGACCGGCATCGGCATGCTCGTGCGCGCCAGCAGGCCGTCCTTCGCAGCCGCCATGGACAAGCCGGTCCGGATCGCCTCCGCGGTCATCCTGGCCGTGCTGGTGGTCGGGATCCTGGCGGGCGAGAAGGACCGCGTCGGCGACTACCTCGCCGACGTCGGCATCGTCGCCGCCCTGTTCTGCACGATCAGCCTCGTGGTCGGGTACGTCGTACCGCGCGCCCTCGGCATCGTGGAGGGCCAGGCGATCGCGTCGTCGTTCGAGATCGGGGTGCACAACGGCACGCTGGCGATCTTCGTCGCCGAGAACATCCTCGATGTCAACGAGATCGCGGTGCCGGCAGCGGTCTACTCGCTGCTGATGTTCTTCCTCGCAGCCGCGTGGGGAATGCTCATCAACAGGCGTACGGCAGCGGCGGTCAAGGTCTGACGGGATGTCCTGTCACCTCGCCGCACTCTGCTTCGACGCGAACGAACCCCGTCGTCTCGCGGGCTTCTGGGCAGGAGTGCTGGGCTGGGAGGTCATCGAGTCCCCGCCCGACGGGTGCACGCTGGTGCCGCCCGACGACGCCGGCTTCCCGCTCGACTTCTTCCCGACCGACGAGCCGAAGACCGGCCCGAACCAGATGCACTTCGACCTGACCAGCACGTCCCTCGAGCACCAGCAGCAGACCGTGGCCAGGGCACTCTCCCTGGGGGCCCGCCACATCGACATCGGCCAGCTCCCGGAGGAGGAGCACGTCGTGCTCGCCGACCCCGAGGGCAATGAGTTCTGCGTCATCGAGCCGGGCAACCAGTTCCTGGCCGACTGCGGCTTCATAGGAGCGCTGGCGAGTGACGGGTCGCAGCAGGTCGGGTACTTCTGGAGCAAGGCGCTCGAATGGCCGCTGGTCTGGGACCAGGACCAGGAGACCGCGATCCGCTCGCCGTGGGGCGGACCGAAGATCACCTGGGGCGGCCCGCCGGTGCTGCCGAAGACCGGCAAGAACCGGCTGCACTTCGACATCGCGCCGTCCGCCGGCGGTGACCAGGACGCCGAGGTGGAGCGGCTCGTCGCCCTCGGGGCGTCGCGGATCGACATCGGCCAGGGGGACGTCAGCTGGGTGGTGATGACGGACCCGGACGGCAACGAGTTCTGCGTGCTGACCCCTCGCTGACGGCACAGCGCCATGTGCAAAGAGCCTTGTTTTCGAACCTCTGTTCGAATAGAATGAGGCATGGTCCACCACCCGATCGACGAGCTCGACGCCAGCGGCACGCTCGCCGCGCTCGAGTCCGGGGTGCGTCGCCGGCGTGCGGCCGAGGTGGAGGACCTGCTGCTGGTGGCCCACTGGGCCGACCTCCACGGAAGCGACCCACGGCTGGACCCGCGGCCGGTGCCGGGCCTGCCGCGTCCCCCGGGCAGTGACCGGCTTGACCAGGTCGGTGGGGAGGGCACCCCGAAGGTCCGGGAGCTGTCGCTGTGCGAGCTCGGGATCGCCCGTGGTGTGCACACCCTGGCCGCCCGCGCGGTCACCGCGGACGTGCTCGACCTCCAGCACCGGCTCACCGACACCTGGACGAAGGTCCTCGACCTGGAGTGCGAGCCGTGGCTGGCCCGCAAGGTCGCCTCCATGTCGCGGCACCTTCCCGTCGAGGTCATCGGTGTCGTCGACTCCGCGGTCGCCGGCGCCATCGCCACCGAGGCACCCTCGCGGGTGATCGCGATCGCCGAGGCCAAGATCATCGAGGCCGGGCCGGCCGCCCACGCCGAGAGGGTCCGCCGCGAGCAGCACCGCCGCCATGTCTCGTTGACCCGCACCGACGAGTTCGGACTCCGCACCATGATCGCCCGCGTCACCGCGGGCCACGCCGTCTGGGTCGACGCGATGATCACCCGGGTCGCCGAGATCCTCGCGGTCCGCCCCGAGCACGACGGCGCGAGCCAGGACCTGCTCCGGTCCCTCGCGTTCGGATGGCTCGCACGGCCCGCAGACCTGCTCACCCTGCTCCTGGAGTCCACCGACATCGCCGCCACCGCGAACGCCGGCGAGCAGCCCGACGACGCGCAGTCGGAGCAGTCCCGGGCGGTCGCGCTACCCGCCGACCTGCTGGACGCGCTACGGACCCTGGACCCGGTCCGGCTGCGCCCGGACGCGAAGCTCTACGTCCACCTCCACGAAGCCGTCCTGGACGGGACCGCGACGGGGGTGGCCCGGACAGAGGATCTCGGCCCCCACCTCCTCGCCCAGGTCCGTGAGCTCCTCGCCCACACCCACGTAACGACCGTCCCGGTGATCGACCTCCAGCAGATGGTCAGCGTCAACGCCTACGAGCACCCCGAGGTCATCAAGGAACGTGTCCGGCTGACCCGTCCCGTCGACGCGTTCCCCCACGCGTCCCGGGTCTCCCGCAACGTCGACCTCGACCACCCCGTTCCCTACGACCCGCTCGGTCCACCCGGGCAGACCAACAGCCACACTTCACAACCCCTGGGCCGGACCGGACACCGCGCCAAGACCCACCTCGGCTACCGGTGCACCCCCCTGCCCACCGGCGAGACCGTGTGGCAGACACCCCACGGCCGACATCGCCTCGTCGACAACCACGGCACCCACCGGCTCACCGCCGACGACCACGCAGCGCTGACCGGCGACGACCCGCTCGACCGCGCTCTCGCCCGCCTCACCGTCAAGCTCCGGACAGGACAGGCCGTCGCGGCGCAGGCATGACAGCGCCGCCGCCGTGAGAGGGTCGCTGACATGGCGGACGGGGAGACACCGGGCCGCGAGGTCGTGCTCGAGACGGATCGGCTGCTGCTCAGACCGTGGCGCGTGGCCGAGGCTGTCGTCCAGCGCGAGCTGTGGACAGAACGTGACCCACGAGTGCCGCCGCACCGCCGGATAGACGCCGATGGGCACCCGTCGCTCCTGGAGCTCGAGGAGTCGATCCGCACCCACCAGCCATCGTCGACCGGGTTGCTGGCGGTCGAACGGAAGGGCACCCGTGACGTCATCGGCTACTGCGGGCTGATCGACAGCGGGCGACCGTCGGAGGGGGAACCGGAGTTGGCGTTCGAGCTGCTTCGCCGGGTCTGGGGCCAGGGATACGCGACCGAGGCAGCGACAGCGGTGCTGGACTGGGCAAGATCGTCCGGCTACGAACGTGTGTGGGCCACGGTCTGGGAGTGGAACACCGCCTCTCGGCGAGTGCTGGCCAAGGTCGGGTTCACCGAGACCGGGCAGACGGAAGGGGACGCGGTCCACGGGACCACCCTGTTCACCACCACACGGCTCTGACGAGTCGTCGCGAGCCTGGACATCACCACGAAGTCGTCACCGGCGCGCATGCACTTCACGGGGATCAGGTGCGCGCTGCCGTCGGGGCGCACCGTCCCCAGGGTGGCGAGACGGGGCGGCATCCAGAAGTCGGTCAGGGGATCGGGGATCATCCGACGACCGGAGGGAGCAGAAGTCAGGTCGAGGTCAAGGCGGCCGCCACGGCGGGCGCGATCTCGCGCAGCGCACGACCCCGGTGGGAGATCCGGTCCTTCTCGTCGGGGGTCAGCTCGGCCGAGGTCAGCCCTTCGGCGACGTGCTCGTCGGCGACGAAGAGGACGTCGTACCCGAAGCCGCCGGTCCCCCGCTGCTCGCGGATCACCCGACCCGGCATCCGGCCGTGGACGACGATCTCCCGGCCACCGGGGTGGACGAAGGCCACAGCGCACGCGAAGTGGGCGCCGCGGCGTTCGTCGGGGACGTCCTCCAGCTGGGCGAGCAGCAGCTCGTTGTTGCGCTCGTCTGTGCCCGCCCGCTCACCCCGCGTCGGGCCGGCCCACCGCGCGGACAGCACTCCCGGCATCCCGTTGAGGGCGTCGACGCACAGTCCGCTGTCGTCGGCCAGCGACGGCAGGCCCGTCGCGAGAGCCCCGGCGCGCGCCTTGAGCAGCGCGTTGCCCTCGAAGGTGGGCTGGTCCTCGACCGGTTCGTCGTACGCCGTGACGTCGTCGAGGCCGACCACGTCGATGTCGGGCGCGTGCTCGCGCAGGATCCGCGCCATCTCCGCCAGCTTCTTGGCGTTGCCGGAGGCCAGGAAGACACGCGTCACTGGTCGAGCGCCTCCTGCTGCAGGCGGGTGAGGTCGGCACAGCCCTTCTCGGCCAGCGCCAGGAGTGCGTCGAGCTCTGAGCGGTCGAAGGCGACGCCCTCGGCGGTGCCCTGCACCTCCACGAACTTGCCGTCGCCGGTCATCACGACGTTCATGTCGGTCTCGGCGCGGACGTCCTCCTCGTAGGGGAGGTCGAGGCGCGGGACGCCGTCGATGATCCCGACGCTGACCGCGGCGATCGACCCGGTGAGCGGCTCGCCCTTGAGGGCACCCGACGCGCGGAGGTGGGCGACCGCGTCGGCCAGCGCGACGTAGGCGCCGGTGATCGCGGCGGTGCGGGTCCCACCGTCGGCCTGGAGCACGTCGCAGTCGAGGACGATGGTGTTCTCGCCGAGCGCCTTGTAGTCGATGACCGCGCGCAGGGAACGACCGATCAGGCGCGAGATCTCGTGGGTACGGCCACCGATCCGGCCCTTGACCGACTCGCGGTCCGAGCGGGTGTTGGTGGAGGCGGGGAGCATGGCGTACTCGGCGGTGACCCAGCCGAGACCGGAGCCCTTGCGCCAGCGCGGCACACCCTCGGAGGCGGACGCGGCGCAGAGCACGCGCGTCTTCCCGAACTCGACGAGCACGGACCCGGCGGCGTGGTCGAGCCAGTTGCGGGTGATCCGGATCTCACGGAGCTCGTCGTCCTGGCGGCCGTCGGCGCGGGCGGGTGCATCAGTCATGCGCCCGACCCTAGGGCAGCGCGGGGACAGGAAAGCAAAGCGGGCCCGACCTTCCCCCGTGGAGGCCGGGCCCGCAGTCGGTGGGGCTACTTGAACTCGATCCGCAGCAGCCGCATGATCCCCAGCGTCAGCGGGATGACCAGCCAGATGAAGCCCGAGGTCGCGAGCTGGGCCCACTCCTCACCGGTCGGGGTGAAGTCGCCCATGAAGAGCGGCGTCTGCGCAGTGTTGAACTCCACCCACGGCGCGACCTTCTCGAAGCCCGAGCTGAGTGACGCCAGGATGCTGACCGCGATGGGCAGGATCAGGCTGTAGACGAAGTACCCGACGATCGCCGCGGGAGTGTTCATCAGGAGGGTGGCGATCGCGAATCCGATCAGCACGCCGATCGTGTTGGCGAGCACGAAGCCGTTGAAGAGCAGGTTGCCGTCGACGCTCCACTCTGGCGAGGCGCCGCTGACGATGCCGATGACCGTGCCGACGACCGCGATCAGCGCGGCCAGCACCATCACGGCGACCGCGAGCCCGAAACCGGCCAGGAACTTGGCGACCACGACCCGCGACCGACGGGGCTCGAGGGTGAAGGTCACCAGCCCGTTGCGCTGGCTGGCCTCGCTGGTGACGAGCATGATGATCAGGATCGGCATGAAGTAGCCGAGCACTCCGCCGGCCACGCTCAGGAAGTCGCCGAAGTTCTTCGCGTCGTCAGGAGCGGCGAAGGCGTAGATGACCTCGACGATCAGGACCAGCGCCAGGATCGACACGGCGAACCAGCGCCCGGCTCGGGTGTCGAGCGCCTTGCGGAGCTCCACCTTGGCCAGTCGGCTCATCGGGACCTGCGGGGTCGACGAGATGTCGATCGTCAAGGGGGCAGCGGTGGTAATCATGCCTGGGCTCCTTCGGGGAGTACGTCGCGCTGGGTGTCGGAGGTGAGCTCGAGGAACAGGTCCTCGAGGCCGCCCTCGGCGGAGCGGAGGTCAGTCAGGACGATGGCGTTCTCCGCGGCGACGCGGCCGACATCCACCGGGGAGGCCTCGACGTGCAGCCCGGTGCCGGCGGGTGTGACGGCGTACCCCTTCTGCTGGAGGGCCTCCGCGAGCAGGGTGTTGTCGAGGGACATGACGTTGGTGGTGTCGTGCTTGGCGCCGGCCAGCAGGGACGCCTTGTCGCCCCGGGCGACGATCGTGCCGCGGCCGATGAGGATCAGCTCGTCGGCGATCAGCTCGACCTCGTTCAGGAGGTGGCTGGACAGCAGGACGGTGCCGCCGCGGTCGGCGTACCCCTTGAGCAGGCCGCGCATCCAGCGGATGCCGGCCGGGTCGAGGCCGTTGGCGGGCTCGTCGAGGATCAGCACGGACGGGTCGCCGAGGAGCGCGTGCGCGATGCCGAGCCGCTGCTTCATGCCGAGCGAGTAGTTGCGCAACCGGCGCTTGGACTCCGTCGAGGAGAGGGAGACCAGGTCGAGCATCTCGTCGACCCGCGACATCGGCAGGCCCATCGTCTGGGCCCCGATCGTGAGGATCTCCCGGCCGGTGCGGCCGGCGTGTTGCGCGGAGGCGTCGAGCAGGACACCGACGTGGTGTCCGGGGTTGGGGATGTCCTGGTAGAGGTGGCCTCCGATGGTCGCCTGGCCCTCGGTGGGCGGGGTGAGTCCGACCATCACTCGCATGGTGGTGGTCTTGCCGGCGCCGTTGGGCCCGAGGAAACCGGTCACCCGTCCCGGCTGGCACTCGAAGCTGACGTTGTCGACGGCTGTGAACGAGCCGTACTTCCTGGTGAGTCCTTCGACCTTGATCATGGGCACAGCCTGCCCGAGGAGAGGTCCCTCGGGCATCGTTCTGCGGGATCGAACGGGGAGACCGAAGTAGGGGTGTGGCCCCGACCCCCGCCCGCTGCGCGCGTACGCCCGAACGCGCCGAGGCCGAGCACGAGCTGCGGGTCGCGCAGGCACGGGGCACCGAGCGGGCCCGGATCGCCCGCGAGATGCACGACGTCCTGGCACACCGGATCTCCCAGATCTCCGTGGCGTGCTCGGGGTCCTGCGCGACGCCGAGACCGGTGATCTCCTGGGCTGTTCCTGTCCGTGCCCACCGTCAAGGCCCACGTGTCGCGGCTGCTCGACAAGCTCACGGTCACGAACCGGGTGCAGATCGCGATCCTGGTGCACGACGCCGGACTGGGCTGACGGTCGCAGGAACTGGTCTGATCACCCGCCCGTTTCGGGGACCCGCCGCAGGACGGCGTCGTACCGTCGGAGGTGACGCTGGCACGTCCGCTCGTCGTGGCTGTCGCGACCCTCTCCCTGGCCGCGGGTTTGCTGGCGTCCGCACCCGCTCGGGCCGACGGCCCCCGCACGACGACCCGGTGTCGGTCGACGCGACCGTGGAAGCCGACGGCAGCCAGATGCTGACCTCGCAGACGCTGCCGAAGAACTCGAAGGCGATCAAGGTCACCGTGAAGCCCCTGGGGCCTTCGGCCACGCAGGACGACGTCTACGACCACTTCACGCACTCCCTCGGCACGCTCTCGAAGCAGACCGACGCCGGGTGGAGCGTGACCGCGTCCGGCACGACCAAGAAGGCCAAGCGGCCGAAGGTGAAGGTCGGGTGCACGCAGAAGGGCAACCGCATCATCTACAAGGTGCGGGCCGCGAAGAACGGCGTGCCGCTGCGCAAGGTGGTGGGCAAGCGCTTCATGGTCGGCATCCAGAGCCCACCCGACGCCTCCACCTCGGTGCCGGTCCGGGTGACGTTCGACCCGCTGTGAGGAGAGCCATGAGACGAATGATCACCACCGGACTCGCTACTGCCGCCGTCCTCGTCGCGGCGACGCTGACAGCGGCGCCGGCGTCGGCCCAGCCCAGCTTCTAGCGGCAGCGGGGTGGCCCGCACTTCCCCGCCTCGGTCAGCACGAAGATCCCACCCGGGAGCTATGCCGCCGTCGGGTCTCCGGCGATCCCCAAGGACACCGCAACGCTGCAGGTCGAGCTCGTGGCCAAGGCCAACGCCACCGAGCCCCAGGTCGAGGTGTTCGACCAGATGACGCAGGTGCTCGGCAAGATGACGAAGGGCAAGCGACTGCTCACCTGCATCCTGCTCTACAACGCGTTCGTCACGCAGGCCCAGGCGGAGGACGACTACGACGCCCCGGTGACCTTCCAGGCCAACGAAGCCGCTGCGGCGCTCGTGGTCCTCGTGGGATGCGTGCGACTGGCCGGCCTGGTCACCTCGACCCCGCCCGTTCGCACTACCCCGGCCCGTGCCACACCCGGCCACACGTCTGCCCGAGCGCTCGCGGGCATGCGCAAGTGCGCCCACGACAAGCCCGGGGTCCCGGGCACGCTGGAGGCGTCCGACGGCAGTTGGACACTCACCGTCGACGGGGACCTGAAGCAGACCAGCAACAAGCTCAAGGTCGCCTGCCGCACCAAGTCCGGAAAGACCGTCCTCAAGATCCGGGCGGCCAAGAAGGGAGTGCCTCTGCGGAAGGTCGCCGGCAAGCGTCCGGTCGTGGCCGTGTACAACTCGCCCGACGCCGAGGAAACGGTCCCGGTCAAGGTGACGTTCTCCCTGCCGTGAGGGTCAGACCTCGAACACCGCACCCCGGTGCGCGAGCGCGATCTCCCCGTCGTACGCCGTCCGCGCCTCGCTGAGCGCGTCCTGGGGGTCGTGCCACGGCGGCACGTGGGTGAGCACCAACAGGGCAACCGACCCCTTGGCCGCGGCGACACCGCAGTCGAGGCCGGTGAGGTGGAGGTCGGCCGGGTTCGCCCGCCGGGTGGTGAACGACGCCTCCGCGAGCAGCAGGTCGACGCCCTCGGCCACGGCGTCGAGGCCCGCACACGGACCGGTGTCGCCGGAGTAGCCGACCGTCCGACCGTCGGCCGTCACCCGCAGCCCGAACGCCGGGACGGGATGGGCGACCGGGATCGCCTCGACCCGGAACGGGCCGATCTCGAACGGGTCACCGTAGGTCAGGAACTCGAACTCCTCATGCATCCCCGGGTCGGCCGGCAGGTCGTAGGCGCGGGCCATCCGGTCGGCCGTGTCCGGCGGACCCCAGACCGGGATCCGTGACTGCGGGCCGTGCGGGTGGTACTTGCGGACGACGTAGAACCCGGTCAGGTCGAGGCAGTGGTCGGCGTGGAGGTGGCTGAGCAGGACGGCGTCGACGGACAAGGGGTCGACGTAGCGCTGCAGGTCGCCGAAGGCTCCGCTGCCCAGGTCGAGGACGACCCTCCAGGTGCGGCCGTCGTGCTCTGTCTCCAGCAGGTAGCAGCTGGCCGGGGAGTCCGGGCCCGGGAACGACCCCGAGCAGCCGACGACCGTCAACCTCACGTGAGTCCGCCCACGAACTGGGACGCCGAGACCATCTCCGGCCCGAGGAAGCGGCGACCGATGCTCTCGAACTCGCCGGGCGCGCCGGTGGTGAGGAACTGGTACGTCGGATCGCCGCTCGCACGCATCAGCCCGGTGTCGGCCAGGCGCTTGTAGACGTCCTTCGCGCACTCCTCGGCGCTGCTCACGAGCGTGACGTCCTCGCCCATGACGTAGGAGATCACCCCGGTGAGGAGCGGGTAGTGCGTGCAGCCGAGGACGAGGGTGTCGACCCCCGCCGCGGACAGCGGGTCGAGGTACTCGTGGGCCACGGCCAGGAGCTCGTCCCCACCGGTCACCCCGGCCTCGACGAAGTCCACGAAGCGCGGACAGGACCGGGTGACGAGGTCGATGTGCGGAGCGGCCGCGAACGCGTCGTCGTACGCCATGGACTCGGCGGTGGCACGGGTGCAGATGACCCCGATCCGGCCGGTGTGGCTGGCGGCCACTGCCCGCCTCGTCGCCGGGTAGATCACCTCGACCACGGGCACGGCGTACCGCTCCCGGGCGTCCCGGAGCACCGCCGCGCTCGCGGAGTTGCACGCGATCACGAGGGCCTTGACGCCGCGCTCGACGAGGTGGTCCAGGCACTCGAGGGCGTACTCGCGCACCTCGGCGATCGGCTTTGGGCCGTAGGGCTGGCGGGCGGTGTCACCGACGTAGACGATCGACTCGTGGGGCAGCTGGTCGATGACGGAGCGGGCCACGGTGAGACCACCGAAGCCCGAGTCGAAGATGCCGATGGGTGCATCGGCGGTCACAGTCCCCACAACGGGCAAGGCTAGTGCGTCGTGGGCTAGCCTCGTCGGCATGCTCGGGTCAACCCGCCGCACGCTCGCCGCCCTGGCCGTGCTCGGCCTCGCGACGTCCGCCTGCTCCGCCACGGAGCCGCCCTCGTCAGGGGCGATCAGCACCCGGTCGGCGGACGCACCCAGCAGCGCCGCCGGCTCCGCGGCCGCCGACGGTGTGACGACCGTGATCGCGGTCTCGATCGACGGCCTCAACCCGAACGCGATCCGGGAGCTCGGGGCCGAGGGCACGCCGACGCTGCACCGGCTGATCGACGAGGGCGCCTCCACCCTCAACGCCCGGACCGAGCGGGAGCAGACCAACACCCTGCCCAACCACACCGGCATGGTCACCGGCCGGCGGATCGCCGCTTCGACCGGCGGCCACGGCGTCACCTGGAACGACGAGCGGCTGAGCCCGCGCACCGTCCAGGAGGCAGCAGGCCACCCGGTTGCGTCGGTCTTCAGCGTGGTCGACTCCCCCGAGCGCGACACGGCGCTCTTCGCGAGCAAGCAGAAGTTCTCCCTGTTCGAGCGGTCCTGGGACGCGGGCATCGACTCGTTCCTGGTGCGCGAGGACAACGCGCGGCTGGTCCGCCGGGTGCGGGAGGACATCGCGGACAAGGCGCGCGCTTTCCGGTTCGTCCACCTCTCGAAGCCCGACGTGGTCGGGCACGACCACGGGTTCATGTCGGAGCCCTACCTCGACGCGGTGATGGCCGTGGATGCGCTGCTCGGCCGGATCGTGTCGAAGATCGAGCACAAGGGCGACCTGGCCGACCACACGGTGCTGGTGGTGACCGCCGACCACGGAGGCCGTGGCGTCTCGCACCGGGACGCCACGAAGCTGTTCAACTACCGGATCCCGTTCATCGTCTGGGGTTCCGGTGTGAAGGCCGGCGCCGACCTCTACGACCTCAACCCCGACTACGCGAACCCGGGCAAGCAACGGACGTCGTACGCCGACGCGGAGCAGCCGGTCCGCAACGGTGACGTCGCCAACCTGGTGACCGACCTGCTCGGGCTGGACAAGGTCCCCGGCAGCGAGCACGACGCGGCCCAGGACCTCGACGTCAGCTGACGGCCTCTGTCGAGCCGACCTCGTCAGTCGAACAGGCGTCGCTGCGGCGGTCCGTGGGCGGGATCCACGCCGTCGAAGAGGCTGCTGACCGACTCCCCCGCGTGCACCCGCGCGATGGCCTCGGCGAACAGGTTGGCGACCGACCGCACCTTGAGCTCCGGCCAGTCCTCCGGCGGCGGCACCGTGTCGGTGGTGACCACCTCGCTGATCATCGGGTGCTCGCGCAACCGCTCCAGGGCCTTGCCCACGAAGAGCCCGTGCGTGCAGGCCACGGCGGCCTCGGTGCAGCCCTGCTCGGCGAGGCGGTCCAGGAGCTCCACGATCGAGCCGCCCGTGGCGATCTCGTCGTCGAGGATGACCGCGCGCTTGCCGGCGACGTCACCCACGATGGCGTCGATCACGACCTGGTCGTCGGCGAGGCGCTTCTTGCTGCCGGCGGCCACCGGGAGGCCGAGCAGCCGGGCGAACTGGGTCGCCGTCTTCGCGTTGCCGAAGTCCGGGGACACCACGACGGTGTTGTCGGGGTCCTGGCCCATGAAGTGGTCGGCGAGGACGCCCAGCGCGGTGAGGTGGTCGACGGGCACGGAGAAGAAGCCGTGGACCTGCGGTGCGTGCAGGGTCATCGTCAGGACCCGGTCGACGCCGGCGGCCACCAGCATGTCGGCCACGAGCCGGCCGCCGATGGAGATCCGGGAGGCGTCCTTCTTGTCCGACCGCGCGTAGGCGAAGTAGGGGATGACGGCGGTGATCTGCGCCGCCGACGCGCCGCGGGCGGCGTCCACCATGAGCAGCAGCTCCATGAGGTGGTCCTGGGTCGGCGGCACCAGGGGCTGGACGATGTAGACGTCCCGCTGCCGGCAGTTGGCCTCGAGCTGGGCCTGGAGGCAGTCGTTGCTGAACCGGGTCAGCGCGACGGTCGAGAGCTCCACCCCGAGGGCTTCGCAGATGGCCGACGCCAGGGGACGGTGGGCGTTGCCGCTGAAGACGACGATCTCGCGCAAAAGGTTGCTCCCAAGGGGGGCCCGGGACGGTTCCGGCGGGTTGGCGCCCAGACTAACGCGGAGTTCGGCTCGCGAGCTCGGAACCCGTCGGCCAGGGGTTGAACCGACAGCCGTCGAGCCCCTTCGACTGCTGCATCATCACCGGAGCCGACCTGCCCGGGCCCGAGCAGCCCGCGTGCCCGAGCCCCAGCCAGTGCCCGGTCTCGTGGTTGACCACCATGTGTCGGTAGTCGCGCAGGGCGCCGTTGGCGGCGTTCCAGGCCGGCGAGGCGTGCTTCCAGCGCTCCTGGTTGATGATCACGTACCGGCCGACCCGGCAGCTCCACATGCTGCTGCAACCGGACGAGAACCCGGGCACCCGGCTGGCAGCGGACAGGACCAGGGTGAAGCTGCCGCCCTTCGCCACCGGGCGGAACCGGATGCCGGCGCCGCGCCAGCCACGCGGGTCGGTGAACGTCTGCTGCGCCTGGCGCCGGAAGACCTGGAGGCTCGTCGTGATCCTGCCCCGCGTCTCGACGTGGTAGCTCACCGTCCGTCGTACGTCGACGCGGTGGCCGACGGGAGCCAGCCGGGGCGACATCTGCTGCGCCACTGTGTGACCCGGTGCCTTGACCGTGACCTGGACCCGGACCCGGCGCCCGACGTCGCGCGGGACGTAGCGGTAGCGGGGCCGCGTCGCGTCCGCGATCGGCTTCCCGCTGCGGAACCACTGGTAGCGCACCCGGGTCGGTTCGGTGGACCAGCGGCCCGGCGTCGCGCGCACCGTGTGGGTGAAGCGGGGAGTCCCGGTGACCTCTGGTGGCTGCTTGTTGCGGAGCGTGGCCCGGACGACGCGGGAGGTCTCCTCCGACGTCGCGGTGCCGCTCTCCCCCGCGTCGTCGGTGGCGGTCACCTCCACCGCGATCCGGTGCTCCAGGTCGTCGAGCGTGATCCGGTAACGGCGGCTGGTCGCGTCGCGGATCACCGCGCCGTCACGCAGCCAGGCATAGGTGTAGGTGTACGACGCGTCGGCCGGCTCCCACGTGCCCGGGGACGCCTCCAGGACCTGGTCGTAGACCGGCTTGCCGGAGATCGCGGGCGGCTCGACGTTCGTGACCGGGCCGGGACCGGCCACGCTCGTGGACGCAGCGGACGCGAGGAGGGTGACGCCGAGGAGCGCGGCGAACAGTGTCGCCACCAGCCGGGCGGCTACGCCCAGAGCTGGCCCTCGAGCTTGTCCTCCGCCTCGTCGATCGTGCCTTCGTAGGCACCGGTCGAGAGGTACTTCCAGCCACCGTCGCACACGACGAAGGCTATATCCGCGGACTCCCCCGCCTTGACAGCCTTGGCGGCCTGTCCCAGCGCGGCGTGCAGGATCGCCCCGGTGGAGATGCCCGCGAAGATGCCTTCGAGCTCGAGCAGCTCACGCACCCGTCGTACGGCGTCCCGGGGACCGACGGAGAACCGCGAGTCGATCAGCTCTGCGTCGTAGAGCTCCGGGACGAAGCCCTCGTCGAGGTTGCGCAGGCCGTAGACGAGCTCGCCGTACCGCGGCTCGGCGGCGACGATCTTCACGTCCGGCTTGGCCTCCCGGAAGAAGCGGGAGACCCCCATGAGCGTGCCGGTGGTGCCGAGACCGGCGACGAAGTGGGTGATGGAGGGCAGGTCCGCGAGGATCTCGGGCCCCGTGCCCTGCTGGTGCGCGAGCGCGTTGGCGGCGTTGCCGTACTGGTAGAGCATCACCCAGTCGGGGTGCTCGGTGGCGATCTGCTTGGCGACCCGCACGGCCTCGTTGGACCCGCCCGCGGCCGGGGAGGAGATGATCTCCGCGCCCCACATCCGCAGCAGCTGGCGCCGCTCCTCGGAGGTGTTCTCCGGCATCACGCAGACGAGGCGGTAGCCCTTGAGCTTGGCCGCCATCGCCAAGGAGATCCCGGTGTTGCCGGACGTCGGCTCGAGGATGGTGCAGCCGGGGCGCAGCGTGCCGTCCTTCTCCGCCTCCTCGACCATCATCAGGGCGGGTCGGTCCTTGATCGAACCGGTCGGGTTCTGGTCCTCCATCTTGGCCCAGAGTCGGACCTCAGGAGTCGGCGACAACCTCGGCAGGCCTACCAGCGGCGTGCTGCCGACGGAGGCGAGGAGGTTGTCGTAGCGGGTCATCTCGGCGTTCCTAGCCGCCCGCGACTGCGGGGAGCACGACGACCTGGTCGCCGTCGCTCAGCTCCGCGTCGAGGCCGCCGATGAAGCGGACGTCCTCGTCGTTGATGTAGATGTTGACGAAGCGACGGAGGTCACCCTCGTCGATGAGCCGCTCCTTGATCCCGGGGTGGTTCGCCTCGAGGTCGTCGATGAGGGCGCTCAGGCTCGCACCGTCCCCGGACACGGCCTTCTCGCCGCCGGTGTAGGTGCGCAGGATGGTGGGGATCCGGACCTCGATGGCCATCGGGTTCTCCTCGTTCACGTCGGGGTCACAAGTGCGGTCAGAGCGGGGGGAGATCGGTCACGACGGTGACCTCTTCCTCGGTCACCTCGCCGTCGACGATCCTGTAGGACCTGAACTCCACAGGGCCCTCGTTATTCCCGTTCTCGCGTGTGGAGACGAGCACATAGTGTGCGCCGGGCTCGTTGGCCAGGCCGATGTCGGTGCGGCTCGGGTAGGCCTCGGTGGCGGTGTGCGAGTGGTAGATCACCACCGGCTCCTCGTCGTTGGCCCACATCTGCTTGTAGAGCGCGAGCAGCTCGGTCGAGTCGAACTCGTAGAACGTCGGGCTGCCCGCGGCGTTGACCATCGGGATGAAGCGCTCGGCGCGGTCGCTGCCCTCGGGACCGGCGACGACGCCGCACGCCTCGTCGGGGTGGTCGCGCCTGGCGTGCGCCACGATCGCGTCGTAGGTCTCCTGGGCGAGGGTCAGCACGCCGACAAGCCTAGGTCGCAAACCGATGTGACCCCGCCACGTCTCAACGCATAACCTTGACGTCGAGAGAGTTCACGGGGGGAAGTCCATGACGTTGCCGCAGGCGCAGGCGCCGCTCACCCGCCGTGGGATCCCCCTCGAACGCGACCTCCGGGTCCTCGCACTGGGCTCTTTCGCGAACCGGTTCGGCGCAGGCGCGGTGATGACGACGAGCGCTCTCTACTTCACCCGGCAGGTCGGCTTCTCCGCCGCCGAGGTCGCCCTCGCGCTGTCGGTCGCCGCGATCGTGGGCATCGTCGTGCAGGTCCCGGCGGGCCACCTCGGCGACACCCGCGGCCCGCGCCGCGTGCTGACGCTCTGCATGGTCGGCGCGGCCCTCACCAGCGCGCTGCCGGTGCTCGCGCGTACGCCGTGGCAGCTGGCGCTGCTCCTCGCGCTCCTCGCCTTCTTCGAGCGCTCGGCCGGGTCGGTCCAGCAGGGCGTCATCGCGCAGCTCGCCACAGGCGGGCGCGGGGTGCTCTTCAAGGCCTACCTCCGTGCGGTCACCAACACCGCAATCGGCCTCGGCTCGGTCTTCGGTGGCGCCGCGCTCGTGATCGACGAGTCCTGGGCGTACGTGGCGGTCTTCCTGATCAACGCGGTCTTCACCGGCTTCGCCGCCTGGAACTCCACGCGGCTCCCCGACATCCCGGCATACGTCCGCATCGAGGGCGAGCCGCGGATGGCGGTGCTGCGCGACTGGCCCTACGTCGTCATCGTCACGATCACCGGGCTCTTCTCGCTCCACTTCTTCGTGATGGAGCTCGGGCTCGCGCTCTACATCTCCCAGCGCACGTCGGCGCCCCCCGTGATGGTCGCCGTCCTGCTGATCATCAACACCGCATGCGTCGCGTTCTTCCAGGTACGCCTCTCGCGACGAGCCGACTCGGTCGAGGCCGGCGCCCGCGCGCTGGTGCGCGGCGCGGTCTGGATCGCCGCCGGCTTCGCCGTGGTGGCCCTCGCCGACCGCGGCGACGCGACCTTTGCCATCGTGGTGCTCGTCGCCGGCTCGCTGCTCCACGTGGTCGGCGAGATGATCGGATCGGGCGGGCAGTGGGGCCTGCAGATGGGCCTCGCACCTCACGAGCGGCAGGGTCAGTACCAGGGCTTCGCGGGCCTCGGGTTCAGCGTGATGGCCGTCGTCGGGCCACCGGTCGTGACGCTGCTGTGCGTCGAGATGGGCGAGACCGGGTGGCTGGTCCTGGCGGGCCTGATGCTCGCCATCGCGCTGGTCTCGGTGCCGGCCTCCCGCTGGGCCCTCGCCTCGCGCGAGCGCTACGGCGTGCTCACGCACTCGGGCTAGCCACACCTCGGTCCCCCCGTCCAGGGCCTGCCGCCGCACAACCTTCCGGGAATTGAACTGACATCAAGTCAACTCTGGCGCGGCGTCTGCCGCGGGGGCCTCTCCCGACTGTGGATGGGCTGCGCGCGCGGGCGCCTGGTTCTGGTGTGCTGACCGACATGGATGGCATGGACGAGCACCGCTTCATCCCCGCACGGGCCCGATGTTCTCCCGCGGAAGCGTGGCGCGAACGTGACGCCCCAGCGATCGCCGCATGGTTCCCGTCGGTCGAGGCGATGCGCGCCGCTGTCGCACGTCAGTACGGCGACCGATGGATCCACGAGCGCGGCTACCTCGCGTGACGCCACCGTGGCTAGGACCAGATCGCTAGGACCAGATCGCGGCGGGGATCCCGTCGGAGAAGACCTCCGGGACCTCGGGGTACGACTCCGACAGGCCGCGCGAGTGGCGGACGGCGGTCCACGCGACCGCGCAGGCGTCGAGCAGATCGTCCTCGCCGAACCCGGCTCCACGGAACCACGGCGGCGCCACGATCCCGTGCGCGGCGAGGGCCTCGCGCCGGGCGCGTACGCCGTCCGGGTCCTTCTTGCGCGCCAGGATCGGGGAGCCGGCCATCCGCGCGAAGCTGACCTCGGGGTGCACCTCGATCACCTCGGCGCCGGGCCGGGCGCGCACCCAGTCGTCGACCTGCAGCACCTTCTCGCGCAGGGCGTACGCCTGGGCGCTGACGCTGGTGCGGCCGTCGGTCGCGGCCAGGTTGGCCGCGCGGCCGGCCTCGTAGGACGGCGCCTCGAGCGCGGTGCGCACGGGGGTCGAGAAGACCGACGAGGACTTGCCGACGAGGACGCGGCGGGCCTCGGCGTCGGCCAGCCGGCCGCTGGTGTCGGGCAGGCCGATCGGGATGTCGACGGCGACCACGGCGACGTCATGGGTCTCGCGGACGAGACCGACGAGCTCCGTGATCGTGGCGCCGACGAAGACCGACGCCCGCCGGTCGGGGTCGAGCACGACGCCCACCCAGCCGGCGGGACAGGCGTCGACGCCCAGCACCGGTGCGTACGGCGAGAGCACGGGTGGCGGCTCCACGTCCTCCTGCCCGGCCGGAGCGACGAAGCGCGCCTCGCGCTCGTCGCTCGTCGCCGCCTCGATCCGGCCCATCATCAGGTCCGTCATCGGCGGGAGGGAGGCCAGCGGCCACCAGCGCACCTCGCTCGACTCGTCGTCGGCGACGTGGGCCTCACCCTCGAGCCAGGTGCAGGCGAAGGTGAGGTCCAGGTAGGCCGCCCGGTCGCCGTTGGCGTGGGCGATCTCGGGGTGGGCGGCCGTCGAGGCCAGGCGGTCCACCCGGGCCCGGAGCCCGGTCTCCTCGAGCACCTCGCGGGCCGCGGCGGTCGCCGGCTCCTCCCCCGCGTCGACGATCCCGGTGACCGGCGTCCAGCGTCCGTCGTCCGACCGCTTCACGAGCAGCACCTCGTCGCCGCGGCGTACCACAGCAGTGACGGCCGGCAGCCAGAGCGGGTGGTCGCTGCCGATCTTCTCCCGGATGGCGACGACGAAGTCGGGGACCGGACTCACGAGGTGAGCGCCTCGATGACCGTCTCCTGGAGGTAGCCGACCCACTCGTAGATGTCATGCGCCTGGCCGCGCGGGTCGTCGTCGGGCAACGAGTGCCAGTAGTCCTCGTCGCCCGCCTCGACCTCCAGCCGCGTCGCCAGCGCCAGGCGTACGTCGGTGAACGCCCGCATCCACATCTCGGCGTCGGCCTCGGACAGCTCGACATCGATCATCAGCCCCTCCTCGGTGAGCTCGGGCGGCAACCCGGCCTCCTCGAGCATGTCGATGATCGCGCCGGACGCCGTCGCCTTGCCGTCGCGCAGGGCGCTCTCGGTGAAACGTCGGAAGTCCGCCGCCGCGTCCTCGTCGTCGGGGTAGGCCGTCGGGAAAAGACGGGCCAGAACCGGGTCCTCGGGGATCGTCGTGGCGCCGGAGAACTCCGCCATCATCGCCTCGAAGGGGTCGCTCG
>JBKJUE010000098.1:0-25195 GCA_046590395.1 Nocardioides sp.
GATCGAGCCGCTGGCGTCGATGCCTTCGGTGGACGTGGTTGCGGCGATCGCACCCACTATCCAGCGCTACTTCGAGGCACCCTTGCCCTGACCCTGCGGCGAGTGCATAATTCAACGCATGATGAATAACGCGGTGGACGTGCGCGATCTCGTCGTGCTGCGCGGGCACCGTGAGGTCCTGCGCTCGCTCTCGTTCACAATCCCGTCCGGCGGGGTCACCGGACTGCTCGGCCCATCGGGGTGCGGGAAGTCGACGTTGATGCGCTCCCTGGTCGGCGTCCAACGGCTGACCTCCGGGGCGGTCCGCGTCTTCGGCGAGGAAGCCGGGTCCGCGTCGCTGCGAGACCGGGTCGGCTACGTCACCCAGGAGGCCAGCGTCTACGACGACCTGACCGTCGCCGAGAACCTCACCTTCTTCGCCCGCGTGCTCGGAGTCGGACCGTCCGAGGTCGATCGGAGCATCGAGGCGGTCGACCTCCGCTCGCACGCCGACCAGGTGGTGGGCGACCTGAGTGGCGGCCAGCGCTCGCGCGCGAGCCTCGCGGTCGCGCTGCTGGGGGATCCCGAGCTGCTCGTGCTCGACGAACCGACCGTTGGGCTCGACCCGGTGCTGCGCCAGGAGCTCTGGGCGCTGTTCCACCGGATCGCCGACGGTGGTGCGGCGGTCTTCGTGTCCTCCCACGTCATGGACGAGGCCGAACGTTGCGACCGGCTGCTGCTGATGCGGGAGGGCGTGATCATCGCCGACGACAGTCCGGCCGGGATCAAGCGGGCCTGCGGTGTCGACGACATCGAGCAGGCCTTCCTGGCGCTGGTCAGGGGGGCCGCGGCATGACGCCGCGGATCACCCTGGCCGTGGCCGCGCGGGTGCTCACCCAGCTCCGCCGCGACCACCGGACCCTGGCCATGCTGCTCCTGCTGCCGTGCCTCCTGATGACCCTGCTGTGGTGGATGTTCGAGGAGGCCTCGCCGCAGGTGTTCGACCGGCTCGGCCCCGGGCTGCTCGCGATGTTCCCGTTCATCGTGATGTTCCTGGTGACGTCGGTGACCACGCTGCGGGAGCGGTCCGGCGGCACGCTGGAGCGGCTGCTCGCGATGCCCATGGGCAAGTTCGACTTCCT
Organism: Nocardioides sp.; assembly: GCA_046590395.1. Classification (GTDB taxonomy): domain Bacteria; phylum Actinomycetota; class Actinomycetes; order Propionibacteriales; family Nocardioidaceae; genus Nocardioides. Next base: position 1,122 of record JBKJUE010000098.1, read on the forward strand.
CGGTGGGTACGCCCTGGCCTTCGGGCTGGTCGCCGCGGTGCAGTCCGTGATCGCGGTGGCGATCAGCGTCGGCCTGCTCGGGCTGGAGATCGCCGGCCCGGTCTGGCTGCTCACCCTCGTCGCGGTCGCGGACGCCGTGCTCGGCACGGCGCTCGGGCTGTTCGTGAGCGCCTTCGCCCGCACCGAGTTCCAGGCCGTCCAGTTCATGCCCGCCGTGGTCATCCCGCAGCTCCTGCTCTGCGGCCTGTTCGTGCCCCGTCCGCAGCTCCCCGACGTGCTCGAGGCCATCAGCGACGTGTTGCCCCTGTCCTACGCCGTCGACGCCATGCAGGTGCTGACCCGGACCGCCGACACCGGCGAGGTGTGGCAGGACGTCGGGGTGGTCGCCGGGTTCGCGGTCGCGGTCCTGGCCGTCGGTGCGGCCACGTTGCGGCGGCGTACTCCGTAGCTCGCTCTGGCCCCGCCACTTTGGTCCAGCACGGGGCCTGACGCGTAACCTGTGGCCCATGTCGTTGCTCCGCCAGCCCATCCTGCTCCTGTCCCGAAGCGAGCAGGTCAAGAAGCTCGTCAGCACGATGCCGGTCTCCTCGGGCATCGTCACCGGCTACGTCCCCGGCGAGACCACCGAGTCCGCCGTGGCGGCCACCGCAGTGCTCGCCGACGACGGGCTCCGGTCGACGCTCGACTTCCTCGGCGAGGACACCCTCGACGCCGAGCAGGCCGACGCCACCGTCACGGCGTACCTCGACCTGCTGCAGCAGCTGTCCGCCCGTGGGCTGACCCGCTCGGCCGAGGTCTCCGTGAAGCTGTCGGCGATCGGCCAGGCGCTGCCCGAGAGCGGCCACAAGATCGCGCTCGAGAACGCGCGCACCATCTGCCGAGCGGCCCGCAACGCCGGCACCACGGTCACCCTCGACATGGAGGACCACACCACCACCGACTCGACGCTGGCGATCCTGCGCGAGCTCCGCAAGGACTTCCCCGAGACGGGGGCCGTGCTCCAGGCCTACCTCCACCGCACCGAGGCCGATTGTCGCTCTCTGGCCTTCGAGGGGTCTCGGGTCCGGCTCTGCAAGGGCGCCTACAAGGAGCCGGAGTCGGTGGCGTTCCAGAGCCGTCTCGACGTCGACCGCTCCTACGTCCGCTGCCTCAAGGTGCTGCTGGCCGGCCAGGGCTACCCGATGATCGCGACGCACGACCCGCGGATGGTGGAGATCGCGTCGTCGCTCGCGAGCCGCTACGGCCGGGCCCTGGGCACCTACGAGTACCAGATGCTCTACGGCATCCGGCCCGGTGAGCAGAAGCGGCTGGCGGACGCCGGGGAGACGGTTCGCGTCTACATCCCCTACGGCCTCGAGTGGTACGGCTACCTCATGAGACGTCTCGCTGAGCGTCCCCAGAACCTGTCATTCTTCGTGAAGTCCCTGGTCTCGAAGAAGTAGCACCCACGGGGGCTCCGCTCCCGTGACCCCCGATCTGAGAGGTGCACATGGCGCAGACCGCGATCCTCGGTGCCGGAGTGATGGGGGAGACCCTGCTCTCCGGGCTGGTCCGCGCGGGCCGCCGCGTCGACAACCTGATCGTCGGCGAGAAGCGCCCCGAGCGGGCACGCGAGCTCGAGGAGCGGTACGGCGTCGCCGTCGCCTCCAACGTCGACGCGGCGCGCAAGGCCGACACGATCGCGATCGTGGTCAAGCCCCAGGACATGGCCGACCTGCTCGCCGAGATCGCCCCTGAGCTCCGGCCCGGCCAGCTGGTGGTGTCGCTCGCCGCCGGCATCACTACTGCCTTCATCGAGTCCCGCGTCCCCGACGGCGTCGCTGTCGTCCGCGTCATGCCGAACACGCCGGCCCTCGTCGACGAGGGCATGGCCGCGATCGCCCCCGGCTCGCACTGCGACGACGGCCACCTCGCCGAGGCCGAGGCGCTGATGGCCTCCACCGGCCGGGTTCTGCGGATCCCCGAGCGGCAGATGGACGCGGTGACGGCCATCTCCGGCTCCGGCCCGGCGTACATCTTCTTCGTGGTGGAGTCGATGATCGAGGCCGGCGTCCACCTCGGCCTGCCCCGCGCCACCGCCACAGAGCTGGTCGTCCAGACCCTCGTGGGTTCGGCCAAGATGCTCCGCGAGACCGGCTCCCACCCGGTCGTGCTGCGGGAGCAGGTCACCTCGCCCGGCGGCACCACCGCCGCGGCCCTCCGCGAGCTCGAGATCCACAAGGTCCGCGCCGCCTTCCTGGCCGCCATGGAGGGCGCCCGCGACCGCTCCCGCGAGCTCGCCGGCGAGTAGCCCACTTCGTGGTCAGAGGCCGATGGCGGCGCGGGCGGCGGCGAGGACCGGGGCGGTGACCTGGCGGCAGCGCTCGGCCCCGAGCGAGTAGACCTGCTGGACGTACGCCGCGTCGGCGGCCAGGTCGGCGTACCTCGTGCGGACGGGCTCGAGCTCCGCGACGACGGCCTCGGTCACCTCACGCTTCAGGGCGCCGTACGTCGTGATGCCGTCGGCCGACCCGCCACACGCGGCGAGGATCTCGAGCAGGTTGGTGACGCCGGGCTTCGTGTCCCGGTCATCCCGCACGGCACCCGGCCCGGTGTTGGAGTCGGTGACCGCGCGCGAGACCTTGCGGCGCACGACGTCCGGTGGGTCGAGGACCAGGACGACGCCGGCCGTGTCCGCGCCGGACTTGCCCATCTTGGACGTCGGGTCGGCCAGGTCCATGACGCGAGCGCCCGCGGTCGGCGTGGTGATCTCAGGGACCGTGAAGACCGGCCCGTACGCCTGGTTGAACCGCAGCGCGAGGTCCCGGGTCAGCTCTACGTGCTGGCGCTGGTCGTCGCCGACCGGCACCCGCTCGGGCCGGTACAGGAGGATGTCGGCCGCCATGAGGACCGGGTAGGTGTAGAGGGAGGCCCGGGTCGACGACTGCCCCCGACCCTTCTCCTTGAACTGGATCATCCGGTTCAGCTCGCCCGTGTACGCCGTGCACTCGAGCAGGTAGGCCAGCTCGCTGTGGGCGGGGACGTGGCTCTGGACGAACAACGTCGACCGGTCGAGCCCTACGGCGAGCAAGGTGGTGGCCAGCTCGGCCGTCAGCGTGCGCAGGGCCACGGGGTCGTGGGCCACGGTGAGGGCGTGCAGGTCGGCGACGCCGTAGTAGCCGTCGGTGCCGTCCTGGCCGGCGGACATGGGCCGCAGCGCGCCGAGGTAGTTGCCGAGGGTGAGGTGCCCGGTGGGCTTGAGCAGGGAGAGGGTGCGGTCGGTCATGGGGTGCTCCTGGGTCAGGCCCGGGGCAACCGTCCGCCGTCTGCCGGAGAACGAGAACGGCCGCCCGTGGGCGGCCGTGGTCGAAGGGTGTGCTCGATCGGTGGTCCGCCGGTCAGGCGGGCCACCACAGGTTGGTCAGGGTTGTCGGCACACGTCGAGTCTCGCACACAGACGCGCGGCGGTCCCGGAGAATTCACGGGCGGTAGCCTCGCGTCATGGTGGAGTGCGCGGGGCCCGCGACGGTCGTCTTCGACCCCAGCCTCACCGAGTACAGCTTCGGCCCCAGCCACCCGATGTCGCCGGTCCGGGTCGACCTCACCATGCGGCTTGCCGGTGACCTGGGCGTCGTGGGCGACCGGCTCCGGATGGTCCCGGCGCCGATGGCGAGCGACGACCTGATCGCGACCGTCCACGAACCGCAACTGATCGAGGCGGTGACCCGCGCCGGCACGAAGGACGTGTACGACGCAGCGCGTGGCCTCGGCACCGACGACAACCCGGTCTTCCCGGGGATGCAGGTGGCGGCGGCCCACGTGGTCGGGGCGAGCGTCGAGGCGTTCCGCCAGGTCTGGAGCGGTGAGTCCCTGCACAGCGCCAACATCACCGGCGGCCTGCACCACGCCATGCGCGACCGCGCCAGCGGCTTCTGCATCTACAACGACGTGGCGGTCGGCATCCAGTACCTCCTCGACCAGGGTGTCGAGCGGGTCGCCTATGTCGACGTCGACGTCCACCACGGCGACGGGGTGGAGCAGATCTTCTGGGACGACCCCCGGGTGCTGACGGTGTCCCTCCACGAGACGGGGCAGATGCTCTTCCCGGGGACCGGCTTCCCGCACGACGTCGGTGGGCCCGACGCGCAGGGCAGCGCCGTCAACGTGGCGCTCCCGCCCGGCACCGCCGACGCCGGTTGGCTGCGTGCCTTCCACGCCGTCGTGCCCCCGCTGCTGCGCGCCTTCCAGCCGCAGGTCCTGGTGACCCAGCACGGGTGCGACTCCCACATCGAGGACCCGCTCGCCCACCTGATGCTGACCGTCGACGGCCAGCGGGCGGCGTACCTCGCCCTCCACGAGCTCGCCCACGAGCTGTGCGAGGGCAAGTGGGTCGTCACCGGGGGCGGCGGCTACGCGCTGGTGGAGGTGGTGCCGCGGGCCTGGACCCACCTGCTGGCGATCGTCGCCGGCCGACCCCTGGAGCCGAGCACGGACACCCCGGAGACGTGGCGAGAGCACGTACGGTCCGCGCTGGGCCGCACCGCGCCGCTGCGGATGACCGACGGCCGGGCCCCGGCGTACCGGGACTGGGCGGAGGGCTACGACCCGCACGCCTGGCTGGACCGGGCGATCCAGGGCACCCGCACGGAGGTCTTCCCGTGGCACGGCCTCGACCCCCACTTCTGAGCTACCAAACCGAGTCTCAAAGTAAAGAACCGGGGCAAAAGCAAGGGGACACGCCGAAGTCTCTCAAGTTGCTCTAGTGAATCCCTTCCCCACGAGTCACTCCAGGCTCTATTCTCACGTTGCGCGGACGTGCGTTCACCGACGGGGAAGTCGGTGGCGATCCGCCCAGAAGGATCGGTGCACGATGGCTGACAACGCATCCGGAGATCTCTCCGACTCGAAGTTCCTGACCGTTGCCGAGGTGGCGGGCACCATGCGCGTCTCGAAGATGACGGTCTACCGGCTCGTCCACAACGGAGAGCTGCCCGCGGTCCGCGTCGGCCGTTCCTTCCGCGTGCTCGAGGAGGACGTCAACGAGTACCTCCGCAAGAGCTTCTACAGCGCCGGCTGACAATCACAGGGGACGACCCTAAGCCGACTCGCATGGTGGACATTGTCCACGCGGTTTCGGCTGCCCGCGGCACGCCCGTTAGGCTGTGCGGGTCCTCCGGGCACTCTGCCCCGGAGACACCTCAGTTGTTGAAAGGTCTCCCGTGGGTTCTGTCATCAAGAAGCGGCGCAAGCGCATGGCCAAGAAGAAGCACCGCAAGCTGCTCAAGAAGACGCGCGTCCAGCGTCGCAAGCTCGGCAAGTAAGCATCGGGCGGCTCGGTGATGGGCAAGGTCGTACTCGTCACCGGGGTCTCACGCGACCTCGGGCGCAGGTTTGCGCGCGCTGCCGCCGCTGACCCCGCTGTCGACCGCGTCATCGGTGTGGACGTCGTCCCGCCGCGCGGCGACATCGGCGACGTCTCCTTCGTCCGGGCCGACATCCGCAACCCGATCATCGCGAAGATCATCGCCAAGGAGGACGTCGACACCGTCGTCCACATGAGCGTGATCGCGACTCCCGGCAGCGCCGGTGGCCGCAACACGATGAAGGAGCTCAACGTCATCGGGACGATGCAGCTCCTCGCGGCGTGCCAGAAGGCACCTGGGCTGCGCCACCTGATCGTGAAGTCGACGACCACCGTGTACGGCGCCAGCAACCGCGACCCGGCGATGTTCACCGAGGGCATGGAGCCGCGTCGGTTGCCGCGCTCGGGCTATGCCAAGGACGTCGCCGAGGTCGAGGGCTACGTCCGCGGCCTCACCCGGAGGCGCCCGGACGTGCGGGTCACCCTGCTGCGTCCCGCCAACGTGATCGGGCCCCACGTCGCGAGCCCGCTCACCTCCTACTTCCGGCTGCCGATCATCCCGACGGTGCTGGGCTACGACCCCAGGCTGCAGTTCCTGCACGAACAGGACCTGATCGGTGTGCTGCGGCACGCCGTCGTCAACGACGTGGCCGGCACCTTCAACGTCGCCGGCGACGGTGTCCTGGTGCTCAGCCAGGCGATCCGCCGGCTCCAGCGAGCCTCGGTCAAGATGCCGGGCTTCGCCGTCGGCAACCTGGGTTCGGTCCTGCGCTCGGCGCGGGTGGCCGACTTCTCGCCCGAACAGCTGGGCCTGCTCACCTACGGCCGGGGCGTCGACACCACCGCGATGCGTGAGGTGCTCGGCTTCGAGCCGGAGTTCACCACCGCTGAGGCGTTCGCCGACTTCGGTCGGTCGCTCACCCCCACGGGCGGACGTTCGGTCCGCGTCATCGACGGTGTGTCCCGTGCCCTCTCGACCACGACCGAGCGTCCCATCCGCCAGCTCACAGGAGTCGACCGTGGCTGACGCCGAGATCATCCCGATCGGGACCCGTGGCCGCCCCGGCCGGGGCACGGGCAAGGACAAGCCGTCCTCCGCCGCTCGCAGCCTCGCTCCCGGCAAGCCCACGGCGCCCAAGCCTCCTGTCACCAAGCCGGCCGCTGCCACGAAGGCCCCGTCCGCGGCGGCTCCGCGGAAGGCCAAGCAGGCTGCCCCCGCTCCTGCGTCGAGCACGGCGAGCGCCCGCAAGGCCCCGCCGCCGAAGAAGGTGACCGGCACCCGGTCCATCAGGCCTGCGGCGACCACCCAGGACCGCGCACCCAAGGGCGGCATCCCGCCGACCGAGCTGCTCGCGGCCTTCCAGCATGCCGCCGTCGACGTGTTCGGCGACCAGTGGGAGCCCCAGCTCGCTCGTCTGCTGGCATTCCTCCGTCGCCGGGTCACCGGTGACTACGTCGTCGACGAGTACGGCTTCGACGCCGAGGTCACCCAGCGGTTCTTCATGGCGTCGCTGCGGCCGATCGCCGAGAAGTGGTTCCGGATCGAGGTCCGCGGCGCCGAGAACATCCCGTCCGCGGGCGGCGCCCTGGTGGTCTCCAACCACTCCGGCACGGTCCCGATCGACGGACTGATGACGATGGTCAAGATCCACGACGCCACCGGCCGCCACCTGCGTCCGCTCGGCGCCGACCTGGTCTTCCGGATGCCGGTCGTCAGCACCCTCGCCCGCAAGGGCGGCGCCACCCTTGCCTGCAACGAGGACGCCGAGCGCATGCTCGGCAGCGGCGAGCTGGTCGGAGTGTGGCCCGAGGGCTTCAAGGGCATCGGCAAGCCGTACGCCGACCGCTACAAGCTGCAGCGCTTCGGACGCGGCGGCTTCGTCTCGGCCGCCCTCCGCACGGGCGTGCCGATCATCCCGCTCTCGGTGGTGGGGGCCGAGGAGATCTACCCGCTGGTCGGGAACATTCCGTCCCTGGCCCGGCTCCTCGGGGTGCCCTACATCCCGATCACGCCGTTCTTCCCCCTGCTGGGCCCGCTCGGCATGGTCCCGCTGCCGTCGAAGTGGATGCTGGAGTTCGGCGAGCCGATCCGTACCGACGAGTTCGACCCGGGCGCGGCAGACGACCCGATGCTGGTCTTCAACGTCACCGACCAGGTGCGCGAGACCATCCAGCAGACGCTCTACTCGCTGCTCATGGAGCGGGAGTCCGTCTTCCGCTGAGCCGGCTGAGCCCGATGGGCGAGCCATGCGGGAACACCGGGGTGACCGGCGTCAGGGCTTGGCGTCGGTGTCGCTGCCGGTGAGGTCGCCGGTCACGTCGTCGATGACTTCCTCGACCTCCGGAACACCCGGCAGACCGGACGGACCGGACGTGGGCTGGGTGCCGCCGCCGTTGACCAGACCTTCGGTCAGGCCGTCGATCGCGTCGTCCGAGGACTCGCCGGTCGAGCCGTCGTCCTCAGGTGCCTCCGGGCCCGGGTCGCCCGGGTTGAGCACGGTGTCCGACGGCAGGGCGTTGCCCTCGCTCTCGGTCTCGTTCCCGGCGGGGTCGGTCGCGCTGCCGCCGTCGTCCTTGGCGCCCTGGCCACCCTGCTTGATCTGACCGGCCGGGTCGGCGGTGATGCCGGCGCCGGAGAAAGTGCTGTCCCCGGCGAGGATCGGCGGAATCGAGGTGATGCCGTCGCCGGCGCAGCTGGGGCAGGCCTGCTCGGCCTCGGCGTCGATCTGGGTGAGCACGCGGGCGGCGTGCAGGAGCTCGTCGCGGGCGTCGGCCGGGACCAGCTGCTCGAGAGCCGCCAGAGTCTCCATGCTGAGCGCGGTGAAGTCGCGCAGCTCGGAGATCGAGCTCTCGTCGCCGGTGCTGGCGTAGTCGGACAGCAACAGGTCGGAGGCGACCGTGGCCTGCTCCGTGAAGGTGTTGAGGGTTTCGGCGATGGCCGTGGTGTCCTCGAGGCTGCCCTCGCGGCTGAGGGCGGTGACCTCGTCGAGGCGGCCGCTCGCGTTGGCGAGCATGGTGGTGCCCTTGTCGCCCTCGTTGACGTTGATTCCGGTCTCGACGTTCTCGATCGTGCGCTTGAGCGGGTAGAGGACGTCGCCGGGCAGGGCGGTCTGGGCGGCCATGGCCATGGACGTGGTGGCACCGACGATGGCGAACCCACCCACGGCGGCGGCGATCCGGCGGTCGCGGGGGCGACGGGCCGGCAGCGCGAGCCGCGCCTCCGGGGAGGGGACGAGCTCGGTCTCGGCGGCGAGCATCAGCTGCTCGCGGAGCGTGCTGACGAACGCGGGCCGGGGTCGAACCTGGGGAGACGTGCGCAGGGCGCTCACGATCTCGAGGAACTCGGCGTACCGCGCGTCAGTGAGGTCGTTCCCTGAGGAGTGCTCGATCAGGGAGTTGAACTCCTCGGCGCGTCGTCGCGCCGAAAACACGGGTGTCATCTGGCCAGTCCTGTCATCTCGTCATCCGTCAAGGGAGGGAGCGTCCCCGACGAAGACTTCAACGACCCGTGAACTGCCGAGGTTACGGGGTGTGAGCCACCAGTCATTGACCATCGCGCGCGCATCTGCATCAGTCCCGAATCCCCTCGGGCATCAGCTTCGCGAGGTTGCGGACCCCGCGCAGCTGGAGCTGCTTGATCGCCCCGTCGCTTCGCCCGAGTACGGCGGCCGTCTCGGCGATGCTCATGCCCTGCAGGAAGCGCATCACCAGGCAGTCGCGCTGCTCGTCGGGAAGGGCCTTGAGAGCGCCCAGCAGGATGTTGTTGGTGAGGCCGGCGAGGACCGAGGCCTCGGGTCCCTCGGTGGCGTCGTCGTGGACGCCCATGTCCTCAGTGGTGAGCTCGAGGCGGGTGCGGCCGGCCTTGAAGTGGTCAGTGGCGAGGTTGCGGGCGATGGTCATCAGCCAGGCGCCGAAGTCCTTGCCCTGCCACCGGAAGTTGCTCATGCTGCGGAGCGCGCGGAAGAACGTCTCCGACGTGAGGTCCTCGGCGAGCTGGCTGGAGCGGGTCCGGTAGAAGAGGAAGCGGTAGACCGACGACTGGTAGTGGTCGTAGAGGAGGCCGAAGGCCTCGGAGTCCCCGCCCCGGGCGAGCTCCACGAGCGCGATCAGTCGGGTGCGGTCGGCCTCGGACTCCTCGGAGGACGCGGCATCGCCGTCGTCGTGGAAGTGGCCAGCCCCGCCGGCAGGGGAGCCAGGCTTGGCGCCGGGCGCGACGGACGCCTCGGTGAGGAGGATCTGGGGGCCGCCGGCGACGGCGATCTGGGGCAGGAGAAGGCGAGCGACGGCGGAGCGCAGGCCATCGAGCCCGCGTTCGAGGTCGTTCCCGTCCCGCAGCATGAAGAGAGACCCTCCCGGTCAGCTTCCCCCGAAGCCGCCCCCATCGTATGCGGGGGAGTGTGGTGAAGGGAACAGTTGGAGGGGAAAACGTGGTCCATACCACGTCGGTAAAGAAGTAAAGAACCGCTGCTCAGCGGCGTCGTCCGCGCAGTGCGACGCCGGCGGCGACGGTGCCACTGGCGGCCCCGGCGAGGGCCCCGACGACCAGCCCGACCCGGGCGGCCTTGCGCCCCGTCCGGTAGTCGCGGATCCGCCAGCCCATCTCCTTGGCCTTGGCCCGAAGCCTCGCGTCAGGGTTGATCGCGCACGGGTCGCCGACCATCGTCAGCATGGGCAGGTCGTTGAACGAGTCGGAGTACGCCGAGCAGCGCGCTAGGTCGAGGTCCTCCCGGGCGGCCAAAGCCTTGATCGCCTCCCCCTTGGCGGGGCCGTGCAGCAGGTCCCCGACCAGACGGCCCGTGTAGACGCCGTCGACGTGCTCGGCGACGGTGCCCATGGCACCGGTCAGGCCGAGGCGGCGCGCGATGATGCTGGCGATCTCGATGGGCGCTGCCGTCACCAGCCACACCCGTTGCCCCTGGTCGAGGTGCAGCTGGGCCAGCGCGCGGGTGCCGGGCCAGATCCGGTGGGCCATCGCCTCGTCGAAGATCTCCTCGCCCAGCTCCTCGAGCTCCTGGACGGTGTGCCCGGCGATGAAGCCGAGGGCAGAGTTGCGGGCGTCGGCGACGTGCTCGGGGTCCTCGACCCCCACGATCCGGAAGTAGGCCTGCTTCCAGGCGGCTCCCACGATCTCCCGGGTGGTGAAGAAGTCGCGTCGGTGCAGCCCCCGGGCCAGGTGGAAGATGCTCGCGCCCTGCATGACCGTGTTGTCGACGTCGAAGAAGGCCGCCGAGGTCGGGTCCGCGGGCGTGTCGAGTGCCGTCTCCACCTCGGCCGCCGCTGCCGCGGCCTCCCCGGCGAGCGTGGAGCGCACCTTCAGGTCGGGAGGACGACGTCGGCCGTCGGCTGGCGGGGTCACACCCGCAGCGTAGCCCCGAGCCACGGCCCGAGGGATGCCTCGGTCGCGCCTCGCCGTGTGGGAGGATCGCGGCTATGCCTGCCAAGCACGACGTGGCCGATCTCGTCGCTGACGCGGCGGCCGCGCGCCCCGACGGCCTGGCCGTCGTGGAGGCGGGTGGGCGCAGCCTCACGTGGGCCGGCCTGGAGGACGAGGTGGCCCGGATCGCCACCGGTCTGGGTGATGCGGGTGTGGTCGCCGGCCACCGGGTGATGATCGCGCTCCCCAACCGGCTCGAGTTCGTGACCGCCTACCTCGGCGTGCTCCGGGCCCAGGCGGTCGCCGTCCCCGTCAACCCCAGCTCGACCGTCGAGGAGCTGGCCCGGATGGTGGCCGACTCCGGCTCCCGCCTGGTCGTCGCCGACGGCGCCACCCTGGGCCCGGTCCGGGACGCGGTCGACGTCGTACGCCGGGCCATCGCCGGCGAGATCGACGACGTCGACAAGGACCTGATGGAGCGGGCAGTGCAGCCCGCCGTCGTGGTTGTCGACGGTGACGCCGCTCCCGGCGAGCTCTCGTACGACGCGTTGAGGGGCACCGAGCCGCGGCCCGTCCCTCCGCTCCAGGACCCTGAGAAGCTGGCGGTCCTGCTCTACACGAGCGGTACCTCCGGCCGGCCGCGCGCGGCCATGCTGACCCACCGTGCCCTGCTGGCCAACCTCGACCAGGTGGCCGAGGTCGACCCGCCGATGATCCACGGCGACGACGTCGTGCTCGGCGTCCTCCCGCTGTTCCACGTCTACGGCCTCAACGCCGTCCTCGGCAGTGTCCTCAAGCGGCGGGCGAAGCTGGTCCTCGTCGACCGGTTCGACCCGCAGGGCACCCTCGACCTGATCGACGACGAAGCCTGCAGCGTCGTGCCGATCGCACCGCCCGTCTTCGCCTACTGGCTCCCCGACGAGAACCTCGCCGAGCGGCTGGGCCCGGTGCGGCTCGTGCTGTCGGGATCGGCTCCGCTGGCCGCCGAGGTGATCGAGGAGTTCACCGAGCGCACCGGCATCGCGGTGCACCAGGGCTACGGCCTGACCGAGGCGTCCCCGGTGGTGACGAGCACCTTGTGCAGCCAGGAGCTCCAGAACGGCTCGGTGGGCGCCGCGCTGCCCGGCATCGAGATCATGCTGGTCGACGACCTCGGTCACGCGCCCGAGGGCGAGGACCCCGGCGAGATCCGGATCCGGGGGGCCAACCTGTTCAGCGGCTACTGGCCGGACGGCTCGGGCGGTCCCGACGAGGACGGCTGGTGGTCCACCGGTGACGTCGGCTTCCTGGACGGCACGGGTGACCTGTTCCTCGTGGACCGGATCAAGGACCTGATCATCGTCTCCGGCTTCAACGTCTACCCGAGCGAGATCGAGGACGTCGTCCGCGGCGTGCGCGGGGTCACCGAGGCGGCCGTCATCGGCGTCCACGACGAGACCAGCGGCGAGGCCGTCGTCGCCTACGTCGTCGCCCCCGACGGCGACCCGGAGATCGTCGCCGCCGACGTCCGTCGGCACTGCGAGACCCGGCTGGCCAGGTTCAAGCGGCCGAGCCGGATCGAGGTGGTCCACGAGCTCCCGCTGACCGTGACCGGCAAGGTCCAGAAGGGCCGCCTGCGCGGCCTCGAGCGCCGGCGTGCGCTCGGCATCCTGGGATGAACGCCCGGGTCACCCTCTACAGCCGGCCGGGCTGTCACCTCTGTGACGACGCCCGGGCGGTCATCGAGCGGGTCTGCGGGGACCTCGGGGAGTCCTTCGACGAGGTCGACGTCAACTCTGACGCGGCGCTGCTCGACCGCTTCACCGACGAGGTCCCGGTGACGTTCGTCGACGGCCGGCAGCACGACTTCTGGCGGGTCGACGAAGCGCGGCTCCGGGCGGCCCTCGCGGGATGACCCGACCCGGGTCGGGTGGGGCTTCTCACATGTGGTAGCCGGTCCCTCTGCTCAGTTTGTTCTCACGTTCACAAACTCTTAGAGTGATCGGGCCGCGCGACCTGCCAGCGGGTACCCCGAGCCCGGGGCCGGGCGGCTGGAGAGAAGAGCACGTTGACGGCACGGACTTCCACCGACAGTGCCCGGGACATCCCCGAGGCCACCGTCGCGCGTCTGCCTGTCTACCTGCGAGCGCTGACCACGCTCACAGAACTCGGCACGCGGACCTGCTCCAGCGAGGAGCTCGCGACGGCTGCCGGTGTCAACAGCGCGAAGCTGCGCAAGGACCTCTCCTACCTCGGCAGCTACGGCACCCGCGGGGTCGGCTACGACGTCGATTACCTGCGCTACCAGATCGCTCGCGAGATCGGCGTGACCCAGGACTGGCCGGTCGTCATCGTCGGCATCGGAAACCTCGGCCACGCCCTCGCCAACTACTCCGGCTTCCGCAGCCGCGGGTTCCGGGTCGTGGCCCTGCTCGACGCGGACCCGGACCGTCACGACGAGGTCGTCGCGGGCGTCGACGTACGCCCCTTCGACGACCTCGAGCGGATCGTGAAGGAGCACGGCGTCGCGATCGGTGTGATCGCCACGCCGGCGCTGGCCGCCCAGGACGTCGCCGACCGGATGGTCGCCTCCGGGATCACCAGCATCCTCAACTTCGCCCCGGGCGTGCTCTCGGTGCCCGACGGCGTCGATGTCCGCAAGGTCGACCTGTCCATCGAGCTGCAGATCCTCGCCTACCACGAGCAGCGCAAGGCCCAAGGAGAGTCGGCATGAGTGTCCTCGTCGTCGGCATCTCCCACAAGACCGCGCCCGTGGCGCTCCTCGAACGGGTCGCGCTCGACAGCGACGGTGTCGTGAAGCTGCTCAGCGACGTGATCGCCTGCGAGCACGTCACCGAGGCGACCGTGATCGCCACCTGCAACCGGCTCGAGATCTACGCCGACGTCGACCGTTTCCACGGAAGCGTCGAGGACGTCTCGCGACTCCTCGTCGAGCGTGCCGAGGACTCCACCGAGGTGATCCTGCCCCACCTCTACGTCCACTACGACGACGGCGCCGTCTCCCACCTCTTCCACGTCGCTGCCGGGCTCGACTCCCTCGCCGTGGGCGAGGGCCAGATCCTCGGCCAGACCCGCAACGCGCTGCGTCGGGGCCAGGAGCACGGCACCGTCGGCCCCGCCCTCAACGTGCTCTTCCAGCAGGCGCTCCGGGTCGGCAAGCGCTCCCGCGCCGAGACCGACATCGACCAGGCCGCCCCGTCCCTCGTGAGCGCCGCCCTCGAGCGCGTCGACGCCCCCCTCGGCGGCGTCGCGGGCAAGCGGGTGCTGATCCTCGGAGCCGGCTCGATGGCGGGCCTCGCGACCGCTACCGTGGCCCGGCTCGGCGCCACCGACATCGCCGTCGTCAACCGCACCGGGAGCAACGCCGACCGGCTGGCTCGCGAACACTCCGCCCGCTCCGCGACGCTCGACGGCCTGGGCTCGGAGCTCGCCCGCGCCGACCTCGTGATCGCGTGCACCGGCTCCAGCGGCGTCCTGCTCACCACCGAGAACGTGGTGGCCGCCCGCCCCGGCGACGCCCCCCTCGCCATCATCGACCTCGCGCTGCCCCACGACGTCGACCCCGCCGTGGCCGAGCTCCCCGGCGTCACGCTGGTCAGCCTCACCGACCTCGCCGAGCAACTGCGTGACTCCGAGGCCGGCCAGGAGGTCGACGGCGTACGCCAGATCGTCGGCCAGGAGGTCAACGCCTTCCTCGCCGCCCGGCGCCAGGCGCAGGTCACGCCGACCGTGGTCGCCCTCCGCTCCATGGCCACGTCCGTGGTCGAGGCCGAGATGGGGCGGCTCTCCGCCCGGCTCCCCGACCTCGACGAGGCATCCCGCGCCGAAGTGCTCCACGCCGTACGCCGGGTGGCCGACAAGCTGCTGCACACGCCGACCGTGCGCGTGAAGGAGCTGGCCAACGAGACCGGCGCCGTCTCCTACGCCGCCGCCCTCGCCGAGCTGTTCTCGCTCGACCCCGACGCGGTCGACGCCGTCACCCGGGTGGAGGGGATCGAGAAGTGACTTCACCCCCCGAGACCACTCGCTCCGTTCCCGATTCCGCGGGGACCCCGGGAAACACCCTCCGCCTCGGGACCCGCGCGTCCCTCCTCGCCACGACCCAGTCCGAGACCGTGGCCCAGCTCGTCCGCAGCCAGCTCGGGCACGACGTCGAGCTGGTCGAGGTGACCACCGAGGGCGACGTCAGCAGCGCCCCGCTCGCGACGCTCGGCGGCACCGGCGTCTTCGTCAGCGCCCTGCGCGACGCCCTGCTCGGCGGGGACATCGACATCGCCGTCCACTCGCTCAAGGACCTCCCGACCGCGCCCCACGAGGGGATCACCCTCGCTGCGACGCCGGTCCGCGAGGACCCGCGCGACGCCGTGGTCGCCCGCGACGGCCTCACCCTGGGCGAGCTGCCGGTCGGCAGCCGGGTCGGCACCGGGTCCCCCCGACGGGAGGCCCAGCTGCACGCCCTCGGCCTCGGCTTGGAGATCACGGGCATCCGTGGCAACGTCGACACCAGGCTCGGCAAGGTCCGCTCCGGGGAGTACGACGCCGTCGTGCTCGCTCGTGCGGGCCTCGCCCGGATCGGTCGGCTCGACGAGGCGACCGAGGTGCTCGACCCGCTCCAGATGCTCCCCGCTCCCGGGCAGGGTGCCCTGGCGATCGAGTGCCGCACCGAGGACACCGATCTCGTGACCGACCTGGCCCGGCTCGACGACCCGCACACCCGTGCGGCCGTGGAGGCCGAGCGCGCCGTACTTGCCACGCTCGAGGGTGGCTGCTCTGCTCCGATCGGAGCCCTGGCCGATGTGGTCGAGGGTGACGACGGGGACGAGATCTGGGTCAGGGCCGTTGCCCTGTCCCTCGACGGAGGCCTTTCGGTGCGGATGTCCGCATCGGGTGCCACCACCGATGCCGTTGGTGTCGGGACCCGCCTGGCGAACGAGATGCTCGCCGACGGTGCAGGACGACTGACCGAAGCCCCAGCGAAGAGGCAGAACGCATGACGCGAGTCAAGACCACCCCCACCAGCGACACCGCGACCCGCGGTTGGGTGTCGTTCGTCGGCAGTGGCCCCGGTGACCCCGATCTGTTGACGGTTCGCGCCGTTGACCTGCTCCGGGAGGCCGAGGTCGTCGTGACCGAGGTACCCGAGCACGACGCGCTCGTCCGGGGCCTGCTCGGCCTCCCCGAGCCCGTCGAGGGCGAGGAGGCCGTCGAGCCCGAGGGCCCCCTCCTCGTCGACGGTGGCTTCGGTGAGGACGGCCAGCCGCTCACCCACGCCGCCCGCGCGAAGGTCGTCGTCAAGCACGCGAAGAAGGGCGCCCGCGTCGTCCGGCTGATGGCCGGCGACCCGTTCCTCTACGCGTCCGGCCCCGAGGAGGCGCAGGCCTGCGTCAAGGCCGGCCTGGGCTTCGAGATCGTCCCCGGCGTCTCGTCCGTGAGCGCGGTCCCGGCGTACGCCGGCATCCCGCTGACCACGAAGGACTGCCGCGAGGTCGCCGTCGTCACGTGTGGCGAGAAGGTCGACTGGACCAAGTACGCCGACAGCCGCACCCTGGTGCTGCTCTCGGCCGTCGGTTCGATCGCCGAGATCGCCTCCGCGCTGATCGCGGCCGGCCGTTCGCCGGAGACCCCGGTGGCGATGACCCGCGTCGGCACCACGACGGAGCAGGCCACGGTCACCTCCACGCTCGAGCACATCGCGGCCGACGCCCGCGCCGCCCGGATGACCCCGCCGGCCGTCACGGTCATCGGCGACGTGGTCAACCTGCGTGAGGCCCTGTCCTGGTTCGAGACCAAGCCGCTGTTCGGCTGGCGGGTCCTGGTGCCGCGCACCAAGGAGCAGGCCGGGTCGCTCACCACCCGCCTCCGTGGCTACGGTGCCG
This sequence comes from Nocardioides sp., assembly GCA_046590395.1. Lineage (GTDB taxonomy): Bacteria > Actinomycetota > Actinomycetes > Propionibacteriales > Nocardioidaceae > Nocardioides. The sequence continues at coordinate 17,713 of JBKJUE010000098.1, forward strand.
TGCCCGACGAGGTCCCCACGATCTCCGTCGAGCCGCCCCGCAACCCGCTCCAGATGGACAAGGCCGTCCGCGGCCTCGTCGAGGGCCGCTACGAGTGGATCGCCTTCACCTCCGTGAACGCCGTCAAGGCGGTACGCGAGAAGTTCGAGGAGTACGGCCTCGACGCGCGTGCCTTCTCCGGCCTCAAGATCGCCGCCGTCGGCGACAAGACCGCCGACGCCATCGCCGCCTGGGGCCTCCGGGCCGACCTGGTGCCGTCGGGCGAGCAGTCCGCGGCCGGACTGCTGGCCGACTGGCCACCGTTCGACGACCTGCTGGACCCCATCAACCGGGTGTTCCTGCCGCGCGCCGACATCGCCACCGAGAACCTCGTGGCCGGCCTGATCGACCTGGGCTGGGAGTGCGACGACGTCACCGCCTACCGCACCGTGCGGGCGACCCCGCCGCCGGCGCCGACCCGCGACGCGATCAAGACCGGCAAGTTCGACGCAGTCGTGTTCACCTCGTCCTCGACCGTGCGCAACCTGGTCGGCATCGCCGGCAAGCCGCACCCCTCCACCGTGATCGCGGTGATCGGGCCGGCCACGGCGAAGACCGCCGAGGAGCACGGCCTGCGGGTCGACGTGATGGCGCCCAAGCCGGACGTCGAGCAGCTCGTCGACGCCCTGGCCGACTTCGGTGCCGCCCGCCGGCTCGCCATGGTGGAGGCCGGCCAGCCCGTCACCAAGCCGTCGGAGCGCAAGCCCTCGGGTCGGAGGAAGGCCACCTCGTCACGATGAACCACCCCACGAAGCCGCTCGCTGCGCTCACGCCTCCGCGGGGACCCCGGACATGACCGACGGCCAGCCCGAGACTGCCAGCCCGACGATCCGACCCCGTCGTCTGCGGACGACGCCGGCACTGCGCCGGATGGTGGCCGAGACGTCGCTGGACGCCCGACAGCTGGTGCTCCCGATGTTCGTGCGCGAAGGGCTCACCGAGCCGCGCCCGATCGGCTCCATGCCGGGCGTCGTCCAGCACTCCCGTGACTCGCTGCTCGAGGCGGTCGCCGAGGCGGCCGAGCTGGGGCTGGGCGGCGTGATGCTCTTCGGCATCCCCGGGAGCAAGGACGCGACCGGGTCCGGTGCCGTCGACCCCGCGGGCATCCTCAACCTCGCGATCAACGACGTCGTCGCCGAGGTGGGCGACCAGCTCACCGTGATGAGCGACCTGTGCCTCGACGAGTTCACCGACCACGGCCACTGCGGCCTGCTCACTCCGGACGGCCGGGTCGACAACGACCGCACCCTCGAGGTGTACGCCGAGATGGCGCTCGCCCAGGCCGACGCCGGGGTCGACATGGTCGGGCCGAGCGGGATGATGGACGGGCAGGTCGGGGTGATCCGCGAGGCGCTCGACGCCGCCGAGCACACCGACGTCTCGATCCTGGCCTACTCCGCCAAGTACGCCTCCGCCTTCTTCGGTCCGTTCCGCGAGGCGGTGCACTCCTCCCTCGAGGGCGACCGCCGGACCTACCAGCAGGACCCCGCCAACGCGCGTGAGGGCGTCCGCGAGGCGCTGCTCGACATCGAGCAGGGTGCCGACATCGTCATGGTGAAGCCCGCGCTCGCCTACCTCGACGTGGTGCAGCGAGTGCGCGACGCGGTCGACGTCCCGGTCGCGGCGTACAACGTCTCCGGCGAGTACGCCATGCTCGAGGCAGCTGCCGCCCAGGGGTGGATCGACCGTGAGTCGGCGATCCTCGAGACCCTGCTCTCGATCCGCCGGGCCGGTGCCGACGTGGTGCTGACCTACTGGGCCGCCGAGGCCGCTCGCCTCCTGCGCCGTTGAGTTTGGGCCTGCCCCGCACGTGAAATGGGCCTGCGCGGCAACTGAATGCCGCGCAGGCCCAACTCAACGTGCTCGTGGGCTACGGGTCGAGCAGGTCCTCGACGCACTGGTCGAAGGCGTCGTTGTCGTTCAGCGGGTTGTCGACCAGACCGTCGTCGAGGCACTCGGCGATAGCCTCGGCCTCGGTGAGGACGTCATCGACCGGGGGCAGCCCCGGGCCGGGGACCGGCGGGACGTTGGGCGACGGGATCGGGACGCTCGGGCCATCGTCGTCCGGGGGCTCGATCGGGTCGGTCGGGTCCGTGGGCTCGGTCGGCTCGGTGGGCTCGGTGGGCGGCGGGTTGCCGTTGTCGCCGTTGTCGCCGTTGTCGCCGCCGTTGCCGCCGTTGCCACCGTTGCCGCCGCCGTTGCCGCCACCCTGGGGGCCTGACGGAGCGGGAGCGGGCACGAAGACACCGGCCGAGGTGGTGCCGTTGGGCACCGACATGAACTCACCCTCGAGGTAGGCGTTCATGATCGAGAGCACGAGGTCGACGTAGGCCTGGCTGTGGTTGTAGCGGTAGACGGCGGCGCGCTGGCCGTCCGTGGCGCCGAGGTCCTCACGGCCGGAGCAGAGGTAGACGGCGGTGGCGAGCGCCGCGTCGTCGATGTCCTGCGGGTTGCGCTCGGCGTCACCGTCGGCGTCCACGCCCACGACCGACCAGGTCGACGGGATGAACTGCATCGGGCCGACTGCGCGGTCGAACTCGGAGTCGAAGTCGTACTGGCCGGCGTCGGTGTCGGTGATGACGGCGGTGCCCTGGCGGCCGTCCAGCGCGATGCCGAAGATGCCCGGCTCGGCGAGGCCGTCGGTGTTGAGGGCGTTGCCGTTGGCCCGACCGTGGTCGGACTCGACGCGGCCGATGGCGGCGATCAGCTGCCAGGAGATGTTGCAGCTCTGGTCGGCGGAGTTGATGACGGTCTCGGCCCGCTGGTAGGCGGCGAGCGCCGCGGCGGGGATGCCGGAGGTGGAGGCCTGGGAGACGGCCTGGGCCGCACTGCCCTCGATGCCGGGGGCGACCTGGCCGGGCACGGAGACGCTGGCCGGCGCCTCGATGGCCTCGGTGGGGATGCTCGTGCCGTCGGGGAGCGTGGCTGCCAGCTCCTCGCCTGCGGAGGCGCTGCCGGCGCCGACGCCAGCCAGGCTGGCCGTCCAGGCAGTCGAGAGCAAGGCCAGCGGCAAGAGCGCCCCGGCCTTCTGCAGGCGGCTGAATCGCGGTACGGACATCGAGTCTCCCAGTTGTGTACTACGTCGTACTCCCTCAAGCACGCGTAGTCATCCAAACGAACGTTTCTCGCCGCGGTTACGGATCACGTACCAGTGTGACGTACGTCCCCAACCCCGGTTGTGCTGCTGAAACGATGCTTCCCCACGCTCATGACGCGGAAACCTCCCCCTCTCCTCAGTGGTCTACACCACATTCCACGGCCGCGTGGTCGAACCTCGGTGTCGTCCCCGTTTGGTGCTCGGGGACAATGACCCGGTGAGTCCCTCCAGCACGGTCGCCTCCGGCGCCCTGTTCGACCGCGCCCGGCAGGTGACACCCGGTGGCGTGAACTCACCGGTCCGCGCGTTCAACGCGGTCGGCGGCACGCCCCGGTTCATCCGCTCGGCCGCGGGCGCCTGGCTGACCGACGTCGACGGCAACGAGTACGTCGACCTGATCTGCTCGTGGGGGCCGATGCTGCTCGGTCACGCCCACCCCGAGGTGCTGGCCGCCGTCAACGCGGCGGTCGCCCGCGGCACGTCGTACGGTGCTCCGACCGAGCCCGAGGTCGAGCTCGCCGAGGAGATCGTCGCCCGCACGTCCGTCGAGCGGGTCCGGTTCGTGTCGTCGGGCACCGAGGCGACGATGTCGGCGATCCGGCTGGCCCGCGGCTTCACCGGTCGCGACGTGGCCGTGGTAGCAGCCGGCGAACTTCACGATCACGTCTCGACCGGTGAACCCGCGGGCCAGGCGAATCGCCGACATGGTGGCCTCGGTGCCGGAGGAGACGAAGCGGACCCGCTCGACCGGGGTTCGGGCCACGATCTCCTCGGCCAGCTCGACCTCGGGCTCGGTCGGGGTGCCGTACGACGTACCGCGGGCGACCGCGGCCTGGACGGCCGCCTGCACCTCGGGGTGGGCGTGACCGAGCAGCATCGGCCCCCACGAGCAGATCAGGTCGACGTACTCGTTCCCGTCGACGTCGGTGAGCCAGGCACCTCGGGCGGAGCGGATGAAGCGGGGCGTCCCGCCGACCGCGTTGAACGCCCGGACCGGCGAGTTCACACCGCCGGGCGTGACCGCCCGGGCGCGCTGGAACAGGGCGTCGGAGGCGGCCGTGCTGGCCGGGTTGCTGGCGGGGGCTGCGGTGCTCACCCGGTCATTGTCCCCGAGCCGACCAACAGGACGACGGCGAGGCTCCCCGGAACCCGGTCCCCGGGTGCTCCAGACCACTTTTGCCCGAAAACTGGTTTCACCGTCATGACCTGCGGGAATCATCGTTTCAGTTACGGCTCACCTCGGGTGAGACGTCGGTCACACCCTCCGCTGACCGTAACTGGCGCTCAAACCACTCGTTGAGCAGACCGCTGGTGCTTGAGGGAGCACACTTGGCTGATGGGGAAAAGGGAGTCTTGATGTCCGGACCACGATTCGGTCGCCTGCAGATGGCGACAGCGCTCATTCCACTGGCGCTGCTGTCGGCTGCCTGGACAGCCAGTCTCGCCGGTGCCGGCATCAGCAACGTGGCCGCGGAGCTCCCGCCGGCCCTCACCCTGCCCGACGGCACCACGGTCCCGACCGAGGCGATCGAGACGCCTGCGAGCGTCTCCGCCCCCGGCACCGTCGCCCCCGGTATCAGCGGTGACGCCCAGCAGGCCGTGGCCACCGCGTCCACGTCCGGAATTCCCGCCGCCGCGCTCGCTGCCTACCAGCGCGCCGAGACCGTGATCAACGCGGCCGACACCACGTGCCACCTGCCCTGGCAGCTCGTGGCGGCCATCGGCCGGGTCGAGTCCGACCACGGCCGCACCAACGGCAACGTCCTCGACGACCAGGGCGTCGCCCGCCCCGGCATCTACGGGATCGCCCTCAACGGCAAGCACGGCACCTCGCTGATCCGCGACACCGACGCCGGCCAGTACGACGCCGACGCCGTCTTCGACCGCGCCGTTGGCCCGATGCAGTTCATCCCGTCGACCTGGTCGGTCGTGGGCGTGGACGCCGACGGGGATGCCCAGCGCAACCCCCAGGACATCGACGACGCGGCCCTGGCGACCGCCGTCTACCTCTGCTCCGGACGGGACGACCTCTCCACGTCTGGCGGCCAGCACAGCTCGGTCTTCCGCTACAACCACAGCGACTCCTACGTCGAGCTGGTCCTGTCCATCATGCGGGCCTACATGTCCGGCGACTTCACCTCCGTGCCCAACGGCACCACCTCAGCCGGCTACTTCGTGCCCGCCACGCACGTCCCGAGCCACCCGGTCAAGCACCCGGTCAAGGGTCACCACCACGGCAACGGGAACAACAGCGGCAACCCGTCGAGCCCGCCGCCGGCACCGACGACCACGGATCCGACGCCCCCGACGCCGGGCAACCCCGGTGGCGGCACCCCGTCACTGCCGGTCCCGACCCCGACCCTGCCGCCGCTGCCGACACCCTCGATCCCGCCGGTCGACGAGGTGCTGACGCTGGCCCAGGCGATCGCGCAGTGCACGCTCGAGGGGTACGTCGACAACCCGCTGTCGAGCACCGACGACTTCGACAAGTGCGTGAAGGGCTACACGAGCTGAGCCGGGCGGCCCGCGCGCGGGCCGGTCAGCGCAGGAGCCGGGCCGCCTCGGAGGCCCAGTAGGTCAGCACCACGTCGGCGCCCGCCCGGCGGATCGAGACCAGGGTCTCCAGGATCGCCGCCTCGCGGTCGATCCAGCCCCGGGCCGCAGCGGCCTCGAGCATGGAGTACTCGCCGGAGATGTTGTACGCCGCGACCGGGACGTCGACCGCGTCACGCACGCGGCGTACGACGTCGAGGTAGGCGAGCGCCGGCTTGACCATCACCATGTCGGCGCCCTGCTCGACATCGAGGAGGGCCTCGCGAACCCCTTCGAGGGCGTTCGGCGGGTCCTGCTGGTAGGTGCGCCGATCGCCTTCGAGCGAGGAGTCGACCGCCTCACGGAAGGGGCCGTAGAACGCGGAGGCGTACTTCGCGGAGTAGGCCAGGATCGAGATGTCGGTGTGCTCGGCGGCGTCGAGGGCCGCGCGGATGACCGCGACCTGGCCGTCCATCATCCCGCTGGGGCCGACCACGTCGACCCCCGCGTGCGCCTGGGCGCGGGCCATGTCGGCGTAGGCGGCCAGGGTCTTGTCATTGTCGACGCGACCGTCCGGGGTGAGCAGGCCACAGTGGCCGTGGTCGGTGAACTCGTCGAGACACAGGTCGCTCATGACCGTGAGCGCGTCGCCCACCTCGGCCACCACGTCGGTGATGGCGAGGTTCAGGATGCCCGCGGGGTCACTGCCCCCGGAGCCGAGGGCGTCCTTCGCCTCGGGGATGCCGAAGAGCATGACGCCCCCCAGACCCAGCTCGGCAGCCTCGGTCACCGCGGCGAGCAGCGAGGCCCGGGAGTGCTGCACCACGCCCGGCATCGAGCCGATGGGGTGCGGCTCGGTGAGCCCCTCCCGGACGAAGAGGGGCAGCACCAGCTGGCGCGCCTCGAGCGAGGTCTCGGCCACCATCCGGCGCAGCGCCGGGGTGGTGCGCAGCCGGCGCGGCCGGACCGAGGGTCCGATGATCGGGGGAACTGCGAACTCGTCGCTCATGGGTCTCGAGACCGGCGCTAGCGCGCCTTCCTCACCCTCCTCACTGCGTACGGACCTTCCGGCGGGCCGAGGGCTTCCGCTCGGACGGACGGGTCACGGACTGGCCCGCGTCCAGGATGGAGCTGCGGCGCGCGGCGCCGAAGTCCGCCAGCGCGTCCACCAGCTCCTCGACGTCGGGCCGGGACGCGAGGACGTCGACGCGCAGGCCGTGCTCCTCGGCGGTCTTGGCAGTGGCGGGACCGATCACGGCGATGATCGTGGACGGGTGCGGCTTGCCGGCGATGCCGACCAGGTTGCGCACCGTCGAGGACGACGTGAAGACGACCGCGTCGAACTTGCCCGACTTGATCGCGTCGCGGGTCGGCGCCGGCGGCGGCGTGGCCCGCACGGTGCGGTACGCCGTGACGTCGTCGCACTCCCAGCCGAGGTCGATCAGGCCGGCCACGAGGTTCTCGGTGGCGATGTCGGCGCGGGGCAGGAAGACCCGGTTGATCATGTCGAGCTGCTCGTCGTACTCCGGCCAGTCCTCGAGCAGACCCAGGGCGGACTGCTCGTCGGAGGGCACGAGGTCCGCACGCAGGCCCCAGTCGCTCAGCGCGACGGCGGTCTTGTCCCCGACGGCGGCCACGGAGAGACCGGAGAACGCGCGGGCGTCGAGGCCGTACTCGTCGAACTTCTCGCGGACGGCGCGCACGGCGTTGACCGAGGTGAAGGCGATCCACTCGTAGCGTCCCTCGACGAGGCCGCGCACGGCCTTGTCCATCTGCAACGGGTTGCGCGGGGGCTCCACGGAGATCGTGGGCACC
>JBKJUE010000014.1:0-13815 GCA_046590395.1 Nocardioides sp.
ACCTGGCAGACGTCCCGCCAGCAGAGTTCGAGCAGACGTTCTACGCTACAAAACGGACCGACCAGCCCCTGGTCGGAATCCAATAGCCCGAGCCTCCATCAGACCCAGGGCGATTCAGATCGACTCCATGATGTGCTTGCGCGACAGTCCGTGGTCGTTGTGTCCGCCCGGTCCGGTCGGCCAGTAGACCTTGGTGAAGATCTCGAGGCCCTCGCGACGCTCGCCCTTGAGGGCCTTGCCGAGCACCGACTCCGCCAAGGTGTTGGCGTAGACGTCGGCGGTGTCGAAGGTCGTGATCCCTTCGTCGAGGGCCTGCCGCACACACGCGAGCGCGGCGTCCTCCTCGACCTGGGAGCCGTGGGTGAGCCAGTTGCCGTAGGCGATGGCCGAGATCTTCAGGCCGCTCGCTCCGAGGTTACGAATCTCCATGCCCACGACCCTAGCGAGCGGGCAAAGGACGGCAGGGCGGGTGTCACGCGTCGTAGTCGAGGACGACTCTCGCGGAGGTGGGGTGCGACTGGCAGGTGAGCACGTAGCCCTTGTCGATCTCCTCGGGCTCGAGGGCGTAGTTGGCATCCATCTGGACGGTGCCCTCGACCAGCCTGGCCCGGCAGGTGCCGCAGACCCCGCCCTTGCAGGCGAACGGCAGGTCGCCGCGGATCCGCAGGGCGGCCTCGAGCACCGAGACGTCGTCGGGTCGCAGGGACAGGTCGCTCGCGCGACCGTCGAGCCGGATGGTGACCGCGGCCGCGCCGTCCGTGCCGTCGGCCAGGGCGGCCACCGGGGCCCGAGGGGCAGGGTCTGCGTGGAACAGCTCGGTGTGGACCCGGGTGACCCCGCGGTCGTTGAGGACGCGGCGCAGCTCGTCCACCATCTGCTGGGGGCCGCACAGGAACCAGTCGTCGACGCCCGCCGCCGGCACGAGGGTGTCGAGGAGCCGGGCGAAGCGCTCGCCGTCGAGACGGCCCGAGAGCAGCTCGACTTCCTGCTCCTCGCGAGACAGCACGTGGATGAGCTGGAACCGCTCCGGGAAGCGGTCCTTGAGGTCGTGGACCTCGTCGAGGAACATCACCGAACGGCTGGTCCGGTTGGCGTAGACCAGCGTGACGAACGACGACGGCTCTCCCTCGAGGATCGCGGCCGCGATGGAGAGCACGGGCGTGATGCCCGACCCGGCCGCCACGACGACGTAGCGCCTCGCCGACGACGGGTCGAGCTCGGTCGTGAAGCGGCCGGCCGGAGTCATCACCTCGAGCTCGTCCCCGATCCTGAGCCGGTCGACGACGCCCTCGCTGAACGCTCCCCCGGGGAGCCGCTTCACCCCGATCCGCAGGACCCCGCTCGACGGCGAGGTACAGAGCGAGTAGCTGCGTCGGACGTCGTCGCCACCGCGGATGTTGAGGTGCTGGCCGTGGACGAAGGCGTAGTCGTCGCGCAGCTCCTCGGGCACGTCGAAGGTGATCGCGACGGAGTCCTCGGTGAGCTCGTCGATCCGGGCGACGCGCAGCGGGTGGAAGACCGCGTGCTGGGCGGCCATCAGCACTCCCTCATCAAGGCTGGCCCATCAGAGTGTCTTGAAGTGGTCGAACGGCTCGCGGCACGCGTTGCAGACCCACAGCGACTTGCACGAGGTCGAGCCGAACCGGCTGGACTCGCGGGTGTCCGGACTGCCGCACTGCGGGCAGCGCACGGTGAGCGTCAGCGCCACCGGGTCACCGTCGGCGCGCGGCGCCGGCGGCGCGATGCCGTACGACGTGAGCTTGGCGCGGGCGTCGTCCGTGAGCCAGTCCGTGGTCCAGGCGGGCGAGAGCACGAACTCCACGCACACCTGCTGGTAGCCGGCCTGGGTGAGCGCCTCGACGAGGTCGGTCCGGATGGTCTCCATGGCGGGGCAGCCGGAGTAGGTCGGGGTGATCTGCACGTGCACCCGGCCCTGGTCGTCCTCGGTGACGTCGCGCAGGATGCCGAGGTCCTCGATCGTGACGACGGGCAGCTCCGGGTCGAGGACCTGGGCGGCGACGCCCCAGGCACGGGGTCGGGTCGAGGTGGTCACCACGTCGCTCCCGGGTGCGAGCGGGTGAGGTGCTGCATCTCGGCGAGGAGGTAGCCCATCTCCTCGGTGTGCAGGCCGAGGCGGCCACCACCGACGGCGGGGGTCACCTCGGGAACGCTGAGGGTGGCCGTCGTGACCGTCTCGATCAGGGTGGCCAGGACCCGATCACGCAGCGAAGCGGGGGCGATCGCGATGCCGGCGTCGACGAGAGAGACGGCCACGGTCGAGCCGTCGAACAGCTCCTCGAGCCAGGGCCACTCGGCGTCGAGGGCCGCCTGGATGCGGTCGTGCGACTCGTGGGTGCCGTCGCCCAGCCGGATCACCCACTGCCGGGCGTGGTCGAGGTGGTAGGCCACCTCCTTGACCGCCTTGCCGGCGACGCCGGCCAAGGTCGGGTCGGTGCTGGTCGCGAGGGCGGCGTACAGCTCACGCTGCCAGGCCGAGAAGAGCAGCAGCCGCGCCATCGCCACCCCGAAGTCGGTCTGGGGTCGCTCGACCAGCTTGACGTTGCGGAACTCGCGCTCGTCGCGGAAGTAGGCGAGGTCATCCTCGGTGCGGCCCTCACCCTCGACGGTCCCGGCGTAGGCCAGCAGGTTGCGCGCCTGCCCGAGCTGGTCGAGCCCGATGTTGGCGAGGGCGACGTCCTCCTCGAGCTGCGGCGCGCGGCTGATCCACCAGCCGAGGCGCTGCGCGTTGACCAGCGCGTCGTCGGCCAGCCCGAGGACGTAGTCGAACAGCGAGTGTCGAGCGCCGTCACCACCGGGAACGGGGGGGTTCACAGGTGCTCGACCCCCTCGGGCACGTCGTAGAACGTCGGGTGCCGGTAGATCTTGTCGGCGGCCGGGTCGAAGAAGGAGTCGCGCTCGTCGGGCGTGCTGGCCTCGATGTCGGCGGAGCGCACGACCCAGATCGAGACGCCTTCCTGGCGACGGGTGTAGAGGTCACGGGCGTTGCGCAGCGCCATCTCGGCGTCCGGTGCGTGGAGCGACCCGGCGTGCACGTGCGACAGCCCGCGGCGCGAGCGCACGAAGACCTCCCACAACGGCCACTCGGTGGACGCGCTCACTCGGGGTCCCCGTTCGAAGCGGAACGAAGTGAGCATTCGAATGGGGTGATTCTCACGCTGCGCCCTCGGTCCGGGCGGCCTGCTTCGCGGCGTACGCCGAGGCCGCATCACGTGCCCAGGCGCCGTCGTCGTGCGCCCTGACCCGGTGCTCCATCCGCTGGGCGTTGCAGGGGCCGTTGCCCTTGATCACCTCGAACAGCTCGGTGAAGTCGATGTCGCCGAAGTCGTAGTGCCCCCGCTGCTCGTTCCACTCGATCTCGGGGTCGGGGAGCGTGAGCCCGAGCACCTGGGCCTGGGGCACCGTCATGTCGACGAAGCGCTGCCGCAGGTCGTCGTTGGAGAACCGCTTGATCCCCCACGCCATGGACTGGGCCGAGTTGGGCGAGTCGTCGTCGGGCGGGCCGAACATCATCAGTGACGGCCACCAGTAGCGGTCGACGGCGTCCTGGGCCATCTGCTTCTGCTCGGGCGAGCCGTGGGACAGGGTGTGCAGGATCTCGAAGCCCTGGCGCTGGTGGAAGGACTCCTCCTTGCAGACGCGGACCATCGCCCGGGCGTAGGGGCCGTAGGAGCAGCGGCACAGCGGCACCTGGTTGACGATGGCGGCACCGTCGACCAGCCAGCCGATCGCGCCCACATCGGCCCACGTCAGGGTCGGGTAGTTGAAGATCGAGGAGTACTTCTGCCGCCCGGAGTGGAGGGCGTCGAGGAGGTCGGCCCGGTCGGCACCCAGCGTCTCGGCGGCCGCGTACAGGTAGAGCCCGTGTCCGGCCTCGTCCTGGACCTTCGCCATCAGGATCGCCTTGCGCCGCAGGCTGGGGGCCCGGCTGATCCAGTTGCCCTCGGGCTGCATCCCGATGATCTCGGAGTGCGCGTGCTGGGCGATCTGCCGGATCAAGGTCTTGCGGTAGGCCTCAGGCATCTCGTCGCGAGGCTCGACCCGGGCGTCCGCGTCGAGGAGGGCCGCGAAGGCCTCCGGGTCCTGGGGCTCGGGAGGGCGCTCGGGGCTGCCGAAGTCATTGCCGTACACCCGCTCCACGTTACCAGTCGTTGTTACAGAACGGGGCATCTTGGGTGCGCATATGTAACACGTAGACCGGCTGACAGGATGAGCCCATGAGCAACCCCACCGCCGACGTGTCCTGCCGCGTCGCCTGGGCCGACGATGCCGCGGCGATCGCCGCGCTGCAGGTGCGCACGTGGCAGACGTCGTACGCCGACCTGCTGCCCGCGGGCGTGCTCGACCTCGACCCGGAGGCCGTGGCGGAAGCCTGGCGCGCCTCCCTCGTGAAGCCGAAGGACGCCCGCAACCGGGTGCTGGTTGCGCTCGAGCGCAACCGGGTGCTGGGGTTCGCGGTCACCGGCCCGGCGTCGGACCCCGACTGCGACCCGGTCGCGGACGCCGAGCTCATGGAGTTCACCGTCGACCCGGACGCCCGCGGCCAGGGGCACGGCTCGCGCCTGCTCCAGGCGGCCGTGGACACCATGCGTGCCGACCGGTTCACCCGGGCGGTCCTGTGGACCGTCGCGACGGACGACGCGCTGCGCCGGTTCCTGACCGAGGCCGGGTGGGCGGCCGACACCGCACACCGCGAGCTCGACCTCGACGGCGAGGGCACGACCCTGGTCAAGCAGGTCCGGCTCCACACGGCGTTCTCCTGACCTCCCCGACGGCCGGTTGGATCGTTCACTTGCAATGTCGCCGGTTCGGGTGATCATGGACCTCGCCGGTACGTCCCCGAAGGACGAGGGCTCGGAGACCGGCAAGAACGGGGAACCAGATGCTCGGACCGCTCCCGCGGCTGTACCGCTCCCTGGTCGCGACCACAGCGCTCGTCGTGTTCATCGCCTGCGGTGTCTGGCTCGCGCAGATCCTGCCGCTCCCCGTCGGCGGTCTGCTGCTCGGCAGCGTCGCCGGGGTGCTGATCGCCTTCGTGCTGGTGCACGACTTCCACCAGCGCAGGACGCAGCCGGCTCGCATCATCCGTCGCCACCCCTGACCGGCCTCGCCCACGTCGCCGCGTCGTAGGCTCGGCGCGTGCCCGCCGCGATCGATCCCCGCGAGCGCTCGGCGATCATCCGCGACAGCCTCGGGGTCGGGATCGCCACCGGCACCTACGCCCTGTCGTTCGGCGCTGTCTCGGTCGGCGCCGGTCTGACGGTGGCCCAAACCTGCGCCCTCTCGCTGCTCATGTTCACCGGCGCCTCGCAGTTCGCGATGGTCGGCGTGGTCGCGGCGGGGGGCGGCCCCGTGTCCGGCGCCCTGACGGCGCTCCTGCTCGGCACCCGGAACACGCTCTACGGCCTGCGGCTGGCCCCGCTCCTGGCCTGGCGGGGGTGGCGCCGAGCCGGCGCCGCCCACCTCCTGATCGACGAGTCGACGGCGATGTCGGTGACGCGCGACTCGACCCCGGCGGCGCGGGTCGGCTTCCTGACGACCGGCAGCACGATCTTCGTGCTGTGGAACGCCTTCACGCTCGCCGGTGCCCTGGCCGGCACGGCGATCGGTGACCCCAGGACCTACGGCCTCGACGCGGCCGTGGGCGCGGCCTTCCTCGCCCTCCTGTGGCCGCGGCTCCACGACACCACCAGCCGGGTGGTGGCACCGGCCGCGGCAGCGGTTGCGCTGGGCCTCGTCCCGGTCGCGGCTGCCGGCGTCCCGGTCCTCGCGGCCGCCGGCGTCGCACTCCTGGCCGGCCTGCTGGTGCGGCCCAGCCCGGCCGCCGAGGAGACACCGTGATGTGGTGGGCGATCCTCGGTGCCGGGCTGGGCTGCTACCTGCTGAAGCTGGCGGGGCTGTCGGTTCCGTCGCGGGTGCTGGAGCGGCCCCTCGTCGCGCGGGTCGCCGACCTGATCCCGATCGCCCTGCTGTCGGCGCTGGTCGCCGTGCAGGTGTTCGCCGGCGACCAAAGGCTCGCGCTGGATGCGCGAGCCTTCGGTCTCGGGGTCGGCGTCGTCCTGCTCCTGTTGCGGGCGCCCTTCCTCGTGGTGGTGTTCGGTGCGGCCCTCGCGGCCGCCCTCTTGCGCCTCGTCAGTTGACGCTGACGGCGCTCCACGCCGCCGCAACCGCGTTCTGCTGCGCACTGCCGGCGCCGTACAGGTCACGCGCTGCGTTCAGCGTGGCGGTGCGGGCACCCGCGTAGTTCGTGCTCGAGGTCATGTAGACCGAGAGCGCGCGGAACCAGATCTTCCCGGCCACGTCCCGGCCGACGCCCGTCACCGTGGAGCCGTTGCAGGTGGGCGAGTTGTGGGCGACGCCACCGATGGTCTTGGCACCCGAACCCTCCGCCAGCAGGTAGAAGAAGTGGTTGCCGACACCGGAGGAGTAGTGGACGTCGGCGTTGCCGACCGCCGAGCTCCAGCAGTCGTACGACGACCCGTCGGCGCTCGGCTTGTCCATCCGGCGGAAGCCGAGGTGGTTCTTCAGGTCGAACTCCTCGCCGATCAGGTAGTCGCCCGCGTCGTTGGCGTTGGCGGCGTGGAACTCGACCAGGGTGCCGAAGATGTCCGAGGTGGACTCGTTGAGCCCACCGGACTCGCCGGAGTAGGTCAGCCCGGCCGTGTTCTCCGTGACGCCGTGGGTCATCTCGTGGCCGGCCACGTCGAGCGACACGAGCGGGCCGTAGTTCACCCCGTCGCCGTCGCCGTAGGTCATCTTCGTCCCGTCCCAGAACGCATTCGAGTAGTTGGTTCCGTAGTGGACCCGGTTGAAGGAGCCGGCACCGGTGCCGAAGATCCCGTTGCGGGCGTGGACGTTCTTGAAGTAGTCCCACGTGGTGTTGGTGCCGTACTGCGCGTCGACCGCGGCCGACTGACGGTTGCTGTTGGCGCCCGTGCCCCACAGGTTGTCGGCGTCGGTGAACAGGGTCCCGGTCGCGCACTTGCTCCCGAAGAGCTGGCAGTACATCGAGTCGGTCTTGTTGCCCATGTCGGTCGTGTAGGTGTTGCCGCGGGTGGGGTCCTTGAGCGAGAAGCCTCCCGAGATGGCGGTCGTCGTCAGCGGGACCGTGCCGCTGTAGAGGGACTGGCCGGAGCCGTCCGCGGTCTGGATCCCCTCCTCACGGCGGAGGACCGTGCCGGACACGGCGTCGACGTACGTCGAGAGACGGCTGGGCGTGCCGTCGGCCTGGCGACCGGCGGTGCGCACCTCCCAGGCCAGGCGCGGGGTCGAGCCCGTCGCGTCCACGACCAGGCTCGGCTCGCCCGCGGAGCGGAGGTTGTCGATCGTCCGGGTGGCGCGGGCCGGGGCCACTGCCCGGCTGGTCGCGGCGGCCGCGGGGACCGACGGGCGGGTGCGGACGTCGAGCGGGGCCGCCAACGTCTGGCTCACACCCTTCCAGGCGCCGGACGAGCCGCTGTGGACGACGAGGTCGCCACCGAGGACGCGGAGCCCCTGGAACGAACGGTCGAGCCGGACGTGCGTCG
Source organism: Nocardioides sp. (assembly GCA_046590395.1). GTDB lineage: Bacteria > Actinomycetota > Actinomycetes > Propionibacteriales > Nocardioidaceae > Nocardioides. The sequence continues at coordinate 7,545 of JBKJUE010000014.1, forward strand.
CCCCGTCGGGGTCGCGGACCACGTCGGTGACCCGGAAGGCCTGGCCGTGCGTGGCCCGCGCCGCGCCCGGGTGGTCGCGGAGCGCGGCGACCGCCTTCGCTCCGGCGTCCGGCGGCCGGACCGCCTGTCCGGTGGCCGTTCCGGCCTGTGTCCCCACCACTCCAGCGGCGAGCACTGCCGCGAGTGCGAAGCCCGAGATACTGCGCATGCTTGTTTCCCTCGTTCCGTTACGGGTGAATTGGCTCGCAAAGGATGCCAAGCCGGTGACGGTTCGACGAGGTGCCGGTTGCCGCACAAATCGGCAACGCAAAGACTTGCAAGAGTTGCTCAGTCGAGGTTGAGGAAGTGCTCGAGCCCCACGGTCAGGCCGGGGTGCTCGCGGATCCCCCGCAGCCCGGCCAGCACACCCGGGGTGAACGACGCCCGGTCCATCGAGTCGTGCCGGATGGTCAGGGTCTCCCCGACCCCGCCGAGGATCACCTCCTGGTGCGCCACCAGACCGCGGATCCGCAGCCCGTGGACCCGGATGCCGTCGACGTCGGCGCCGCGCGCGCCGTCCAGCTCCGTCGTGGTCGCGTCGGGCACCGGCCCGAGCCCCGCCTCCCGGCGCGCGGCCGCGATCAGCTCCGCCGTACGGCGGGCCGTGCCGGAGGGCGCGTCCGCCTTGTCGGGGTGATGCAGCTCGACCACCTCCACGGATTCGTAGAAGGGCGCCGCCGCCGCCGCGAAGCGCATCATCAGCAGCGCGCCGATGGAGAAGTTGGGGGCGATCAGGACGCCGGTGCCGGACGAGTCGTCCAGCCACCGGCGCAGGGTTGCCAGCCGTTCCTCGTCGAACCCGGTGGTGCCGACCACGGCGTGGATCCCGTGGTCGATGCAGAACTCCAGGTTGTCCATGACGACGTCGGGGTGGGTGAAGTCGACGACCGCCACGGCGCCGTCGGTGACCAGCTGGTCGAGCGCGTCATCGGCGTCGATCCTCGACACCAACTCGAGCCCGTCGGCGGCCTCGACCGCCGCACAGACCTCGGATCCGACCTTGCCCAGCGCCCCCAGGACACCGACCTTCATCGTTGCGCTCACGGCTCAAACCTAGCGCCGCGTCGGGTCCGGGGGGTGGCGGTACCTGACGCCGCGCCCGGCTAGTGGCAGGCTGGGGGCATGGCGGTGCAGACGATTCCGGCCCGGATCCGGTGGGCGGTCGACCTGATGGACGTCAAACCCGGCGACCACGTGCTCGAGATCGGGTGCGGGAACGGCGCGGCGGCGGAGCTGATCTGTCAACGACTGGAGAGCGGCAAGCTGTTCGCGATCGACCGCTCCGAGTCCGGCGTCGACCGCACCAAGCGGCGCTGCCGCCAGCACGTCGAGTCCGGCCGGCTCACTGTCCGGCAGATCGACCTGGCGACCCTGCGGGTGCCGGTGAAGCGGTTGAACAAGGTGTTCGCGTTCAACGTGAACCTGTTCTGGGTGCGGGAGTGCGCCGACGAGGTGGCCCTGCTGCACGAGCGCGTGGTGCCCGGCGGTGCGGTCCACCTGTTCTACGAGGCGACCCGCGCCGAGCTGGTGCCGTCCATCGTGCGCAAGGCGTCGACCTCGCTGGCCGACGGCGGCTTCCGGGTGTCGGTCGTGGAGCAGAAGGCACCGGCGGTCGTCGGCATCGTCGCCAAGCGTTAGGCTATTTCCTTATATTTCCTTATATTCCCTTCTCATTAGGTTATCTCCTAATGTATGCTGATCATCAGGTTCTGATCGGGAGGAGGGGCGTGCGATGACCGTCATCGTGGTCACGGTCGACCAGCGCGCCAGTCGCACCACGGCGGACCGGGTGCCTGGGGCGATCGCCGCGCTGGCCGACGTCGCCATGCTCCGCCCGTTCGAGCGCACCGCCGGCGACGAGTTCCAGGGCGTGCTGGACTCCCCTGGTTCGCTCCCCCGGGTGCTGGAGACGCTGCTCCGCGACGGCACCTGGAACATCGGCATCGGCGTCGGCCCGGTCGACCTCCCCCTGCCCGCGAGCGCCCGCGCCGGCAGCGGGCCGGCGTACCTCCTCGCCCGCGAGGCCGTGACCGCCGCCAAGGGCAGCCCGTGGCACCTGCGGGTCAGCGGCGACGACGCCGGTGCGCGGGACCTGGAGTCCGCCCTGTGGTTGTGGGCGGCGTTGCTCGACCGTCGCACCGACAAGGGTTGGGAGGTCACCGACCTGGTCGACACTGGACTGTCGTACGACGAGGCGGGCCGCCGGCTCGGGATCAGCCAGTCGGCCGTCAGCCAGCGCGCCCAGGCCGCGGGCCTCGTCGAAGGGCGCCGCGCCCGGGAGCTGGTGGGCCACCTGACCGGACGTCTGCTCGGGCAGGATGGCTGACGTGGAGCTGCCCGCCCTGTTGCTCGCACTGGCCATCGGCCTCGTCGCCGTGGCCGGAGGTGGCCTGGTGACGGCCGGCGTCTTCCGTCTGGTCGACGGCCGGTCCGCGGCCCGCCGGGACTCCATGCAGTCGGCCGGCGAGGTGCTGCGCGGCGGCACCTGGATCGGTGCTCTCGAGCGGACGGCCGTGTACGCCGCGCTGGTGAGCGGTTGGCCCGAAGGAATCGCGCTCGTGCTGGCGCTCAAGGGGCTCGGGCGCTACCCGGAGCTGAAGAACCAGGAGCACCCCGGCACCGCCGAGCGATTCATCATCGGCACCTTCACCAGCGTGCTGTGGGCCGTCGGCTGTGCCGGCGTGCTGCACCTGGTCCTGTCCTGACAGGGGTCAGGGGCCGACGATCGCGAGGATCTCCGGCCGGGAGAACAGCTGCCGGGCCACCGCGCGGACCTCGTCGCCCGTGACGGCGTCAACGCGTCCGATCACGTCGTCCAGCGAGAGCAGCTCGTCGTAGACGAGCTCGGCCTTGCCGAGCCGCGACATCCGCGAACCCGAGTCCTCGAGGCCCAGGACCAGCCCGCCCCGGAGCTGGCCCTTGCCGCGCTCCAGCTCCTCGTCGGTGATGCCGTCGGCGGCCACCTTCGCCAGCTCGGCCCGCACCGTGGCGAGCACGTCGTCGAGCTTGTTGGGCAGGCAGCCGACCGAGACACCGACCAGGCCGGCGTCGGCGTGGTGGCTGGCGAACGAGAACACGGAGTAGGCGAGCCCGCGGCGCTCGCGGACCTCCTGGAAGAGCCGTGAGGAGGTGCCGCCGCCGAGGGCGGTGTTGAGCACACCGAGGGCGAACCGGCGGTCGTCACCACGGGTCAGGCCGTTCATGCCGAGGACGAGGTTGACCTGCTCGAAGGGCCTCCGCGCGGTGACGACCCCGGGGTGCACCCGCCTGGCCTTGTCGCCGGCGCGCGGGGCAGCCGGCGTCTCCTCGCGGTCGAGGAAGTCGTTGCGCCCGAAGGCCCGGCGTACCTGCCGGACGACCTGGGCGTGGTCGACGTTGCCGGCAACCGCCACGACCATCGTCGCGGGCCGGTAGTGGCGCTTGTAGAACCGCACGACCTGGTCGCGGGTGATCGCCGCGATCGACTCCGCCGTCCCGGCGATCGGGCGTCCGAGCGGTCCGTCTCCCCACGCCTGCTGGGCGAAGAGGTTGTGGACCACGTCGTCCGGGTCGTCGTCGTGCATCGCGATCTCGTCGAGGATGACGTCGCGCTCCGCCTCGACGTCGGCGGCGGTGATGAGCGAGTCGGTGACCATGTCACCGAGGACGTCGACCGCCAGCGGCAGGTCGACGTCGAGCACCCGTGCGTGGAAGCAGGTGTACTCCTTGGCGGTGAACGCGTTGAACTCGCCGCCCACCGCGTCCAGCGCCACGGAGATGTCCATGGCCGAGCGCTCCCGGGTCCCCTTGAACAGCAGGTGCTCCAGGAAGTGCGAGCAGCCGTGCAGCGCCGGGGACTCGTCCCGCGAGCCCACGCCGACCCAGACACCGATGCTGGCCGAACGGACACCGGCCATGTGCTCGGTGATCACCCGCAGACCGCCCGGCAGGACGGTACGGCGGACCCGCGACGTCACCAGCCCGTCGCCGTCCTTGACGGTCTCGACGATGCGCGACGTGCCGAGCTTCTGGGGAACGGACAACCGGCCAGCAGTTACCTGCTGGCCGGCGGTCCGATGCGTGGAGCAGTTGGTCACTCGGTGTCGGATCCCTCGGCGTCACCAGCGTCACCGGCGTCACCGGCGTCACCGTCGGTGACATCGACGGCGGGGATCAGCGACAGCTTGCCGCGGTCGTCGATCTCGGCGATCTGGACCTGGATCTTCTGGCCCACCGAGACGACGTCCTCGACGGCGTCGACGCGCTTGCCACCGGCGAGCGAACGGAGCTTGCTGATGTGCAGCAGGCCGTCCTTGCCGGGCATCAGCGAGATGAACGCACCGAAGTTGGTCGTCTTCACGACCGTGCCCAGGTAGCGCTCGCCGATCTCCGGCATCGTCGGGTTGGCGATGGCGTTGACGGCGTTCTTGGCGGCCTCGGCAGCCTCACCGTTCGTGGCACCGATGTAGATCGTGCCGTCGTCCTCGATGGAGAGCGACGCACCGGTGTCGTCCTGGATCTGGTTGATGATCTTGCCCTTCGGCCCGATGACCTCGCCGATCTTGTCGACGGGGATCCGGACCGTGATGATGCGCGGCGCGTGCAGCGACATCTCCTCGGGGGCGTCGATGGCCTCGGCCATGACGTCGAGAATCGCGTTGCGGGCGTCCTTGGCCTGGTCGAGCGCGCCGGCCAGGATCTCGGCGGGGATGCCGTCGAGCTTGGTGTCGAGCTGCAGGGCCGTGATGAACTCGCGGGTTCCGGCGACCTTGAAGTCCATGTCACCGAAGGCGTCCTCGGCACCCAGGATGTCGGTGAGCGCGACGTAGCGCGTCTCCCCGTCGACCTGGTCGCTGATCAGGCCCATGGCGATACCGGCGACGGCTGCGCGCAGCGGCACACCGGCCTGCAGGAGCGAGAGCGTCGAGGCGCAGACCGAGCCCATCGAGGTGGAGCCGTTGGAGCCCATGGCCTCGGAGAGCTGACGGATCGCGTAGGGGAACTCCTCACGCGTCGGCAGCACGGGCAGGAGCGCACGGCGCGCGAGCGCACCGTGGCCGACCTCGCGGCGCTTCGGCGAACCGACCCGACCGGTCTCACCGGTGGAGAAGGGCGGGAAGACGTACTTGTGCATGTAGCGGCGCGTCTTCTCCGGGGAGAGCGTGTCGAGCTTCTGCTCCAGGGTCAGCATGTTCAGCGTGGTGACACCCAGGATCTGGGTCTCGCCCCGCTCGAACAGCGCCGAGCCGTGGACGCGCGGGATCACGCCGACCTCGGCGTGGAGCGGGCGGATGTCGGCCAGTCCTCGACCATCCATGCGGACCTTGTCGCGCAGCACGCGCTCGCGCATGAGGGACTTCGTGACCGACTTGAACGCGGCCCCGATCTCCTTCTCGCGACCCTCGAACTGGGCTCCGATCTGGTCGAGCAGCGACGCCTTGACGGTGTCGAGGGCAGCCTCGCGCTCGAGCTTGTCGGCGATGACCAGCGCGGACGTGGCGCCCTCGGAGGCGGCGGCGAACACGGCGTCGTAGACGTCGTCCTCGTAGTCGAGGAAGACCGGGAACTCCTGAAGCGGCTTGGAGGCTTCCTTGGCCAGCTCGGCCTGGGCCTCGCACAGCTGCTTGATGAAGGGCTTGGCCGCGTCGAGACCGCCGGCGACGACCTCCTCGGTCGGGGCCTGGGTGCCGCTCTGGACGAGGTTCCAGGTCTGCTCGGTGGCCTCGGCCTCGACCATCATGATCGCGACGTCACCGGTGTCGGTGACCCGACCGGCGACGACCATGTCGAAGACGGCGTTCTCGAGCTGGCTGTAGGTCGGGAACGCGACCCACTGGCCCTCGATCAGGGCGACGCGGACGCCGCCGACCGGGCCCGAGAAGGGCAGGCCGGAGAGCTGGGTGGACAGCGACGCGGCGTTGATCGCCAGCACGTCGTAGGGGTGGTCGGGGTTGAGCGCCATGACCGTGATGACGACCTGGACCTCGTTGCGCAGACCCTTCTTGAAGGTCGGGCGCAGGGGGCGGTCGATCAGGCGGCAGGTGAGAATGGCGTCCTCACCGGGACGACCCTCGCTGCGGAAGAAGGAGCCGGGGATCTGGCCCGCGGCGTACATCCGCTCCTCGACGTCGATCGTCAGGGGGAAGAAGTCGAAGTGGTCCTTGGGGTGCTTGCCGGCCGTGGTGGCCGAGAGCAGCATCGAGTCGTCGTCGAGGTAGGCGGTCACCGAACCGGCGGCCTGGCGGGCGAGGAG
>JBKJUE010000072.1:0-7774 GCA_046590395.1 Nocardioides sp.
CCTCGAGCTCGGCGGTCGCCGGGTCGACGGGGGGGTGGGTGGGAGGAGGTCCGGCCATCAGGTCCATGTGACTCATGCCTTGAAGTGTCCCAGGTGGGGTGTTCGCTGGGACGGTGCCCCACACGCAACCCACTGCGCTGCTCGCCCTCTGCCTCGGCTTCTTCATGATCGTGGTCGACTCGGTGACCGCTTCGGCCCCAAGCGGCTCCACCTGACCGGCAGCATCGAGGGCCTGATCGTGGCCCCCGTCCGTGCTCGGCGCCGCCGGCATCGCGGTGCTCATCGACGCCCGGCCGTACTGGCGCGGGAGGCCCGGGAATCCCAGGAGGCCCAGGAGGCCCAGGAGGCCTAGGAGATCGACGTGCCGGCCGAGCGGAGGTTCTCGCAGGCCTCGCCGACGCGGGCGGCCATGCCGGCCTCGGCGGCCTTGCCCCACGCGCGGGGGTCGTAGACCTTCTTGTTGCCGACCTCGCCGTCGACCTTGAGCACGCCGTCGTAGTTCTTCAACATGTGGTCGACGACGGGGCGGGTGAAGGCGTACTGGGTGTCGGTGTCGACGTTCATCTTCACGACGCCGTAGTCGACGGCCGCGCCGATCTCCTCAGCGGTTGAGCCCGACCCACCGTGGAAGACCAGGTCGAACGGCTTCGCGCCCGACTCGAGGCCGAGTTCGGCCACGACGGCCTCCTGGGCGGCCTTGAGAATCTCGGGGCGCAGCTTGACGTTGCCCGGCTTGTAGACGCCGTGGACGTTGCCGAAGGTGAGGGCCGTCAGGTAGCGACCCTTCTCGCCGGTGCCGAGCGCGCGCACGGTGGCGAGGGCGTCCTCGGGCGTCGTATAGAGCTGGTCGTTGATCTCGCTGGCGACACCGTCCTCCTCGCCGCCGACGACGCCGATCTCGACCTCGAGGATGATCCGGGCGGCCGCGGCCTTGGCCAGCAGCTCCTCGGCGATCTGGAGGTTCTCGTCGAGCGGCACGGCCGAGCCGTCCCACATGTGCGACTGGAAGAGCGGGTTCTCGCCACGAGCCACGCGCTCGGCGGAGATGTCGAGCAGCGGCCGGACGAAGCCGTCAAGCTTGTCCTTCGGGCAGTGGTCGGTGTGCAACGCGATGTTGACGGGGTAGTTCTTGGCGACCTCGACGGCGTACGCCGCGAACGCCACGGAGCCGGTGACCATGCTCTTGATCGTGGGGCCGGAGAGGTAATCGGCTCCGCCGGTGGAGATCTGGATGATGCCGTCGGAGCCGGCGTCGGCGAACCCCTGGAGGGCAGCGTTCAGCGTCTGCGACGACGACACGTTGATGGCCGGGAAGGCGAACGCCTTGTCCTTGGCCGCGTCGAGCATGGCGGCGTAGACCTCGGGAGTGGCGATGGGCATGCGGGATCTCCTCGAATTGCTGCGGGGTCTTCTCACCCTAGTGGCTACTCGTGAGCCGCCGAACCCCGCGACGTAGCCTCGGGATGTGCGACGCCGGACCACTCTCCTCACCTCCACCCGGAGCAGCGACGTCGAACTCGCGGTGAACGCCGTGTGGCAGATCGTGGCCGGCGGCACTGTCGGCCGCCAGTGGTACGTCGACGCCGCTCCGTTCGTCTTCCGCGGGGGCGTCGATCGCCTCCTGGGCGGGGAGGGACGGCGCTGGGAGCCGCCCGGTACTCCCCTGCTGTCGCGGGGGGACCGCGCGGGCTTCTGGTCGGTCGCCGGAGCGGCCCACACGGGTGAACGGCGTCGGCTGGTGCTGGAGGCCGAGGTACGCACGCCCGGCACGGTCAGGCTGACCACGGAGGCGCGGGCTCTCTCCCGCACCCGGACCCGACTGGTCCAGACGATCTCCTTCGCACCCCGCGGCGCGCTGGGTGCGGCCTACCTGCTGGCGGACCTGCCGGCGCGCGAGATGGTCATCGAGTTGACACACCGGCGGCTTTTGTCGGACCTGACGGCGTGACCCCGCGGGAGGTCAGCCGTTGTCCAGTCACGGTCCCCACCCGCATCCACAGGAGCAAACCCATGTCCCGACGCCCCCGAGGCACCCGCACCACCCTCGCCGGTACCCTCGCCGCAGTCGCCGTCGGCGCCAGCCTGCTCGCCGTACCCACCGGCCCGAGCAGCGCCGCCGCCGGCTCCAACTTCTTCGCCCCCCGCCTGGTCACGGTCGACACCCCGACCCGCGCCGACAAGGAGCGCCTCCAGACCCTCGGCCTGGACCTGACGGAGCACGCCGGCCACGACTACATCGAGGTCGTCCTGCACACGCCGGCCGATCTCACCAGCCTGACCGAGGCCGGCTTCACCTACGACGTCCGGATCCCCGACCTGATCGCCCGCGGCATCGAGGTCGCCGAGCTCAACGACGCGTACGCCGCCTCCGTGGTGAAGTCGCCCCTGCCGTCCGGTCGCGACACCTACCGGACGTTGGCGGACTACAACGCCGACCTCGCCGGCCTGGCCAAGAAGAGCCCCCAGATCGTGAAAAGGATCGAGCTCAAGCGCCCGAGCCTCGACGGCCGCCCGATCTACGGCGTCGAGATCGGCCAGGGCGTCCGCCAGGGCCTGGGGGACCAGCCCACGTTCCTGCTGATGGGCGCTCACCACGCTCGCGAGTGGCCGTCCGCTGAGCTCGCCATGGAGTTCGCGGTCGACCTGGTCAAGAACTACGGCAAGAGCGACCGGATCACCGGCCTGCTGAAGCGGGCCCGGGTCATCGTGATCCCGGTCGTCAACGTCGACGGCTTCGAGCTCTCCCGCACGGACGGCGAGTACGTCGACCTGCGCGAGGCCAACGACTACGACCCGCTCGGGGGCTCAGCCTCGATCCTGGCCACCCCCGGCCAGGCCTACAAGCGCAAGAACTGCCGCGTCATGGACGGGCAGGACACCCCCGACGGCAGCTGCCGGGCCACGGCCAACAGCAACGGCGGCTTCGGTCTCGGTGTCGACCTGAACCGCAACTACGGTGGCTTCTGGGGAGGGCCGGGTGCCTCCGACAGCCCCGAGAACCCGACGTACCGCGGTGCCGAGGCCTTCTCCGAGCCGGAGACGCAGAACATCCAGGACCTGGTCTCCAGCCGTCAGGTGACGATGCTGATCTCCAACCACACCTTCTCCAACCTCGTGCTTCGCCCGAACGGGGTCAACCCGAACACCGTCGGCCCGGACGGGCTGCCGATCGGTGATGCTCCCGACGAGGCGGCCCTGAAGCGGGTCGGTGGCCAGATGACCGACCAGAACGGCTACGCCAACATCCACGGCTGGCAGCTCTACGACACGACCGGCACCACCGAGGACTGGTCCTACAACGCCACCGGTGGCTTCGGCTTCACCTTCGAGATCGGCGCCAACGAGTTCCACCCGCCGTTCCCCGAGGTCATCGACGAGTACCTCGGCGCCGGAAAGTACCAGGGGAAGGGCAACCGCGAGGCCTACCTGATCGCCCTCGAGCACGCCGTGGACACGCGGTACAGCGGCGTCCTCAAGGGCAAGGCACCGAAGGGTGCGACGATCCGCCTCTCGAAGACCTTCCAGACGCCGACCTGGGAGGACTCCTTCAAGGACGAGATCAACACCCCGATCGAGGTCGGCGACAACGGTACCTTCGAATGGATCGTGAACCCGTCCACGCGTCCCGTGGTCCAGTCCCGCACCTACCAGGAGCTGTCCAAGGCGCCCTACTTCGAGCAGGTCATCGACGGGGTCAACCCGGGGCCGGGCGGCCACACCGATCACGAGTTCGTGCTCAAGGAGGACGTCGCCATGTGGCGAACGGCCCTCGACTGGCCGACACCGGACGACCTGGACCTCGAGGTCTACCGCAAGGTGGACGGCAAGCTGGTCGAGGTGGGCAGCTCCGGCAACTTCGTCGGGGACAAGGAGCGGGTCGACCTGGCCGATGCCCAGGCCGGCACCTACGTGCTGCGGGTGATCAACTTCGCGTCGACCTCGCCGACGTACACCCTCACCGAGTCGTTCTTCAACGCCACCACCAAGACGACCGAGGGCAAGCGCGAGAGCTACACGCTCACCTGCGAGAAGAACGGCAAGGTCCTCCAGACCGAGAAGATCTTCGTCGGTCGCGGCGACGTCAAGCGCATCGACCTCGCGGAGTGCCGCCGCAAGGCCTGATCGGCACGCACTGACAACCGATCGTCCCCGCCTTCCGTCTCCGGAGTGAGACTGTGAAACACGGAAGGCGGGGACGATGTCGTTGTTGCAGCAGGAGATCGAGCGGTCGTTCGGGGGCGGGCCGGAACACCGGCCGGTCGAGCTGCGGGTCGAGGCGGGGCGTCACGCCCTGCGCCGCCGCCGGCTCGGAGCCGCCGCGAGCGCGCTGGCCGTGCTCGCCGCGATCGGGGTCGGGTACGCCGCCGTCGGACCCGGCCAGTCCGGGCGAGCCAACGGCCTGGTCGCCGTCGACCCGACACCGTCACCCTCTCCTTCCGCGGACCCCACGTCCGCCGGCCAGAACTGGGATAGGACGGAGACCGTTCGCTACTCCGCTGCAGACGAGCTGGAGGTGCGCCCCGGCGTGGTGGTGCACGAGCACATCGAGAACCCCTACGGCTACGAGCCGCCGAACCTGTCCGACGCCCTCGACATCAGCTTCGAGGGACAACGGGTGTGGGCGATCGTCGAGGTCCGGAACGGCCGCTTCACCTACAGCGGGTCCGTGCCCAGCAACGGCTGGGCCAGTTTCGCCGACTACGTCGCCGACCAGACCAACGGCGCGACCGGCGGCGAGGACGGCTGGCCGGACACCGTCCGCCTGACCGCCACCGGCCGGGTGGCGCCGACGCCGGGCACCACCGTCCACAACCGGACCGACGACCCGCAGCTGGGGGACTCCTTTGCCGACCCGGGGACGCCCACGGGAGCGGCCGTGGTGAGCGTCGAGGGCGACGAGAAGAGCTACTTCGTGGTGTGGCGAGTCATCGACGGGGAGCTCGACGTCATCACCACGCCGCCGAACGAGGTCACGGGCGCCACCTTCCCGGAGCTCCTGTCCTACGCCCGCGCGCAGTACGCGAACGGGGAGGGCCTGCGATGACCCGGTCCGTTCGGGACGACGAGTTCGCGGCGTTCGTCGCCGCGCGGCAGCACCACCTGCGCCGGGTCGCCTACGCCATCTGCGGCGACTGGCACCGTGCCGACGACCTCCTCCAGACCGCGTTCGTGAAGCTGTACATCGCCTGGCCGAGGGTGCACGGGGGCGGTCGCGAGGAGGCGTACACCCGGCAGATCATCGTCCGCGCCAACATCGATGAGCACCGTCGCCCGTGGCGGCGCGAGAAGCCCGGCCTCGACGGTCACGACCCGGCCGCGCGGACGGAGCTCGCCGTGGAGGACCGGTCGGCGCTCTTCGCCGCCCTGCAGGCGCTGCCGGTCATGCAGCGCAAGGTCGTCGTGCTCCGGCACTGGCTCGGGCTCTCGGTCGAGGAGACCGCCGGCGAGCTCGGCATCTCCACCGGCACCGTGAAGAGCCACTCCTCGCGCGGGATCGAGAAGCTGCAGGTGGTCCTCACCTCCGTGGTCGAGTAGCGAGGGAGCGTCGAGACCCTCGATCAGCCGCGCCAGGCGTCGCCGCCGCCGGATAGGTCGGCGTACTGCCGGACCCAGCTGTGCATGGCGATGGCCGCGGCGGCGCTGGCGTTGATCGACCGGGTCGACCCGAACTGCGCGATCGAGAACGTGCCGTCGCACACCGTCCGCGCCGCCTCCGAGAGTCCGGGCCCCTCCTGGCCGAAGAGGAAGCAGACCCGCTGCGGCATCTCCATCGTCTCGAGGTGGGCCGAGCCCGGCAGGTTGTCGATGCCGAGCAGGGTCACCCCCGCCCCGTGCAGGTACGCCGCGAGGTCGTCGGGCGTCGGGTGGTGCCGCACGTGCTGGTAGCGGTCGGTGACCATCGCCCCGCGCCGGTTCCAGCGCCGGTTCCCGACGATGTGGACCTCCGCTGCCAGGAACGCGTTCGCCGACCGGACGATCGTGCCGATGTTGAAGTCGTGCTGCCAGTTCTCGATGGCGACGTGGAAGCCGTGCCGCCGGGTGTCCAGGTCCGCGCGGATCGCGGCCACCGTCCAGTAGCGGTAGCGGTCGACCACGTTGCGGCGGTCCCCGTGCTCGAGCAGCTCGGCGTCGTACTCGTCGCCGGTCGGGAGCGGTCCCTCCCACGGCCCCACGCCCACCTCGGGGGGACCGTGCGGCATCGGGTCGTACGGCGCCCGCTGGTCCTCCATGGTGGTGACCCTAGGACAGGACTGGCGATACGCCGGAAACCCGTTGGTGTCGGCGGTTAGGGTTTGGCGCGTGGGCGCATTCGTGGAGATCACTCCACTCCTGCTGGGCATGGACTGGATGGACCCCAACTGGCTGCTCGAGCGGTTCGGCAGCGAGTTCTTCTGGCTCAGCCTGCTCATCATCTTCATCGAGTGCGGCCTGTTCTTCCCTTTCCTCCCCGGGGACACCCTGCTCTTCGCGATGGGGCTCTTCATCACGACCGAGCGGATCGACGTCTTCCCCGGCGGCCCGGGGATCGAGCTCCTGGTCGCGGCCGTGCTGCTGACCGGTGCCGCGTTCCTCGGCAACGTCGCCGGCTACGAGATCGGCCGCGCGATCGGGCCACCCCTCTATGCGCGCGACGGCAGGATCCTCAAGAAGAAGTACTTCGACCAGACCCAGGCGTTCTTCGACAAGCACGGCAACAAGGCCCTGGTCATCGGCCGCTTCGTCCCGTTCGTGCGCACCTACATCACGGTCGTGGCCGGCGTGACCCAGATGCACCGCCGCCGGTTCTTCGTGTGGAGCCTGGTCGGCGCCGTCCTGTGGGTGCTCAGCATCCTGCTGATGGGCTACTTCCTCGGCTCCGCGTTCCCGTCGCTCGGCGAGAACATCGACAAGGCGATCATCGTGATCCTGGCCTTCTCGGTGATCCCGATCGTCTACGAGTGGTGGCGGCACCGCCGGACGTCAGGCCCCGAGGCCGACGACCACGACCACGACGGCGTCCCCGACCTCGACATCACCGGCCGCGACACCACCAGCTGACTCCGACCGCGGTGCGCGGCGCTTCTCATGTTGCGTTGCGAGCGCCCAGCCCTGCCCGACGGAGGATCTCGTGGACCACAGCGGCGATCGGAGGAGTCGCGTCGATGACGACGCCCCTGGGAATGTCCTCCTTCGTCCGGTGCAGTCGGACGATGAGGTCGAGGACGAACACCTCGTCGAACAAGTCGATGAACTGAGAGAAGTTGCGAGATCCGCCGCAGAAGAAGGTCGCGTGCTCGTGCTGGTCTGCCACCAGGGTCCGTACCCGATGCACGTCCCAGATGTGGTGTTCGTGCACCGCACCATCGATGGGCTCACCGGTCTCGGGATCGCCCTGATAGGCCAGTTCCCTGTCGCCATGGATCGCGCGGTAGCCGCGACGAGCCAGCTCGCGACAGACGGAGGTCTTCCCCGTGCCGGAAACGCCTTCGATCAGGTAGTTGCGCACGCCCACGGACCCAGTATCCCCCGTTGGTTGAGGTGAACCGCCCATTGGTTGAGGTGCGAGGAGCGCCAGCGACGAGCCTCGAAACCGCCCGTTGGTTGAGGTGCGAGGAGCGCCAGCGACGAGCCTCGAAACCCCGGCAGGTGCGCAGGGCTTCAACGACCAACTCGGTCGCCCGCCGCTCCGGTTCAGCTCCATGGTCGCGGCCGACTCCCCTCTCACCGTCTGTTCGGGTCGACCGCTGTGGTTGCGGTCCAAAAATTCTCAGAAAGTTCTCCACACCCCTGCAAA
>JBKJUE010000027.1:0-20077 GCA_046590395.1 Nocardioides sp.
CCGAGGGTCAGCGACCCCAGGCCCGGCCCGACCTCCAGCACGACGTCGTCGGCGGTGATGCCGGACTCGCGCACGATCCGCCGGACGGTGTTGGGGTCGATGACGAAGTTCTGGCCCTTCTGCTTGGTGGGCCGCAGGTCCAGCACGGCCGCCAGCGAACGCACATCCGCCGGGCCGAGAAGTCTCGGCCCGGCGGATGCGGTGTCTGCCGGTGGGCCCTGGTCAGGCATGGGCCCAGAGTATGGCGTGTGCTCTCACCTACTGGGGCAGGCCCAGCGACTGCGAGCAGTGCGGCCAGGAGCCGTAGCCACCGGTGGCGGCACGGACCCGCTCGGCGATCATGATCTGGGTCTCGCGGCTCTGCTGGTGCGGGTAGCCCGGACCGCCGTAGCTCTGCCAGGTGCTCAGCGAGAACTGCAGGCCGCCGTAGTAGCCGTTGCCGGTGTTGATGGCCCAGTTGCCGCCGGACTCGCACGCGGCGAGCTGGTCCCACACGGTCCCGCCGGAGGCGAAGTTGGAGGTGACCTCCTCCTTGGTGCCGACCTTGACGATCGCGTCGACCGGGTTGTCGAGCACCCGCTGGCGCAGCACCTTGGTGGTCACGAGCTCACCGTTGCGGTAGGTCAGGCGGTAGGTGACGTCGCGGAGACCGTCCTCACCGGACCGCACGACCTCGGTCTCGCCCTCGAACATGGAGCCGTCGGGGCGCTCGATCGTGGAGAAGTCGATGTTCTCGGCCTTGACCCTCTTCGTGACGACCTTGATGTCGGTGAAGACGATCCTGTCGCCGTCCTCGAGGACGGCCTTCGGGCCGGGCTTCACGAGGTCGCGCTTCTCGACCTTGACGTCCATCTCCTTCAGGGCGTCGCGGGCGGTCAGGGCGGTGAGCTCACGCTTGACGAACTTCTTGTCGCCGACCTTGACCTGGAGCGTCTTCGGGGTCACGACCTCGAGACGCATGCCGTCGCGGCCGATGCCGGCGCTGCGGCTGGTGGAGAGGTCCGCGCCGAGGAACCGGGAGCCGATCTCGCCGAGCGCTGCGGCGACGTCGGTGGAGGTGACCCAGAAGGTCTCCTCCTCGCCGTCGACAGCGAGCTCGAGCGGGCGACCGAACTTCACGTTGATCCGGCTGCCCTCGGCGATCTCCTCGTCCGGGCTGGGGGCGACGATGTCGTGCTCGCCCAGCTCGATGCCCTCGGACTCGAGGACGTCGGCGACGGTGTCACCCATCGCGGTGACCTCCTGCGACTTGCCGTCGAGCGAGAGGGTCACCGAGGTGCTGAGGGATGCGTAGCCCCAGGTGGTGCCGGCGACCGCGAGGATCACGAGGGTCGCGAGGGCGACCAGAGCGCCACGGCTCTTGAACAGTGCTGCGAACTTGGTGTCCTTGTAGAAGGGCACGATTCTCCGAACGTCGTTCTCTCCGGTTCTCGGGTGCCAGCGCGCCCGTGCGCACGAGCTCGCTCATGGCGAGAAAGTGGTGCTCGGGGGTTCGTGAGGAGCGGCCACGTGATGGCGGCCACCGCCAGGCGCTGGCAGATCAGGTTCCCGATCCCGGCCAACAATCACAAGACGATAACGAGACTTCGGGGGCCTGCAAACTCCTCGACCCCGAAAAGTCGACAGACGTGACCAGCCTCTCGTGTCCGGTTATCGGATTACCAGGCGCCGCCGAAGGCAGCCTCGGTGTTGCGGTCGACCGCCGCGCAGAGGTCCGCCAGGTCCTCCCCGCGGACCTCCGCCATGGTCCGCATCGTCAGCGGGACGAGGTACGACGCGTTGGGTCGGCCGCGGTAGGGGGTCGGGGTCAGGAACGGGGCGTCGGTCTCCACGAGGACCCGGTCCCGCGGGGTGATCGCGAGCGCCGCTCGCAGCGGATCGGCGTTCTTGAAGGTCACCGTGCCGGCGAAGCTCAGGTGGGCGCCGCGGTCCAGGCACTGCCGCGCGAACGCGGCGTCACCGGAGAAGCAGTGCATCACCCAGCGATCCGGCACCCCCTCCTCGTCGAGGACGGCCAGCACCTCCGAGTGCGCGTCGCGGTCGTGGATCACCAGGGTCTTGTCGAGCCGCTTGGCGAGGTCGATGTGCCGGCGGAACGACTCCACCTGGGCGGCCCGCCCCTCCTCGCCGGTGCGGAAGTGGTCGAGACCGGTCTCGCCCACGGCCCGGACCTTGTCGTGCGCCTGCGCCAGCCGCTCGATCTCGGCCAGCGCCTCGTCCAGCGTGCCCGCGTCGGCCTGACGCGGCGCCTCGTTGGGGTGGAGGGCGACGCCGGCGACGAGGGCGTCGTACCTCTCGGCGGCCTCGACCGCCCACCGCGCTCCCGGCAGGTCGCAGCCGATCTGGACGATGCGGGGCACGCCGACCGCGGTGGCCGCAGCGATCGCGTCCTCCGTGGCCAGCCAGTCGCCGTCCGCGATGTCGAGGTGGCAGTGGTTGTCGACCACACGGTGCGGCAGGGGCTCCGGCGCCGGAGGGCGCTCGCGGTCCCGGCTGGCCCCGGTCTTCTCCTCGGTCGCGGCGCGACGGCGGGTGGGCTGCTCGGTCACACCGTCGACGCTATCCGGGCCAGGACGGCATCGGCCAAGGAGCCCGGCGCCTGGGCCGGGATCCAGTGGCTCACACCCTTGAGCACGACCAGCTCGTAGGGACCGGTGACGAACCGCCCGCACAGCTCGGCCGAGGTCCGTGAGATCGCGACGTCGCGGTCGCTCCACACGAACGTCGTGGGGACGCCGACCTGCTCCCGCGCCCACCCGAACGGCGCGAGCGGGATCGCGCGGTACCAGCCGAGAGCACCGGGCAGGGCGCCGTGGTCGACGATCTCGCGATGGAAGCGGGCCACGTCGTCGCGGGTCATCCCGCCCTTGAGCAGCGACACGTCGAACTTCTCCGGGCGGTGCCGCGCCACCCACTCGGGGAGGAACGGGACCGCGAACAGCGCGAAGTACCAGGACTGGCGCAGCTGGCTGCTCCTCAGGCACGCCGCGAGGTAGGCGCCCGGGTGCGGGACCGAGACGGCGGTGAGGCTGCGGACCAGGTCCGGCCGGCGGGCCGCCAGCGCCCACCCGACCAGTGCTCCCCAGTCGTGACCGACCACGTGGACCGGCCGACCGACCCGGTCGACCAGCGCCTCGATGTCGGCGACCAGCGCCGGGATCCGGTACGACGTGCGGAAGCGCGGCCGGGCCCGCGGGGAGTAGCCGCGCTGGTCCGGGGCGAGCGTGCGCAGACCGTGCTCGTGGAGCCGTGCGGAGACCGCCGCCCAGGAGGCGGCGCGCTCGGGGAAGCCGTGCAGGAGGACGACCGGGTCGCCGTCGACCGGGCCGCCGTCGACCACGTCGAAGGTCAGTCCGTCGCGCGCGAAGGAGTCGATCCGGGTCACGAGGCGTGGACCAAATTGTAGACGTCGCGCTTCGGCACCCCGGCCATCCGGGCCACCTCGACGATCGCCTCCTTGCGGCTGGTGCCGCCCGCCTCGAGGTCGGCGACCGCGGCCAGCAGGCTCTCGGGGTCGGTGTCGACGAGAGCGGTGGCCACGGCTCCCGTCACCACGATGGTCACCTCGCCACGCACGCCCTCCTCGGCCCAGGGCACGAGCTCACCGAGCGGTCCCCGGCGTACCTCTTCGTGGGTCTTGGTCAGCTCGCGGCAGACGGCAGCGGCGCGGTCGGCCCCGAACGCCTCCGCCATGGCGGTCAGCGTCGCGACGGTGCGGTGCGGCGCCTCGAAGAAGACCATCGTCCGCTCCTCGGCGGCCAGGCCCCGCAGCCGGCGGGACCGCTCCCCCGCCTTCCGCGGCAGGAACCCCTCGAAGCAGAACCGGTCGACCGGGAGGCCCGAGACCGCCAGGGCGGTGAGCACGGCGGACGGGCCGGGCACCGCCGTGACCGTGATGCCCTCGGCGACCGCCGCCACCACGAGCCGGTAGCCGGGGTCGGAGACACTGGGCATCCCGGCATCCGTCGCCAGGACCACCCGCTCCCCCGCCAGCAGGGCCTCCACGAGCACCGGCGTCCGCGCGGCCTCGTTGCCCTCGAAGTAGGAGACGACCCGGCCGCTTAGGGTGATCCCGAGCTCGGAGGTGAGTCGCTTCAGGCGTCGGGTGTCCTCGGCGGCCACGATGTCGGCGCCGGCCAGCTCCTCGGCCAGGCGCGGCGGGGCGTCGGTCACCCGGCCGATCGGGGTCGCCGCCAGGACGAGCACGCCGGGGGTGTCGGTCATCCCCCGATCATGTCAGGACGGCCGCAGGGGGAGCTCGACGTCCAGGAGGTAGGTGGCCACGGCGGGGTAGTGGTCGGAGCCCTTGATGTCGCGGGCGACCGCGCGGCGCTGCGGAGCGACGGTCGCCCAGACCTGGTCGAGGTAGGCGTTCTCGTAGGTCCCCTTCTGCGCGAGCTCGCCGCCGTCCCACATCGACTGGAAGCCCTGGCGCTTGTAGCGCTTGTAGGGGAGCTTCCTGTGGCGCTCCTTGAAGTCCGCCTGGAAGCCGATGTTGAAGTCGCCCATGACGAAGACCTCGGTGTCGATCTCCTTCTCCCGCTTGATCAGGCGCACGGACCCCTGGATCTGCTCGGTGAGCAGGTCGAAGCGCTTCGGTCGGTCCGGCCACGGCTTGCCCACCACGGAGGCGCCGGACAGCAGGTGGAGGTTGATGATCGTGACCGTGTTGCCGGTGCCGACGTGCTCGAGACGCACGACGGTGGCGTAGGAGGCCTCCTTGTACTCCGTGCCGCCGAGCTTGTCCTCGACCTCGCGACCGTCCGCGATCTTGTAGGCGCCGGGAACCTCGACGAGGTCGAACACGTCGGTGTCCCAGATGACCGGGTTCTGGCGGAGCTCCGGTGGGCGGTAGTAGCCCCAGGACTCGTCGTCCATGAGGTAGTCGTTCTTGTTCTTGTCGGCGATCTCCTGCAGGCCGGCGACGGAGACGCGGGACTTCAGCTCGTCGATCGCCTTCTTGAACTTGTCGAGCGGGCGGTCGGCGCGGAAGTTGTAGGTGGCGATCTGGACCGGCACGACGCCGGGCGTGTCGTCGCCGGCCGTGCCCGGCGAGGCGAACGCGAGGGTGACCGCGACGACGGCGGACGCGGCGAAGCCAGCGACCACGCGCACAGAACGAAGGAGCATCTTGCCTCCCGAGCAGGATGACGAAATCGTACGCCGCCGAGGACGTAGAGTCACGGCTCGTGACGACCGCACTTCCCGAGACCGCGGCGGGCCTGTCCCGGACCGCGACGGGCAGCGTCGTACCGTCCGCGCGAGAGCGCGCCACCGACGCTCGGCTCCGGCTCGAGGACCCCGTCGTCGGCTGGACCGCAGCGATCGGGATCGCCCTCCTCGCGTTCTTCCTGCGCGTGTGGAATCTGGGCACCCCGCGGGAGTTCGCGTTCGACGAGACCTACTACGCCAAGGACGCCTGGTCGCTGCTGAACCACGGCTACGTCCGGGACTACGTCGGTGGCGCCGACAACCGGATCCTCGAGGGCACGACGACGGGGATCTGGAAGGACAGCGCCTCGATGATCGTCCACCCCGAGGCCGGGAAGTGGCTGATCGCGCTCGGCGAGAAGGCGTTCGGCATGGACCCCTTCGGCTGGCGGATCGCCGCGGCCGTCGTCGGCTCGCTGATGGTCCTCGTGATGGTCCGGCTGGCTCGGCGGCTCACCGGCTCGACGGCGCTGGGGTGCGTCGCCGGGCTGCTCCTGTGTTTCGACGGCATGCAGTTCGTGCTGTCCCGGCTGGCCCTGCTCGACATCTTCGTTGCGTTCTTCACGCTGTGCGCCGTGGCCTGCCTCGTCAACGACCGCGACTGGTACCGCGCCCGGATGGCGCGCCTCTGCCCGGATCCCGTGGTCGGCGAACGCGCCTTCGGGCCGGTGCGAGGACTGCTCCTGCGGCCCTGGCTGGTGGCGGGCGGCGTCTGCTTCGGGCTCGCGGTTGGCACCAAGTGGGTCGCGCTCTACCCGATGGCGGCGTTCGGGGTCCTGGTGTGGGCCTGGAGCTGGGGCGCCCGTCGGTCCTTCGGCGTGCGCTGGCCGGTCCTGAAGTCGGCGCTCGTGGACGGGGTCCCCGCCTTCCTGCAGCTGGTCGTCGTCGCCCTCTTCGCCTACCTGGCCACCTGGACCGGCTGGCTGGTCAACGCGCACGAGTACGAGAAGCATCTCTCGGCCACGCAGTACACCCACTTCAACGGCGGCCAGGACTGGTCGACCCGAGGCGCCGAGGACGCCGAGGGGCTCGGCGAGGTGAAGCAGTCACTGACCTCGCTGTGGGAGTACCACCAGGACGTCTTCGTCTTCCACACCCAGTTCCTCAACGACTCCGACCACACCTACCAGTCCCAGCCGTCCGGCTGGCTGCTGCTGAACCGGCCGGTCGGGGTCTCCGCCGACGTCGACATCCAGCCCGGGACCCAGGGCTGCGACGCCCCGGCGGGTAGCGACTGCCTGCGACAGGTGGTCCTGCTCGGCACGCCCGTCCTCTGGTGGGCAGGGATCCTCGCCCTGGTTTATGCCGTCGTGATGTGGGTGGGCGGTCGCGACTGGCGCTACGGGCTGGCCGTGGTGGGCACCGGCTCCACCTGGCTGCCCTGGCTCCAGTACGACGACCGGCCGATCTTCATCTTCTACGCCGTGGTCACGCTGCCGTTCATCGTGGTCGCGCTGACCCTGGCCATGGGTCGCCTGATCGGGTCCTCGCCGGTGCCCACGCCTCGGCGTACGACGGGGGTCGTCGTCGCCGGGTCGTTCTTCGTGCTGGTGCTGATGAACTTCGCGTGGTTCTACCCGATCTACACCGATGGGCTGCTGACGCACGCCGAGTGGCTGGACCGGATCTGGTTCCAGCGCTGGATCTGACTCCGCTCAGTCGTCGTCGGTCATGGTGCCGTTGGCAGTGTCCAGCCCGGGCAGGACGGTCGCTGACTCGGTTCCGACCAGCTCGATGGTGAAGTCCACGTCCGATTCGTTCTTGGTGTCACCCTGGAAGTCCAGCCTGACGCTGGCCGCGTTGGGGGTGTCGTCGTAGAAGGTGGAGAGGTCGACCAGGAAGTCGCCCTCGCCGTACTTCGTGCCGACGACCGCCCCCGTGATCTTGACGTCGACGAAGCCGTGGGCAGAGTCGCCGGTCACCCGGTAGACGAGGTCGTAGTCGCGCGTCTTGCCGTCCCGCTCCTTCGACGACTGCTGGAGGTCGGCCGGGTCGAACCCGACCGACCCCTGCACCGGCACGTACACGGGGTCGACCGGAAGCTGGTACGTCGCGACCGCGGGCGAGTGGTCGGACGCCTTGATCGTGCGGACGACCTCCTCGCCCGACGAGTTCCCGGTCCACCACACCTGGTCGATCAGCGCGTCGTTGTGGGTGCCGTAGGCCTTGTCGAGCAACGGGCTGCCCTGCCACATCGAGCGCAGGTTGATCGCACCGAAGCGCTTGTACGGGAGCTTCGGGTGCTTGCGCTTGAGGTCGGCCTCGAACCCGACGTTGAAGTCGCCGAGCACGAAGACCTGATCGCTCTCGGCCCGCTCCTCCTTGATCGTTCGGACGGTGCCGGCCACCTGGTCGGTGTAGAGCTCGAACAGCTTGGGCTTGTCGGGAGCCGGGAGGCCGCCCTTGACCGCGCCGCGGACCAGGTGGACGTTGATGAACGAGATCTGCTGGCCGGTCGAGCGCTGGACGAGCCGGACGACGGTGGCCAGCGAGTCCTCCTTCTCCTCGTCCCCGGAGTGCTCGTTGCCGAGGTCCCGCGCGTCGGCGATCTTGTCCCCCCTGGCAGCGATGAAGTCGAAAGCCGCGCGGTTCCACAGGATCGGGTTCTGCTGGAGCGCCGGCGGCCGGTAGTAGCCCCACGTGGAGTCGGACGCGAGGTAGGTGCCACGGTCGGTGGCGCCGATCTCCTGGAGGCCGATCACGTCGGCCATCGGCATGAACGTGGTCACCGCGTTCTCGAAGTCGCTCTGGCTCACGCCTGCACGGATGTTGTAGGTCCCGATGCGGAGCTGCTGGTCGACCATGGCCGCCGACTGTGCCGTGGCACCCGAGGGCACGCCGGCCAGTAGGGCAGCGGTGAGCGAGAGCACGGCACCAGCGAGGACAGGTCGAAGGGCAACAGGTCGCACGAGAGCTCCGCTGAGAGAGGGATTGGTCTAGACCGCATTCTAGGAACGAGTCTCACCGCTATCCGGAGAATTCGGGATTCTTTGCCTGGCCGCCTTCCTGCCTAGCGATGTCGGCGGGCGCCTTTCAGCCGGTACGTCGCCACCGCGGGGTAGTGGTCGGACGGCTCGATCCAGCGCAGGACCTTGGCCCGGTTGGCCTTCCGCTTGCTCCACACCTGGTCGATCAGGGCGTCGCGACGGGTGCCCTGGCGGTGTCGGACGTACCTCGTGCCCTGCCACATCGAGTTGAGGTTCAGTCGCTTGAGCCGCCGGTAGGGCAGCTTCGGCAACCGGACGTTCTCGTCTGCGCCGTAGCCCACGTTGAAGTCGCCGACCACGAAGACCCGGCCCCAGCGACGCTCCTTGCGCACGGCCCGGACGACGCCGCGCACCTGGTCGACGTACAGCCCGAAGACGCGGGGCCGGCGAGGCCAGGGCTTGCCGCCCTTCACCGCACCGTGGACGAGGTGGACGTTGATGACGGACAGCCGGCGACCGGAGGCCTTGTGGCGGAGCCGGACGACCGTGGCGGTCGAGTGCTTCTTGGGCTTGCGCGATCCGGGCAACTGGCCCCCCAGGTGACGGGACCGGGCGATCCGGTGCCCCCGCGCCTTCACCTTCTTGAACTTGTGGCGGTCCCAGATGACGGGGTTCTGCTGGATGTAGCGCGGACGGAAGTAGCCCCACCGCTTGGACGTGTTGAGGAAGTGCCGGCGCCGGTTGGCACCGATCTCCTGCAGCCCGACCACGCCGGCGTTCCGGCGGATCGCGCGGACACCGTGGCGGAACTTCTCCATGCCCATGCCGGCGCGCAGGTTGTAGGTGCCGATCTTGACGGTGTGCCGTCCGTGACGACGCGTCTGGTTCTTGTGCCTGTGCTTGCGGTGCGCTTGCTTGCGGTGGGCCGAACGGAGAGGCTCCGCCCGCTTGTCGCCTCGCCTGTCGGCGGCGACGGCGCTCGGTGCTGACGGTGCCGCGGTCACGGCGGCGAGCGCCGCCACCGGGACCTGCAGCAGCGTCGCGACGAGCAGGGCAACGACCACGGACGAGACGAACGATCGGATGGCGTGAGAGCGCACGGGTGACTCCGAGAAAGACAGCAAGCAACAGGGACCTGGCCGGTCCGTCAGGGGAGGATCGGGAGTGACGCGCAGAGCATATGACGTGACGCGTGTGCCTGCTGGGGTTTCGCGAGAGTGGCGGAAAGTTTCGTCAGGCGGTCAGCGCGGTCGCCAGCTGGAGGCCGCCGCCGATCAGGGCGACGAGCGAGACACCGAGCAGCGACATGGCCACGAGGCGGCGCCGGAACAGGGTCGCGATACCGGCGAAGAACAGGGTCAGGGCGAGAAGTACCGTCGCCAGCTCGAACTTGTCGCCGATGTCGCCGGCGGCAGTCGCGTCGTCGTACGCCTTCTCCGACTCGGCCGTCAGGCGCTCGGCCTCGGTGATCTCGGCGATGAAGTACGGGTTCTCGGGGTCGTCGTCGAACGGCGTGATCGCGTCCTCGTCCGCCTGCCACCAGTCGACAGCGTCGACCAGCTCGGGCCTCATCAGCGTGGTGATGTAGTTGGCGGCCTGCGCGGGCCCCGTCTGCGCGATGGTGGCGAACTGGACGAAGAGCTCCTGGTCGGCGGCAAAGGTCTGGTTGACCTGGTTGTAGTAGTAGTTGGCGTCGTTCAGCGCCGTCGAGGACTTGTTGTAGCCGTCCAGGACCTCGCCGTCGCGCAGGCCGGACTGGTACGCCGAGAAGGCCGTGAGCGTCGCGGCGACGCCCAGGAGGACCGCGGCGACGATCGAGAGCCAGCTCTCGCCCGTCGACTCCGCGGGCGGCGGGGAGGGCAACTCGACGGGCTGAGCGGCGGGAGTTTCGGACACGGGGGCCTCATCGAGCTCGCAGGTGAAGGACGGAACGACGCTAGCGGCGCGGGTGACGTGGCAAGTCGCACCTCGCCCAACCCTGCGGGCTGGCATAGACCAGTGGTCCGGCTCCGAGTCCGCGACGTAGCCCGTGTGACCCGGCTCTCCTTGTAACCCCAAGCGTCTGGGGACTCACATCACGGAGGCACACCATGACCATCATCGTCACCGAAGCACCACCGGAGACCATGCTCACGCTGGAGGGCGAGCTGGACATCGCGGCGGTTCCGAACCTGAGAGCCGCGGTCCACGAGGCGCTGCAACGCAAGGCGGGCGCCATCGTGATCGACCTGGCCGGGGTCACCTTCCTCGACTCCGCCGGCCTGTGGGGACTCATCTTCTGCCAAAACCTGGTGGATGCGGCGCCCTGCACTCTCACGGTCACCAGCCGGAGCGCCGCCGTCGATCGACTTCTCCGCATCCTCGACCGGGACTGGGTCAGGGAGATGCTCTGGCCCGATCACGTCGGCAGCTGACCTGCTGAGCGGGCGCGCGTCCGGTGCCGCCGGCACCGGTGCGACGATGCAGCCATGAGCGCCTGGGTTCCCGGTTGGGACGAGTTCCCCGCAGACCTCCTCGACTTCTGGACCGAGCGCCACCTGTGCACCCTCACCACGATCCGGGCCGACGGCCGCCCCCATGTCGTCCCCGTGGGCGTCACGGTCGACCTGGAGGAGCGCTGCGCCTGGGTGATCACGTCCGGTGCGTCACGCAAGGCGCGCACCCTGGTCGTGTCCCCCGGCGGACCGGTCGCGGCCTGCCAGGTCGACCGGGCCCGCTGGTCGACCCTCGAGGGCACCGGTCACGTGCTCACCGACGAGGCCTCCGTCGGGCGGGCGGTCGATCAGTACGCCGCCCGCTACCGGGTCCCGCGCGTCAACCCCGCCCGGGTCGCGATCCGGATCGAGGTCGAGCGGTTTGTCTCCTCCGCCCGGGTGTGAGCGGCGGGTTGCGATCCCCGGCTAGCCGGGGATCGCTGCACTCCGAAGGCACTGCAATGGCCGAGAAGTGCACCAAGTGGCTGACCGGTGATACGCGCGTGACGGGTGAGACGGCAACCTCGCGACCGAACAATCAGAACGGCCCCGGGCCAGCGTCGCGCACTAACCAGAGGCCGATCCTGCGTGGTGGAGCTGAGGGGATTCGAACCCCTGACCTTCTCATTGCGAACGAGACGCGCTACCAACTGCGCCACAGCCCCAAGCGAGGGGAAACGTTAGCACCCGGGTCGGCCGCTTCCGAATCAGGAGTCGAGCAGCAGATCCTCGATCCGTTGGAGCGCGCGAGCCGCGTACGGACGCCACAGCCGGGCGAACACCGGCAGCGCCAGACCGGCGGCTCCGGAGGCGGGGTGGAGGTCCCACGTCCAGGTGATCCGGACGCCGGTCCCGGCCGGCTCGAAGGCCCAGTCACCGTCGACCGAGGCGATCAGCGGCTTCATGGGCCCGGTGATCCCGGTGATCTCGTAACCGAAGCGGCGTGGCCGGTCCACGACCGTCAACCGCTCGCGCATGGTGCCGCCGTCGGTGGTGACGATGGTGCGGGTCTGGCCGACCGTGCCCCACGTGCCGTCCTGGTCGCGGACCTCGCGGATCGGTGGGAGCGGACCGTACCGCCGCGAGAAGATCCCCGGGAGCGGCTCGACCAGGACCTGGTCGAACGCCCGCTCGACCTCGATCGGGATGGTGCGGGACTGCTGGACGCGGCGCGGCTGGGTCACCCGGTCACCCTAGGTGACCCACCTGCGACCAGCTTCAGGAGCCGACGGCCCGCGAGCCGTCGCCACGCTTGCGTTCGGTGCGCTGCTGCCGGGCGGCCTCGTCGGCCTCGCGGGCGATCTGGGAGTCGCCGTCGGTGCGACCGGAGGTCCACACCCCCGTCGAGTCGAGGTCGATCGTGCGGACGGAGCGTCGGGCCGCGGCCGGCTTGGTGACGTACGTCGGGAGCGTGACCGGCATCGGGTCCCAGAGGCTGGGATCGGCGATGGCGGGCGTCTGGGTGGTGTTGTGCATGGCGTCGTCGTCCTCGTCGAGCTCCAGCGGGGAGTCGACCTCGTCCTCGACGGCGGGGACCTCGACGCGCTGGGCCCGTGGACTCCAGGTGCGCTGCTCGCGGCGCACCATCAACCGGCAGGCCACCAGCCAGGCCAGCAGCAGGCCGCCGGGGATGGCGGCGTACCACCAGGAGATGAGGTTGAACGCCGCGACGCCGATGACGGTGGCGTTGGCGAGGAGGATCAGGCCGAGCACGCGGCTACGGCGCCGAGCGGCGCGGTTGGTGGACTCGCGCATGGTCGGCGCGGGCTGCGGCTCGACGACGGTCTCGGTGTGCTTGGTCGTCACGAAGGGCGCCGACGTGGCGCGACCGGGGGTGACCACGAGGCGTGCGTTCTTGCGACTCACGGGTTCCCGGCGGGCGAGCACCCGCATCGTGTTTGAGAACCGGTCCACCGAACGGCTGCGCACCACGTCGTCGTGGTGCTTGAGCGCCTTCGGGATCAGGTAGACGGCCCACGCGACGGCGAGGGCGACGAAGATCAGAGCGCTGAGGTCCACGGTTCAGAGGTTAGGTTCGCTAGCGCACGACGGGACGGATGTCTACAGGTGTGTCGCGAAACAACTCGTGTGACTGCTGGGTTTTCGGCCTCAGAGGCGGGCCTGGAGGCCGTCTGGGCACTCCTCGACGGTGACGGCATAGATCCGGTGGTCGCGCCATTCGCCGTCGATGTGGAGGAACCGGGGGGCGAAGCCGACCTCACGGAGATCGAGCTTCTCGACGACCCGGAGCGAGTTGGAGTTCTCGGGACGGATCGCGATCTCGATCCGGTGCAGGCCGGCGGTGAAGAAGCAGTGGTCGACGGCCATCGCCACCGCGCGCGGCATGATCCCGCGGCCGGCGTACTCGCGGTCGAGCCAGTAACCCATCGACGCGAACTGCGCCGAGCCGCGCACGATGTTGTTGACGGTGAGCTGTCCGATGAACTGGCCGGACACCTCCAGGGCGAAGGGGTACGTCGTGCCGGAGCGTGCCAGCGCGTTCAGCCGCCGCACCAGCTGACGGAAGGTCGTCGGCCGGCTCTCGCCGCCGGGCGGGACAGTGGCGTCCCACGGCACGAGCCAGGGGGCGTTGCGTTGTCGGGCCGAGCGCCAGGCCTCCTGGTCTGAGTACGCCATCGGCCGGAGCGTGACGTCACCGTGCGTGAGCCGGACCGGCCAGCCCTTCGACCGACCGCTCAATGATCGCTCCCCACGACCTGCTCCACCGCGTGCACGAGGATCGGCCCGAGCACGGCCAGGCCGTCCTTGACCCCACCCCTCGAGCCGGGGAGGTTGACGACCAGGCAGCTGCCGACGACCCCCGCGAGGCCGCGGGACAGCACGGCGGTCGGGACGCCGGCCGCGACCCCGGCGGCGCGGATCGCGTCGGCGATGCCGGGCACCTCGATGTCGAGGACGGCGCGGGTGACCTCGGGCGTGCGGTCCGTGGGCGTGAGCCCGGTGCCACCGGTCGTGAGCACGACCCGCGCTCCCCCGGCAGCGGCGGCGGAGATCGCCTCGCCCACCGGCTCGCCGTCGGGGACCACCACCGGCTCGGACACGACGAAGCCGAGACCCTGGAGGAAGTCCACGATCAGCGGGCCCGTCTCGTCGGCGTACACGCCGGCAGCAGCGCGGTTCGACGCGACGACGACCTCGGCGCGCAGGCTCATCGCGCCCAGTCCCCGGACTTGCCGCCGGTCTTGGTCTCGACCCGGACGTCGGTGATGACCGCGGCCTTGTCGACCGCCTTCACCATGTCGATCACGGTGAGGCCGGCGACGGCGACCGCGGTGAGGGCCTCCATCTCGACGCCGGTGCGGTCGGTGGTGCGGACGGTGGCGAGGATGTCGACCGACTCGTCGGAGACGGTGAGGTCGACGGTCACTCCGGAGATCGAGAGCGGGTGGCACAGCGGGATCAGCGACGGCGTCTGCTTGGCGCCCATGATCCCCGCGAGCCGGGCCACGGCCAGGGTGTCGCCCTTGGGGACTCCCGCGCCGCGCAGCAGCCCGACGACCTCGGCCGAGACCAGCACCCGGCCCGACGCCGATGCGGTGCGGTCGGTGACGTCCTTGGCGGAGACGTCGACCATGCGGGCGGCACCGGAGTCGTCGACGTGGGTGAGCCCCCGCTTCTCGTCGGGCGCTGTGGTCATCAGAACTCCTCGTCCAGGAGCAGGACGCGGACCTGCTCCCCTGCCGGCACCGAGCTGACGTCCTCGGGTACCACGATCAACGCGTTGGACGCGGCGAGGTCACCGATCAGGTGCGAGCCGTGCCCGCCGACCGGCGACACGAACGGGCCACCGCGGTCGACCTCGTAGGCCCCGCGCACGAACTGGCGCCGCCCCTCGGGCGACGAGATGCCGTGCGTGAGCCGGGCCCGGGTGGTCGGGCGCGAGTACGGCGTCTTGCCCATCATCTTGCGGATCGCGGGCAGCACGAACGTCTCGAACGAGATGTACGACGACACCGGGTTGCCGGGGAGCGTGAAGATCGGGGTCCGGTCCTCACCGACGACCCCGAACCCCTGCGGCTTGCCGGGCTGCATGGCCACGCCGCCGAACCAGACGGTGCCGAGGGGCGAGAGCGCCTCCTTCACGACGTCGAAGTCGCCCTGGGAGACACCACCCGAGGTGACGACGATGTCGGCCCGGACCAGCTGGTCACTGAGCGCGTCGAGGAAGGCCCGCGGGTCGTCGGGCACGATGCCGACCCGGTAGGCGATGGCTCCGGCGCGCCGGGCCGACGCGGCCAGCAGGAACGAGTTGCCGTCGTAGATGGAGTCGTGGCCGAGCGGGGTGCCGGGCTCCCGGAGCTCGGAGCCGGTCGACAGGATCACCACGCGGGGGCGCGGCCGGGACTGGACGGTGCTGCGGCCCACGGCGGCCATCAGCCCGAGGTGGCGCGGCCCGAGGACGCTGCCCTCCTCGATCAGCAGGTCGCCCTCGGTCACGTCCTCACCGGCCCGGCGGACGTGCTGGCCCGGGCGGGGTGCCTGCGTGATCCGGACCTGGGCGACGCCCCGGTCGGTCCACTCGTAGGGGACGACCGCGTCGGCCCCAGTGGGCACGGGCGCCCCGGTCATGATCTTGACCGCGGTCCCGGGCGACATCGCCAGGAGCTGCGCGGTGCCGGCGCCGATCTCCCCGACGACGGGCAGATGGACCGGCGCGTCCTCGGACGCGGTCGCCACGTCGGCGTGCGCGACGGCGTACCCGTCCATCCCGGAGTTGTCGAAGGACGGCAGCGAGATCGGCGCGACCACGTTCTCGGCGGCCGCGAGACCGAGGGTCTCCATGAGCGGCTGCGGGAACGCCGGCAGGGACTCGATCTGTCCGAGGACCCGCTCCAGCACCTCCTCGACGGAGGAGAGGGCGTCAGTCATCCAGCACCGTCCCGGCCTCGACGCGCTGGGCCGAGTCGGCCTCGAGCGAGACCTTCCCGACGACCCGCACGCCAGGGCCGAACGTCCAGTCACCCTCGACGGTGAGCTCGGTCGCGTCCTTCATCGACGGCGCGCCCTCGGGGAAACGCTTGTCGAACTCGCCGACGTACCTGTAGACGTCGCCGTCGAGGTCGACGAAGGGGATCACGTCGGAGGTCTGGTCGAGGACGAAGTCACGGCCGATGTCGTAGACGTCGGAGCGCAGCACCAGCAGGTCGTTGGTCGTCTTCACCGGGACGAACCGGTCGCGGCCGACCTCGATCGTGCGGGAGTTGTCGAACACCTCGATCGCGGCACCCATCGCGGTCTCGATCTGGATCACCTCGGGCGACGAAGGGTCGGCGGGGTCGACGTTCTTGACGTTGCGGATCAACGGCAGGCCGAGGATGCCGGAGCGTACGTCGAGCGCCTCCTGCATGGCGGCCAGGTCGAACCACAGGTTGTTGGTCGAGGTGAACCGGTGCCGGTCGAGGTCGGCCAGGGCGCTCCGCTCCTCGTCCAGGGTCTGGGCGCTCTCGCGCAGCACGATCCGGCCGTCGGTCTTGCGCCGGGCGAAGTGGCCACCCTTGCGGTCCGAGGGAGTACGACGGACCGCCTCGATCGCGAACGGGGCGCCCGACGTGGCGAACCAGCCGGCGACGCGGGCGTCTGGTACCGCACCGAGGTTGTCGGAGTTGGACACGAACACGTAGCGGTAGCCCGCGTCCGTCAACCGCGTGAGCAGCCCGGTTCCGCGCAGCGCCGTGTAGACGTCGCCGTGCCCGGGCGGACACCACTCGAGGCCGGGGTCCTTGGGATAGCTGACCGGTGAGAGGTCCTTGACGAGGAGCTTCGGCTCCTTGTTCTGCAGGAACTCCAGCGGCAGTCCCTCGACCGGCAGGTCCTCGTAGCGGGCCAGCGCAGCCATGGTGTCGGCGGAGGTGCGGAAGCTGTTCATGAAGATCAGCGGCAGCGGGGCGTCGTACTGCTTGCGGAGGTGCAGCACCTGCCGGGCGATGATGTCGAGGAAGGAAAGGCCGCGGCGCACACACAACAGGGACTTCGCGCGGTCCATCCCCATGGACGTGCCCAGCCCGCCGTTGAGCTTGATCACGGCGGTGGCCTTGATCGCGGCGGTGGCGTCGTCGTCGCTGACCTCGACGTCGGCCAGCGACTCCATGTCGAGCGGCTCGATGGTCGACTCGGGGATCATGCCGGTCTCGCCGTGCTCGAGCAGCCGGTAGTAGTGAGCGAACGTGTCGATGGCGACCTCGTCGACGCCCGCGTCGACCATCTTGTCGCGTGCTCGGTGCAAGCCAGCGCTACCCATGCCCTCGATCGTAGGCTGGTGGGGTGTTTCCCCCGCAATCAGGCCGTGGAGCGGACCCCGCGGCGGGCGCCGCCAAGCTCGCGCTGCGCGACCAGCTGACGACCGCGCGCAACCGGATCCCCCTGGTCGCGCTGGGTGAGGCGGCCGCGGCGATCGCCGGCCACCTGCTCGCGCTCCCGGAGGTACGCCGGGCGGCGACGGTCGCGGCGTACGTCTCGATCGGCACCGAGCCGGGCACCTCCCTGCTGCTCGACGCCCTGCGGGAGGCGGGCAAGCGGGTGATCCTGCCCGTGGTGCTCCCCGACCTCGACCTCGACTGGGCGGTGCACGACGGCGTGCTGGCACCGGCCCGCCGGGGGTTGCTGGAGCCGACCGGTCCGCGGCTCGGCGGCGACGCGATCGCCACCGCGGACGCGGTGCTGGTGCCGGGACTGGCGGTCTCGGCGGAGGGTGTCCGGATGGGCCGGGGCGGCGGTTGCTACGACCGGGCGCTGGCGCGGGTGCCTGCGGGCACCTTCACCTGCGTGCTCCTGCATGACGGCGAGGTCGGCGTGACCGTGCCGGTCGAGCAGCAGGACCGGGGAGTCCTGGCCGCCGTCACGCCGCAGGGCGTCACCCGGTTTCCGCGTCCGCCGGCACGAGAGTGAGCGTGTCGTCCCCGGCCTCCTTGACGGCGTCGGCCGAGAACCGCCACGGCAGGGTCTCGCCCTCGGCCCACAGGTCGGTCTGGTCGGTGTAGTGGTCGCTCGCGGGGTGCCCGGAGACGCCGGTCAGGTTGATCCAGCGGGAGTCGTCGAAGTCAGCGAGTGACACGACCATCCGCATCGACGGGGCAGCGGTCACCTCGTAGCCCTCGGCGGCGTCCCACCCGGTCGCGTTGACGATCGAGCCGCCACCGGCGGTCTCCCACGGGCCGCGGTTGACCAGCCACTCGACGACGCCGATCCCGGAGGTGCCGAGGGTCTGGTTCTCGAGGTCGAGGCGGTGCAGCCGGCCCCACGACCACTCGGTCGCGTCGAGCGCCTGCCGGGCGGTCAGCTCGTCGCGGGCATCCCGCATCGCCGCCCGCAGGATCTCGTCGCGGGTCTCCTGGACGCCGTCGGTGGTGACGTCGTCCCACCACGGGTCGGCCGGCTCCTCGAGCAGCCGGCCGATGACGGCGATCCAGCGCTGGCCGCCGTCGGGCCAGATCTCCTCGGCGAGGTCGTCGTGGAAGGTCTTCTCCAGGACGTTGCTCCACACGACGTTGAAGTAGGCGGCGGCCGCGCTGTCGGCGTCCTGGTCGAAGTCCCACTCCCGGAGCAGGTCCTGGCCGGCGCCGTAGTAGTCACTGGGCAGGTCCTGCTCCAGCAAGTGAGGCACGAGCACCGGGGCGAGCGGACTGCGGTTGTCGAGCTGCAGGTCGGTCATCTCGCTCACCGACAGCTCGCCCTCCTCCTCGAGCAGGTCCCGGATCCGCTGCGAGCGGTAGCCGCGGTCCCAGTCGTCGGTCAGGCGGTAGGCGTAGTCGGCGCCGGCCACCGCCTGGTTGGCGGTGACGATGAACCCCTCGTCGGGGTCGAGCAGGCTGGGCAGACCGTCGAACGGCACGTAGTCACCCGTCCAGTCGTCGTCGGCGCGCCAGCCCTCCGCCGGCAGATAGCCGTCGTTGCCGGACTTGCGGATCGGGATCCGGCCCGGCGCCTGGTAGCCGATGTGCCCCGCGCGGTCCGCGTAGACCATGTTCTGTGCCGGCACCGAGAACTGCTCCGCGGCCGCCCGGAAGGTCTCCCAGTCCGTCGCCGTGTCCAGCGCCAGGATCGCGTCGGCCGTCGCGGTGGGCTCGAGCGCCGTCCATGCCAGCGACACCCCGAAGCCGGCGCCCCGGGCGACCGTGTGGTCCGTCGGGGCGTCCTCGCCGAGCTCGCGGAAGTCCTCGGAGGCGTCGGAGAGCAGCGGACCGTGTGCGGTCGAGCGCACGGTGATCTCGACGTCCTCCCCGTCGCGCACCTCGATGGTCTCGGTGCGGGTGCGCAGCGGCCGCAGCCAACCGTCGTGCCGCCACTCGTCACCGACGACGCGCTCGAGGTAGAGGTCGCTGACGTCAGGCCCCAGGTTGGTGAACCCCCAGGCGATGTCGGCGTTGTGCCCGATGACGACGCCGGGCACGCCG
Source organism: Nocardioides sp. (assembly GCA_046590395.1). Taxonomy (GTDB): domain Bacteria; phylum Actinomycetota; class Actinomycetes; order Propionibacteriales; family Nocardioidaceae; genus Nocardioides. The sequence continues at coordinate 19,024 of JBKJUE010000027.1, forward strand.
GAGAAGGTGAAGCCCCCGACGTCGAGCGGGCAGTCCGCTGACACCGTGCGGCAGTGCAGGCCCATCTGCATCCACACTCCCGGCAGGGTCACCCCCAGGTGCGGGTCGTTGGCGAGCAGCGGCTCCCCCGTCGCCGAGTGCTCTCCGTCGACCACCCACGCGTTGCTGCCGATGCCGTCGCCGCGGCCGAGGAGGGCGGGCAGCCGCTCCAGCCCGTCGCGCAGGCTGCGGAGGGTGTCACGGGCGGCTCCGTCGTACGACGGGCGCTGCGGGAGGCGGGTGTCGTCGCCGGTGGCGTCCTGCTCGAAGACCCCGTCCACGACCGCGCCCTGGCCGACGATCGGCGCGTTCTGGTCGTACGGGTACGGCGGGTAGAGCTCGGCGACCTCGGCGGGCGTGTGGTCGGCGAGGGCCAGCGCCCGGTCGATCTCGTCGGTCATGTTGCCGCGCAGGTCCCAGGCCATCGCCTTGAGCCACGCGACGGAGTCCGCCGGGGTCCATGCCTCGGGCGTGTAGTCGAGGCCGCCGAGCGAGAGCAGTGTGTACTCCAGGGCGATGTCACCCGACGAGCGGTCGGCGAGGTAGGCGTTGATGCCCGCACTGAACGCCTCGAGGCCCGCCAGTGTCTCGGAGTCGAGCCGGACGACCTCCCGCTCCGCGATCCGCCGCCAGCCGAGCGTGCGGACGACCTTGTCGGCGTCCAGGGTCGTGGGCCCGAACAGCTCGGAGAGCCGGCCGGCGGTCAGGTGGCGTCGCACGTCCATCTCGTAGAACCGGTCCTGCGCCTGGACGAAGCCCTGGGCGAAGAACAGGTCGTGCGCAGTGCCGGCATAGATCTGGGGGACGCCCGCCTCGTCGCGCAGCACGCGGACCTCGTCGTCGAGCCCGCGCAGGTCGAGGGTGCCGCTGGTCTGCGGGAAGGACGCTCGGACGGTGCGGACCACCGCGATGCCGCCGGCGAGCACGAGGAGGACCGCCCCGATCGAGGCGTACGCCGTCCAGCGCAGCCAGCGGGGCCGCCCTCGCCAGGAGCGGCGCACGGGGGCCGTCGAGC
>JBKJUE010000054.1:0-15369 GCA_046590395.1 Nocardioides sp.
CCCAGCAGGGCGATGTCGACCGCGGCCTCGACCCCGTGGGCCCAGTCGTCGCCCAGCAGCTCGACGAAGCTCTGCCGGCGGAGCTGGTCCATCACCTCGTCGTCGCGGCCGAGCTCGATGGCGGCCTCGACGTCCCGGCCGAGGATGATCTGGGCGACCCGCGACACCATGTCCTCGGCCACCCGGCCCATCTTCTCGACGGTGGGCCGGATCTCCTCCGGTACGGCGACGTTCGGCACCCGCAGCCGCGCGATCTTGGCGACGTGGACGGACAGGTCACCCATCCGCTCCAGCTCGCTCACCATCCGGAGCGCGGAGACGACGACCCTGAGGTCGCCGGCGACGGGCTGCTGGAGGGAGAGCAGGGAGAAAGCGGTGTCCTCGACGCGCTCGCGCTCGCGGTCGATCTCGGCGTCCGCGGTGATGACGCGTTCGGCGATCTCGGCGTCGCCGGTCAGGAGCGCCTCGGTCGCGAGACCGACGGCGGTCTCAACGCTGCGGCAGATGCCGGCGAGGTCGTCGAAGACGGAGTCGAGCTGTACGTGGAAGGCCTCTCGCATGGGGCGACCCTAGGTAGCCGGAGTGACGGGACGGTGCGCTCCCGTGAACGCGGGGTGAACATCGGGAAGCCGCTTCGCCCGCGAGCGAACCAGCAGTGAATCTCTGCGTACGCTTGGGCCGTGGACCCGACGACGCAGGCCTTCCTCGCCGCGCTCCTCGGGGCCGCGGTCACCGGAGCCGCCGGGTTCGCCTGGGTCGTCAGCGAGCGCCAGCAGCACCGCGAGACGCCGGTCGACGAGCCGGTCGTCCCGGCCGCCGTCGCCACCGTCCTGTCGGTCCTCCGCAGCTCCGCGGTGATCGTCGGGAACGACGACGTCGTCCTGAAGGCGTCGGCGCCGGCGTACGCCTTCGGGCTGGTGCGCGGGCAGGCGCTGGTCTCCGAGGAGCTCGCCGAACTGGTCCGCCAGGTCCGGCGCGACGGCGAGATCCGCGAGACCGAGCTGATGATGTCGCGCAGCGGGATGCCCGCACGCCACGTCACCGCCCGGGTCGCGCCGATGGGTTCGCGGCTCGTCCTCGCGCTCGTGGAGGACCGCACTCGTGAGCGCCGGGTCGAAGCAGTCCGGAGGGACTTCGTCGCCAACGTCAGCCACGAGCTGAAGACCCCGGTCGGTGCGATCCGCCTGCTGGCCGAGGCCGTCACCGACGCCGCCGACGACCCGGAGGCCGTCAAGCGCTTCGGGGGGCGGATGCTGATCGAGAGCGACCGGCTCACCCGGCTCGTGCAGCAGATCATCGAGCTGTCCCGGCTGCAGGGCGACGACCCCCTCGAGGCGCCGGTCCCGGTGTCGGTCGACGAGGTGATCCGCACCGCCGTCGACACCAGCGCGATCGACGCCGGCACCCGCCGGATCTCGGTCGTCACGGGCGGCACGCCGGGGCTCGAGGTCTTCGGCAACGCCGGCCAGGTGACCATCGCGGTCGGCAACCTGGTTGCCAACGCTGTCGCCTACTCGGGCGACGACTCGACGGTGGTGGTGTCCTCGAAGGTGACGGAGAACGACGTCGAGATCTCGGTGGTCGACCAGGGGATCGGGATCCCCACCCGCGAGATGGAGCGGATCTTCGAACGTTTCTACCGGGTCGACCCGGCCCGTCACCGGTCCACCGGTGGCACCGGGCTCGGGCTGTCGATCGTCAAGCACGTCGCCGCCACGCACGGCGGCGACGTCCGGGCGTGGTCGGCGGAGGGGCAGGGGTCGACGTTCACCCTCACGCTCCCCCGGCACGTCCCCACCGCGCACCACCAGGAGGCAGAGTGACCCGCGTACTCGTCGTCGAGGACGAAGAGAGCTACAGCGACGCGCTCGCGTACATGCTCCGCAAGGAGGGCTACGAGGTCGCGATCGCGGCGACCGGCCCCGACGCGCTCACGGAGTTCGAGCGCATCGGCGCCGACATCGTCCTGCTCGACCTGATGCTGCCCGGCCTGCCCGGCACCGAGGTGTGCCGGCAGATCCGGCAGACCTCCAACGTGCCCGTGATCATGGTGAGCGCCAAGGACGACGAGGTCGACAAGGTGGTCGGGCTGGAACTGGGCGCCGACGACTATGTCACCAAGCCGTACTCCCCCCGTGAGCTGGTCGCCCGGATCCGGGCCGTGTTGCGTCGCGGCATCGAGCCCGACCTCGCCCCGACGACGCTCGAGGCCGGCCCCGTCCGGATGGACGTCGAGCGGCACGTCGTGACCGTGAACGGTGACGAGCAGCGCTTCCCGCTCAAGGAGTTCGAGCTCCTGGAGATGTTCCTCCGCAACCCCGGCCGGGTGCTGACCCGCGGCCAGCTGATCGACCGGGTCTGGGGCTCGGACTACGTCGGCGACACGAAGACCCTCGACGTCCACGTGAAGCGGCTGCGCGCCAAGCTCGAGCCCGACCCCGGTGAGCCGAAGTACCTCGTCACCGTGCGCGGGCTGGGCTACAAGCTCGACCTGTGAGGTCTAGGCACCAGCCGCGGCCAGGCGGTCGAGGAAGGCGCTGGCTCGCGCGGCACTGACCTCGTTGCCCTTACCTCGGTAGAGCGACAGAGCATGCCCGGCCGCCGCAGCCGCCGCTGCCGGGTCGCCGGCTGCCAGCAGGACTGTCGCCTGATCCAGGTGGGCGTCTGCCTGCGTTTCCACCAGGTCGGTCGTTGCCGCACACTCCACGGCCTCGGCCGCCAGCTCAGTGGCGTTCTGGTGATCGCCTCGTGCGGACAGGACCTTGGCCCGGACCGAGCGCCACAGCGCCTCGTTCATGAGGTCGTCCCGGGCACCGAGCTCCTCGCTCAACTCGGCGTACCGCGCTGCGTCGTCGAGTCGCCCCTGCCGGTAGGCAGCCTCGCCCAGCAGGCCTGCGATGGTACAGCGCGTACCCTTGTCCCCCATCCTCTCCAGGATCGTGTAACCCTCCAGCAGGGCCAGCTCGCCCGCCTCGACCTCACCGCCCAGAGCGAAGACATCCCACGCACAGGTCGCCATCACGGCGTAGGCACGCTCCTGGCCGAGCTCTCGCAGGTGCTCCCTGCGCGCGGCCAGGGCTTCGCTTGCGCTGCCGAGTCGCCCCTGCCGGGCGTCGAGGTGGGCCAGCACGTGCTGCGCCATCATCTGCACCGCCACGACGCCACCGGTCCTGCCCATCAGTTCCCCGACCTTGCGGAACCCCTCGTTCACGGACACCGGACCGTAGACCAGCGCGCCCTGGTAGGAGGCCGACAGCTCGATCTCCAACAGTCGGTCCCCGGCCTCACGCGCATGGTCCAGCGCCCGGTCCAGCGCAGTCATCTCATCACCGAGACGACCGTGAACCGCATGCACGTCGGCCAGAACTCCCCACGACCTCCCGAGCACCTGGTGGTCGTCCGCGGCCGCCTCCTCGATGGCGGCCTCGGCTGTCGCCCGGGCAGCCGAGGCCGCACCCTCGGGCTCCACGACCATCCGCCGCGACGCCTCCAGCAGCTGGGCGAGCCAGCGGGAGCGGTCGTCGCCGGCCGTCTCGGCCAGCCTGACCACCTCGACGAGCACCTCCGCCTCATGCTGGGGGTCCCCGGAGTCCCGGAGCGCGCACGCGTACTCCAGCAGCAGGTGTCGCCGCGCCGGTTCCCTCGCGAGCGCCGCAGCCCGCGCGAAGAGCTTCCCGGCCGCGGCCACATCACGGCGCCCCATGGCCGATCGCCCGGCCGCGCCCAGGACCGCCGCCGCACGGTCACCGAGGTCCCCGGCCTCCTCGCCGAGCTCGAGGAGGTACCGGTAGGCCTGCTCGAGGTGGTAGCCCACGATCTCCTGCGGGGCCCCGTCCGCGAGACATGCGACGACCCAGTCGGCGTACCGTTCGTGCAACCCGGCCCGCACCCGCTTCGACATCGACTCGTACGCCGCGTCGCGGATCAGCAGGTGCCCGAAGCGGAACCCGTCGTCACCGCGAATCGTGGCCCGGTCCGGTCGGATCAGCTCTCGACGGATCAGCGCCACCAACCGCATGGCCGCGTCCGGGCGGCTGTGTTCGGGCAGCAGCTCCATGACCGCGCCACGGTGGAACAGTCGGCCTTCGATCGAGGCCCGCTCGACGACCAGCCGCTCCTCGGCCTCGAGCCGGTCGATGCGGGCTGCCAGCAGGGCCTGGAGCGTGGGCGGGACCTCCAGCTCGGACGTGGGCGACTCCTGGTGCAGCGCGACCAGTTGCTCGACGAAGAGCGGGTTGCCGTCCGACGCCTCGACGATCTTCAGCAGGACGTCGCCGGGCAGTTCGCCCAGCTCCGCGACCAGCGCGGCGGCGTCACCGGGGCCGAGGGGCTCCAGCTGCACCAGTGTCGAATTCGGCCGCGGCGTCGCCCAGGACGGGCGCACGTCGAACAGCTCCGGTCGGGCCGTGCACAGCAGGACCAGTGCCGCATCCTGGGTGAACGTGGAGACGTACTCGATCAGGTCGAGCAGCGCTGGTTCTGCCCAGTGGATGTCGTCGAAGGCGACCACCACGAGGCTGTCGCGGGAGAGCGACTCGAGCAGGCGCCGGAACGCCCAGGCGATCTCTTCCGGCGACGCCGCGGCCCCGGGCGTACCGAGTGCCGCAGCCAGCCGGCCGGACACGAGGGCGGCGTCGTCGACGCCGTCGAGGGCGGCCTCCACGTCCCCGAGTGCCTCGAGGATCTCGACGATGGGCCAGTAGGTGATCCCGTCGCCGTAGGAGAGGCAGCGGCCGACCAGGATCTGTCCCGACACGCTCCCTAGCAGCTCCGCCACGAGCCGGGTCTTGCCGACTCCCGGTGCACCGACCACGGTCACCAGCGCAGGCGCCCGCTTGTCGCGGGCCAGTCGCAACACCTCCTCGAGCAGTGCCAGCTCGTCTCCACGACCGACGAGCGCGGCGGCCCCGACCGCCGAGTCGGGCTGGTCGGCGAGCCCGGCCACCCGGAAGGCCGGCACCGGCTCCGACTTGCCCCTCACGGCGAGCGCTTCGACAGGTTCGAGCAGGACCGATGGGCGGACCAGCCGTTCGGTGCCCTCCCCGACCAGGATCTGACCCGCCGGGGCGTGCTGTTCCAGACGAGCCGCAACGTTGACGGCGTCGCCGGTCACCAGTGTCTCCCCGGCGCCGGCGACCACCTCACCGGTGTTGACGCCGATCCTCACCTCGAGGCCGAGTCCGTGGGCGGCATCGCGCATCCGGATCGCCGCCTGGACCGCGCGCAGTGCATCGTCCTCGTGCACCTGGGGGATCCCGAACACGGCCATCACCGCGTCGCCGACGAACTTCTCCACGGTCCCGCCGTGCTGCTCGAGGACCTGCCGCAGCTCGGCGTGGAAGCCGCCCATCACCGAGCGCAGCACCTCCGCGTCGACCCGTTCGCCCAGCGCCGTCGAGCCGACGAGGTCGCAGAAGACGACCGTGACCGTCTTGCGCACCTCGGCTTCGGGCGCACCGAGGGGCATTGCGCACTCGTTGCAGAACTTCGCGCCGGCCGCGTTCTCGTTCCCGCATCGGCCACAAGGAGCCATGCCAGCACCCTAGGCTCAGTCCGGTCCGACCGATACCAACTCCACCAAGAGACCGTCCGGGGGTATCGATGAGACTGGCGGGAAGTCGAGCAGCGGCGTCCGATAACCGCGTGTCAGGTGTCGGCGCCAGTCCGTAGGCTGGGCAGGTGATCAGTACGCCGCCCGCCCGCGCCTGGCTGCCGCTCGCGGCAGTGGGGGTGACGCTCGTCCTCTGGGCCTCGGCGTTCGTCGCGATCCGCCATCTGGGGCACGACTTCTCGCCCGGCGCTCTCTCACTCGGCCGTCTCCTCGTCGGTGCCGCCTGCCTCGCGGTGGTGGCGCTGGGCCGCGGCTTCCCGCGCCCGAGCCGTGGCGACCTGATCGCGATCGTGATCATCGGCGTGCTGTGGTTCGGTGTCTACAACGTCGCGCTCAACGAGGGCGAACAGCGGGTCGACGCCGGCACCGCAGCGATGCTGATCCAGGTCTCACCGGTCCTGATCGCGCTGCTGGCCGCGCTCTTCCTCGACGAGCAGTTCACCGTCAACCTCGCCCTGGGTCTGACGCTCGCGTTCGGCGGCGTCGCCCTGATCGCGTTCTCGACCTCACCCGGCGGCAACAGCGACGTCGTCGGCGTACTCCTCTGCCTGCTCTCCGCCGTCGTCTACTCGATCAGCCTGATCCTGCAGAAGCCGCTGGTCGGGCGGCTGCCCGCGGTCCACGTCACCTGGCTGGCCTGCACGGTCGGCGCGATCGCCTGCCTGCCGTTCGCCGGTCAGCTCGCCGGAGAGGTGGCCGACGCCCCTGCCTCGTCGATCTGGTGGCTGGTCTACCTCGGCATCTTCCCGACCGCGATCGCCTTCACCACCTACGCCTACGCCCTCAAGCACATGAGTGCCGGCAATCTCGGCGTGACCACCTACCTGGTCCCGCCGATCACCATCGTCCTGGGCCTGGTGTTCCTCAGCGAGGCGCCCCCCACCATGGCCTACGCCGGGGGCGCGCTCGCCCTGGTCGGCGTCGCACTCGCCCGCCGCAGGCGGCGCACGATCGCGAAGGAGACCGGGAAGCCGCCCGAGGCTGCCATGCTGACCAGATGAACGTCGTCGCCGACATCCTCGTCGGGATCGTGGCCGCCCTGCACCTGTGGTTCCTGGTCCTCGAGATGTTCCTCTGGACCGCGCCGCTCGGACGCGGCACCTTCGGCACCACCCGCGAGTTCGCGGAGGAGACGCGTTCGCTGGCGGCCAACCAGGGCCTCTACAACGGGTTCCTCGTGGCCGGGCTCGTGTGGGGCCTCGTCGCCGACCGCGAGAGCGTCCAGCTGTTCTTCCTCGGCTGCGTGGTGGTGGCCGGGGTCTTCGGCGCCGCCACGGTCAACAAGCGGATCCTGCTCGTCCAGGCGGTGCCCGCCGCGCTCGCGGTGGTCGCCGTGCTCGTCGCCTGACGTTGAACGGACGTTCGTTCAACGGACGGGCAGGCCGAACCACGGCAGGCAGGGCTCCAGGCCGCTGACCTCGACCTCGTGCCCGTCCGCGCGCCACGTGTCGCCGGTCAGCCGCAGGTGCTGCAGCTCCACCACGCCGGTGGGCGAGTCGGTCCGGCTGACGCCGTTGTCGGTGTAGCCGAGCCGCCGCGAGACGCCCAACGACGCCTCGTTGTCCAGCACCGCGGACGAGACCGCGGCCACCGCGTCGAGATGGTCGAACGCGAGGCCCAGGGCAGCGGTGCGCATCGCGACGCCGAGGCCGCGTCCGCGGGCCTCCGGTGTCAGCCAGGAGAACGAGTCGACGGTCCGCAGCCGTGGGAAGTCGTCACCCTCCAGGGCCTGGGCGCCGATCAACCGGCCGTCGTTCTCGACGGCGAGGTCGAGGCACCAGGAGGCCGGCGACCAGGTACCGCGCGAGCGCCAGATGCCCTGGGCGAACAGCCGTCGCCGGTCCCGCCGGTCGTCGAGTGCGGCGAAGCGCTCCACCCGCGGATCCAGGTCGAGATCCCCCGGGAGCAGCTCCGACAGGCGCGGCAGGTCCGCGTCGGTGACCGGCCGCAGGACCACGGGTCCGCAGCGCAGCCTCAGGTCGAAGCACGGCCACTCCATGGGCGCAGCCTAGGCGGCTGAGGTACCGCGCGGGCCCAGCTCACCGACCGCGCACGTCCGGCTCGACGAGTCACTGCTCGAGCCAGCCGCGGAACGCCTCGAGGTTGTGGGTCGGCTCGCCGCGCAGCTTGCGCCACTCCCACTCCTTGCGGATCGAGGAGGCGAAGCCGAGCTCGAGGATCGTGTTGAACGAGTCGTCGGCGTACGACAGCACCGAGCCGAGCAGCCGGTCCAGCTCGTCGGGGGTCACGACCGACAGCGGCAGCCGGGCGTCGAGGTAGATGTCGCCGACGGCGTCGACGGCGAAGGCGACGCCGTACATCTTGAGGTTCCGCTCGAGCAGCCAGCGGTAGACCCGCTCGTGGTTCTCGTCGGGCCTGCGGCACACGAAGGCGTGGACGCCGAGCGCGTGCGCCCCGACGTCGAGCCGGACCGGCGTCTGCAGCTTCTTCTCGCCGGGCAGGACGAGCGAGAAGACACCCTCGTTCGTCTCGTCGAACTCGAGCTCGTTGGCGGCGAGGTGGTCGCGGACGACCTGGGCGGGGTCGGCGGCGCCGGACGGGGCGCTCACGAGACCGTCTCGAGCATCCGGCTGCGGGCCCGCTCGTAGACCTCCAGCGTGCCCTCCGCCGTGCGCTCCCAGGCGAACTGGGCGGCCTGCTCGACCGCGCCCGCGCTCAGGCGGGTGTGCAGGGCGTCGTCCTCGAGGACCCGGCGGATCGTGGCGGCCCAGTCGCGGGGCTCGTGGCTGTCGACGAGCAGCCCGCTGTGGCCGTCACGGACCACGGTGGTGAGGCCTCCGACGGCGGCGGCCACGACCGGCGTCCCGGTGGCCTGGGCCTCGATGGCGACCAGCCCGAACGACTCGTTGTAGGACGGTACGGCGACCAGGGTCGCGGCCGCGCACCAGCGGGCCAGCTCCGGCTGGGCGACCGGCGGGACGAACCGGACCACGTCGGCCAGGCCGAGCTCGTCGGCCAGCTGGGCGAGGGACTCGGGGTGCTCCAGGCCGCTGCCGGAGGGGCCGCCGACGACCGGGACGACCAGCCGCGAGCGCAGTGCGGGGGTCTCGTCGAGGAGCACGGCCACTGCGCGGAGCAGCACGTCGGGCGCCTTGAGCGGCTGGATCCGGCCGGCGAAGAGCAGCACGTGGGCGTCCCCGGGCAGGCCGAGCGCAGCGCGGGCCACAGCTCGCTCCTGGGGGCGGAACACGGTCAGGTCGACGCCGGGGTGGACGACCTCGACCCGGCCGGGGTCTGCGTCGTACAGGTTGATCAGCTGCTTGGCCTCGAGGTCGGTGTTGGCGATCAGCATGTCCGCCGCCTCGACGACCTGCTCCTCGCCGATGATCCGGGCCATCGGCTCGGGGGTGTCGCCGGCGGCGAGCGCGTCGTTCTTGACCTTGGCCATGGTGTGCATCGTGTGCACGAGCGGTACGCCCCAGCGGTCGCGGGCGAGGGCGCCGACCTGGCCGCTGAGCCAGTAGTGGGAGTGGACGGCGTCGTAGTGGCCGACCGGCTGGACGGCCTCGGCCCGCAGCACCTCACGGGCGAACACGCAGAGCTGGCCCGACAGCTCGCCCTTGGCGAGGCCCTCGAACGGCCCCGCGGTGATGTGCCGGACCCGGACCCCGTCGAACGCCTCGACCACGGGGGGTAGGGAGGAGTTCGTGGCGCGCGTGAAGATGTCGACCTCGATGCCCTGCTGGGCCAGCCGTCGCGACAGCTCGATGACGTAGACGTTCATGCCGCCGGCGTCACCGGTGCCCGGCTGGTCGAGCGGCGAGGTGTGCAGGCTGATCATCGCCAGCCTGTCGATCGAACGAGCCACGTCGTCCCTTCCGTCCACGGTGTTCCTCGAGGGAGAACCACGGCAGGTCGTCCCGCATTCCGTCAGCGCGAATGAGCGCCGTGGGCTCGACGCTCCTCGCGCTCGCCGCGCTGCTCCAGGAGCCGCCGTCCGCAGATGGCGACCATCGCGAGGCCGAACACGCCGTCGATGATCTCGGGGTCGCCCGCGGGGTGCAGCACCTCGAGGACGGACCACACCAGCAGCGGGAACGCGACCGCGACGATCGCCTGCAGCCACAGCTCGCTCTTGCCCACCAGCCCGGCACCGAGGCTTCCCAGGGCGATCGCCAGCAGCACGAGCCCGGCCCACTGGAGGGCGTCGAGGACGCTGCCGCTGTCGGAACCGACCAGGTCGACGACGAGCCGGGCCACCCAACAGAGGCCCCCGACCACGCCGGACACCATGGTGACGGTGCGGAGATTCATGGTTCCATCCACCTCACTCGGACCCCCCGAACGACAGGTCAGTCTGCCACCGGCGTCGGCCCGATCACCATGGCCCTGCAGAATCGAGACATGAGCACCCCTCGGACCGCCGTCGTCACCGGCGCCAGCAGCGGGATCGGCGCGGCCACCGCCCGCGCCCTCGCCCTCGCTGGCTTCCACGTCGTCTGCGCCGCCCGTCGTACCGAACGGATCGGCGCCCTCGCCGACGAGATCGGTGGCACCGCGGTGGCCTGCGACGTCACCTCCCCCGAGTCCGTCCGCGTCCTCGCGGACGCCGTGGGCGGCAGCCTCCACGTGCTGGTCAACAACGCCGGGGGCGCGTTCGGCGCCGAACCGGTCGCGGAGGCCGATCCCGAGGACTGGCGGGCGATGTACGACGTCAACGTGCTCGGCCTGCTCCACGTCACCCAGGCGCTCCTGCCGGCGCTCCGGGCCAGCGGCGACGGCGTGATCGTCAACGTCGGCTCGACGGCAGGACGCGTCGCCTACGAAGGTGGGGGCGGCTACACGGCGGCCAAGCACGGCACCAAGGTCGTCACCGAGACCCTGCGCCTCGAGCTGGTGGGCGAGCCCGTCCGGGTCTGCGAGGTCGCGCCGGGCATGGTCCGCACCGACGAGTTCGCGCTGGTGCGCTTCGACGGCGACCAGGAGAAGGCCGACGCGGTGTACGCCGGGGTCCCCGACCCGCTCACCGCCGAGGACGTCGCCGACGCCATCAGCTGGGTCGCCACCCGCCCCAGCCACGTCAACATCGACGAGCTGGTGATCCGGCCACGCGCCCAGGCCGCCCAGCACAAGGTCCACCGAGTGAAGGAGTCCTGACATGGCCCGCGTGATGACCGTCCAGGACAGCGTCGTGATCGAGGGGGTCTCCCCCGACGCCGTCTACGACCAGCTGAGCGACCCGTCCCGGATGGGGCGGTGGAGCCCCGAGAACCTGGGCGCCGATGTGCCCGACCGCAGCGGAGCGACGTACGTCGGGATGTCGTTCGCCGGCGCCAACAAGCGTGGGCACTTCCGCTGGTCGACCCGCTGCACGGTGACGGCGGCCGACCGCGGTGAGCGGTTCGCGTTCCGGGTGCACGCCTACGGCGTCGGCGGGCTCATGCTGCCGGTGTCGATCGCGACGTGGGAGTACCGCTTCACGGAGGTCGCCCGCGGCACCCAGGTGACGGAGGTCTGGACGGACGGACGGCGCGGGTGGCCCGACGTCGTGGCCAACCGCTTCGACAAGACGGCCACCGGCGGGCGGACGTTCGCCGACTTCCAGCGCCGCAACATCGCCCGCACGCTCGCCAGGCTCAAGTCCGACCTCGAGGACGCCGGGAAGCCCGCGGACTGAGCGACGCGTCCTGAAGTCCTAGGCGTGGACCACCGGCAGCGCGACACCGCCCGCCGGTGGCAGACTGCGCCCGTGCAGACGATCGGACTCATCGGTGGCATGAGCTGGGAGAGCAGTGCCGCCTACTACGAAGCCCTCAACCTCGGGGTCGAGAAGCGGCTCGGCGGGCTGCACTCGGCGAAGACGGTGATGACCTCCGTCGACTTCGACGAGGTGAACAGGCTCCAGGAGCAGGAACGCTGGGACGAGGTCGCCGCGATCCTCACGACGGCCGCCCAGGGTGTCGAGAGCGCCGGTGCGGACTTCCTGGTGCTGTGCACGACCACGTTCCACCGGGTCGCCGAGCAGATCGAGGCAGCCGTCGGGATCCCGCTGCTCCACCTGGCCGACGTCGTGGCCGAGGCGTGCAAGGAGCACCGGCTGGACGCCGTCGGCTTCATCGGCACGTCGTTCGCGATGGAGCGCTCCTTCTTCATCGACCGGATCGCCTCGCACGGGCTCGAGGTGCACGTCCCGGCCGCCCAGCACCACGAGACGGTCAACCGGGTCATCTACGACGAGCTGTGCCACGGGAAGGTGCTCGACGCCTCGCGTCGCACCGTCGTCTCGCTCGTCGACGAGCTCTGGGACGCCGGCGCCGGCGGCCTGATCCTGGGCTGCACCGAGCTCGAGCTGCTCGTCAAGCAGGCCGACGTCGACATCCCGGTCTTCCCCTGCACCACGCTTCACGTCGAGGCCGCCCTCGACCGCGCCCTGGCCTGACCTCTGGATAGTCCGCCACGAAAATCATCAGTTGGGTCACCCCTACTGATGATTTTCGTGGCGGACTATCGGTGCAGCGGGCCGGTCCACCCGGGCGGTGGCTCCAGCGTCCAGGCGCACGACTCCGGGGGTAGGAACTTCGCCCTCGCCCGGGTGCGCTGCATCCGGTGGACCACCCTGCCCACGTCGTGCATGTCGTCGGCGACAACCGTGAAGTACTCAAGTGCGTGGTCCCGGAAACGATCCTCACGGGCTACGTCCGCCTGATGCCGGGCTCGGTCACGGTGGTCGGCGCCGTTGTACTCGCCGACCACGCCTGCCACCGGGTCGAACAGGTCCGGGTAGCCGAGCAGTCGGCCCTCCAGGTCGAACACGGCGCGGTTGCACAGGACCAGGGGCAGCCCGGCGTCGAGAACCCAGATCAACCGCATCCGGGTCTCCTGAGGTGAGCGGCTGAAATCAGTCGCGAGCACCAGCGCCAGGCGGACGAGTGGCACACCCGTCCAGGCAGCGCGACCCACGACATAGGCCCTCATCTCGGCCACGCTGGTCAGGCCGGCTGCCGCTGCCATGTCGAGCGCAATCACCGCCGGACGCAGGCGGCCGGCTCGCCGCATCTCGTCGAACGTGGCCCGGGTGACAGTCGTGCACGAGATCCCGCCGACGTACTCACGCTCGTGCGGCGCGAGCTGGTCGCGACTGACCTGCGCCCGTGGATCACGGCGGAGGTTGCCCACCCCGCCGGGCAGCAGCGGGACCGGAAGGACGCGGCGACCGCCATCCGCCGCACCGTCGAAGAAAGTTGCGCCTCGCCAGCGCAGGCTCGCCCAACCCGTGACGGCGCCGCCCACCGGCAGCCGGACGGCCTGCTCGAGGATCCGCTGCTCGACCAGCACGCTGTCGACATCGGCAGGGACGTACCAACCGTGCGCACACTGGCGCCAGCGCCCACGTTGTGCCTGCCCCCTGGTGGGGCCAGACACGCCCGTCGGGTCGATCCGTGCCGGCATGAAGAGACCGGACGGACGCTCTCGCCAGGGCTCCCACCGATGACTGTCCATTCACGGGAGCGTGCTCGGTCGCGCACCCAGTCGCCACCAGGTGGCTTGTCCCTTGTGGACAACGGGCTGGTGGTCTTTCCTGTGGACAGTCCCTGTCCCGGGGTAGTCCGCCACGAAAAGCATCATTTCTGGGGGCCAGATGATGATTTTCGTGGCGGACTATCGCGATCTACCCCGCCGGGTCCAACAGGAGCTCGGCGATCCGGCGGAGCTCGGGGGACATCAGGTGCTCGGCCACGGTGACGGGGACGCCGGCCAGGTCGAAGTCGTAGGTGTACATGTCCGGGTGCGGGCCCCCATGGCGTACGGCGGCCGGGTCGACTTCCGCCACCAGCCCACGGACTTCCTCGACCCGCGCGTCGTCGGACGCCAGGTCGAGGTCGCCGTCGACGGAGAGCCCCATGAACCCGCCGGTGCGACGCACCGTGACGACACCAGTCCCCCGTGGGCCGGTCACGACGTCGGCGCCCGGTCGTGCATCCCGATCTGAGCCATGCAAGCCACAGTAGGCGTGGTGGGAAGACCCGGGTTCATCCCTACGGTGCCTTCACCCCGCGGACCCAGTAGGTGTACCCGTAGGTGTTCCACCGCTGGACCCGCCGGTTGCGGCCGTCGGCGATGACGATCGTGCCGGACAGCGCAGTGCGGTCCTGGCGGTGCTGGGCCAGCCCCACCGGCCCGTCGAGCATGCCCCAGCCACGGCCGCGGCGCGGCGGGTGGCCGAGGGTGCGGTAGCGGTTGAAGGAGTGGCCACCGTCGAGGAAGTACAGCCCGTGGTTGACCCGGTCGGTGACGATCACCTGCGCGAACCGGTCGACGACCACGCCCGAGGGCTCCGGCCGTTTTCCGCCCGGAGGACGCGGCACCTTGACCGTCCGCGCCGGTTTCTCGCCGTTGCGCAGCTTCTCCACGTCGTAGACGAGCACCACCCCACGTGCGGGCATCGTCACGTACAGCCGCGCGTGCCGCTTGCCGTGGCCGGGCAGGTAGGCGACGCCGCGCGGGTAGCCGGGTCCCCGGGGCTTCAGCACCGCCAGTCGTTTGCCCGTACGACGGAACACCTCGACGGTCCGTTCGCACCGGTTGGCGATGAAGACCGTCCGGCCGAAGGCGTCGATCCCGCCGTACCGGTCGGGCGCCCCCGGCTTCTTCGCGCACGTCTCCGGTCCGTGGGTCAGCGAGCCGACCTCGCTGCCGTCCCGGCGGAGGAGCACCGCGGTGCGGCCGTTGTCGACCCAGACCCGGTCGTACTTCCCGATCGCGATGCCGGTGACCGGCCCGCCGATCGGGACGTCGAAGGGCTTGAGCGACTTGCCCTTGCGGGTCACCCGCACCAGGTCGCCGCCGCTCGCGAAGCCGACGTAGGTCCGGCCGTGGGAGTCCATCGCGATCGCGGTGGGCGGGTCGCCCTTGGCCTTGCCCCCGCCGTTGCCGCCGCCGTTGCCACCACCGCCGCCGTGCGGCTCACCGTCGTGGTCGGCGTACCCCGGGAACGCCAGCAGCAGGGCGAGCACCGTCGCCCACACCACCCAGATCACGCCCCGAGCGCGAGTGTTTCGCGCCACGCGGACACTCTAGGACGAGCGGGAGGGCCCGGTTCACGATTCCACGAACCACCCTGCGCGCCGATACCCTGACCCGAATCCCCAACGCGAAAGCGAGCCCTGCTCCGCATGTCTTCCATCTCCCGCAGCGACCTGCGCAACGTCGCCATCGTCGCGCACGTCGACCACGGCAAGACCACGCTGGTCGACGCCATGCTCCGCCAGGGCGGCGCCTTCACCGAGCACCAGGCCGAGGGCGTGGCCGACCGGGTGATGGACTCCGGCGACCTGGAGCGCGAGAAGGGGATCACGATCCTCGCGAAGAACACCGCGATCCACTACGCCGGCCCTGCCGGCGGCGGCAAGCCGATGACGATCAACATCATCGACACCCCCGGCCACGCCGACTTCGGTGGCGAGGTCGAGCGCGGCCTGTCGATGGTCGACGGCATCGTCCTCCTCGTCGACGCCTCCGAGGGCCCGCTCCCCCAGACCCGCTTCGTGCTCCGCAAGGCGCTCAACGCCGACATGCCGGTCATCCTGGTGGTCAACAAGACCGACCGCGGCGACGCCCGGATCGCCGAGGTCGTCGAGGAGACCTACGAGCTCTTCATGGACCTGCTCGACGAGAGCCACAGCCAGGACGCGCTCGACTTCCCCGTCGTCTACGCCTCTGCCAAGGCCGGCCGCGCCTCTCTGGAGGTCCCGGAGAACGGCGGCTTCCCGGACTCCCCCGACCTGGAGCCGCTGTTC
>JBKJUE010000022.1:0-29758 GCA_046590395.1 Nocardioides sp.
CAGCGGCGTGTTGCCGACGGAGGCAAGGAGGTTGTCGTAGCGGGCCATGTCTTCGCTCCGCTCAGACTGAGCGAGCCGCCGTCTCTGCTGAATTGCCGGCTCCGCCGGCGACGGCCGGGAGCACGACGACCTGGTCGCCGTCGGTCAGCTCCGCCCCGAGGCCACCGATGAAGCGGACGTCCTCGTCGTTGATGTAGACGTTGACGAAGCGTCGCAGGTCGCCCTCGTCGATGAGCCGCTCCTTGATCCCGGGGTGGTTCGCCTCGAGGTCGTCGATGAGGGCGCTCAGGCTGGCGCCGTCTCCGGTCACGGCCTTCTCGCCGCCGGTATAGGTGCGCAGGATGGTGGGGATCCGGACCTCGATGGCCATCGGGTTCTCCTCGTTCACGTCGGGGTCGCAGGGTTGGTCACTTGGGGGGAAGATCGGGGACGACGGCGACCTCTTCCTCGGTGACCTCGCCGTCGACGATCCTGTAGGACCTGAACTCCACAGGGCCGTCGTTATTCCCGCGCTGGCGTGTGGAGACCAGCACGTAGTGGGCGTTCGGCTCGCTTGCGAGACCGATGTCGGTGCGGCTCGGGTAGGCCTCGGTGGCGGTGTGCGAGTGGTAGACGACGACCGGTTCCTCGTCGTTCGCGTCCATCTCCCGGTAGAGCTTCAGGAGATCGGTGGAGTCGAACTCGTAGAACGTCGGGCTGCCCGCGGCGTTGACCATCTCCACGAAGCGCTCCGGACGGTCGCTCCCCTCCGGGCCCGCGACGACGCCGCACGCCTCGTCCGGGTGGTCCCGCCTGGCGTGCGCGACGATGGCGTCGTACGTCGCCTGGTCGATGGTCAGCACGCGTTCCAGCCTAGGCAGCCCCGGGTCACGACCGGCACCCGCCCACCATGTGATCAGCCCGACAGGGCCTCGACCAGCGTCTCCTGGAGGTAGCCCACCCACTCGTAGATGTCGTGGGCCTGGGCGCGCGGGTCGTCGTCCGGGAGCTGGTGCCAATAGGCCTCGTCACCCTCCTCCACCTCCAGGCGGGTGGCCAGGGCGAGCCGCAGGTCGGTGAACGAGCGCAGCCAGACCTCGGCGGGTTCCGGCTCCAGCTCGACGTCGATCATCAGGCCGTCCTCGCCCAGCTCCGGCGGGAGACCCGCCTCCTCGAGCTGGTCGATGATCGCGCAGGCGCCGGCGGCCTTGCCGTCACGGAGCCGGCCCTCGGTGAACCGCCGGAACTCCGATGCGGCCTCTTCGTCCTCGGTGTACGCCGTGGGGAACAGCCGTGCGAGCACCGGGTCCTCCGGCTCGACGGTCGGCCCGCTGAAGTCGAGCAGCGCCTCGAGCGGGTCCGCGGTCTCGCGTGGTGCGGCCTCCTCGTTGCGGAGGAGCTCGACCAGCTGTGAGGCCAGCGAGCGCAGCAGGTCGGCCTCGAAGCCGGTGAAGGTGGCGATGATGCGGCCGCTGCGGCGGTGCCTCGCGAACCCGCTCACGGCGTACCCCTCACTGCTTCTCCATGGTGGCCCAGAGACCGTACTCGTGCATCGCCTGGACGTCCCGCTCCATCTCTTCGCGGGTGCCGGTGCTGACCGCGGACTTGCCGTCGTTGTGCACCTCGAGCATCAGCTGCTCGGCCTTCAACTTGTCGTACCCGAAGTACTTCTGGAAGACGAAGCTGACGTAGGACATCAGGTTGACGGGGTCGTTCCACACGATGGTCACCCACGGCTTGGCGAGGAAAGTGATCTCGTCCGGGGTGATCGTGGGCTCGACCTCGACCGGGCTTGCTGCACTCACCGTTCCATCGTGGCACACCGGTGCTGGTCCTACGCTGACCCGGTGACCCGCGCCGACCAGGCTTCCACCGCCCTGCTGACGGACCACTACGAGCTGACCATGCTGCAGGCCGCGCTGGCGGGCGGCACGGCCGATCGCCGGTCCGTCTTCGAGCTCTTCCCGCGCCGCCTCCCCGAAGGCCGCCGGTACGGCGTGGTCGCCGGCGTGGGCCGGGCCCTCGATGCGATCGAGCGGTTCCGCTTCGACGACGAGGTGCTCGCGACCCTGGTCGACGTCGTCGACCGCCCGACGCTCGACTGGCTCGCGGGCTACCGCTTCACCGGTTCGATCTGGGGCTACGGCGAGGGCGAGACCTACTTCCCCTACTCCCCGCTCGTCGTGGTCGAGTCGACGTTCGCCGAAGCGGTGCTGCTGGAGACGATGCTGCTGTCGATCTACAACCACGACAGCGCGATCGCGTCGGCCGCGTCGCGGATGACGACGGCCGCCGGCGTCCGTCCCTGCATCGAGATGGGCTCCCGGCGCACCCACGAGGAGGCGGCCGTGGCGTGCGCGCGGGCGGCGTACGTCGCGGGGTTCGCCAGCAGCTCCAACCTCGCGGCCCGGCACCGGTACGGCGTCCCGACCGCAGGCACGAGCGCACACAGCTTCACGCTGCTGCACGACAGCGAGGAGGAGGCGTTCCGCGCGCAGGTCGAGTCGCTGGGACCGGACACGACACTGCTGGTCGACACCTACGACATCGCGGAGGCGGTCTGGCTGGCCGTCGACGTCGCCGGCAAGGAGCTCGGTGCGGTCCGGATCGACTCGGGCGATCTCGCCCAGACCGCGCGGCAGGTCCGGGAGCAGCTCGACACCCTGGGCGCGACCCGGACCCGGATCGTGGTGACCAGCGACCTCGACGAGTACGCCATCGCGGCGCTGGCCGCCGCGCCCGTGGACAGCTACGGCGTCGGCACCCAGCTGGTGACGGGCAGCGGGCACCCGACGTGCGGCTTCGTCTACAAGCTGGTGTCACGGGAGGACGCCTCGGGCGCGATGGAGTCGGTCGCGAAGAAGAGCCACGACAAGGTCTCCGTCGGCGGCCGGAAGTACGCCCTGCGTCGCCGCAACCGCCGTGGCGTGGCCCAGGCCGAGGTCGTCGGCATCGGGGCACCGCCGG
The DNA here is from genome assembly GCA_046590395.1 of Nocardioides sp. Classification (GTDB taxonomy): domain Bacteria; phylum Actinomycetota; class Actinomycetes; order Propionibacteriales; family Nocardioidaceae; genus Nocardioides. The sequence goes on from JBKJUE010000022.1 coordinate 2,947, forward strand.
CGAACGACGGCGACGACCGGGACCTGCTGGTGCCGCTCGTGCTCGACGGCGAGGTCGTGGGTCGCGAGTCCCTCGACGACGCGCGGGACCGGCACCGGCGCAGTCGCGACGAGCTCCCGTCGCCCGCGAGCATGCTGTCCCGCGGGGAGCCGGTCATCCCGACGCTCAACCCTTGACGTGGCTAGGGTCTGGGCATGAAGCAGGCTGAGCTGGACCTCCGGGTCGCGGACGGCGCCTTGTGGGTGACCCTCAACCGGCCCGAGGTCTTCAACGCGCTGAGCGCGGAGATGGCCGACGAGCTCGCGTCCCTCGTGGAGGAGGCGACCGCACGGGACGACGTACGCGTGGTCGTCATCACCGGTGCCGGGGCCGCCTTCAGCACCGGCGCCGACATCTCCGGCGCGAGCGCGCACGAGCACTTCGACGTCACCGCGCTCGACCGGGCCAACCGGATCATCCGGGCGATCGTCCAGCTCGACAAGCCGGTCGTCGCCGCCGTCAACGGCATCGCGGCCGGCGTGGGCTGCTCCGCCGCCCTCGCGGCCGACATCGTGGTCGCGAGCGAGTCCGCGGCCTTCCTGCTCGCCTTCGCCCGGATCGGCCTGATGCCCGACGGCGGGGCCACCGCCACGGTCGCGGCGTCCATCGGGCGGGCCCGCGCGATGCGGATGGGGCTGCTGGCCGAGCCGCTGAGCGCCCGCGAGGCGTACGACGCCGGGCTGGTGACCCACGTCGCCACCGACGCGGACTTCCAGGACACCGTGGCCACGATCGTCCGTCGGCTGGCGGCCAGCGCCCCGTTGGCGATGGCAGCCACCAAGAAGGCCGTCAACGCGGCCACGCTGCACCAGCTCGAGGGCGCACTCGAGCGGGAGCGGACCGGACAGACGCTCCTGCTGCGCACGGACGACGTCGCCGAGGGGATGCGCGCCTTCAGCGAGAAGCGGAAGCCGAGCTTCGGCGGGAGCTAGGAGCCCCACCTCTCGGCCAGCGTGCGGATGACCGTGAGGCTGCGGTTGGTCGCGACGCCGAGCTGCTTCTCGACGACGGCGTTCGTGAGCCTGGCCTCGTGGTAGTTGTCACCCAGCAGGAGGTGGACGGCCCGGCCGCCGACCTTGGCGACCTCCTCCGCGCTCGACCGCTTCTCGATCTCCGTCACCGCGGCCGCCGACGGCTGGTCCTTGAGGAGCGAGACATAGTGCTTGCCCGTGTGCCCGAACGCCTCGGCCGCGTCGGCGATGGCGACCAGCTCCTTCTGGGTGAACGCGATCGTGGGCACCTCGAAACCCGCCTCGGCCGCGAAGGCCTCCTCGAGCGCGGCCTCCACCTTGGCGCGCGACCTGAGGGTGGTCGTCACCCGGACGTTGCCGGTGTTGATGTAGGTCTCGACGTCCGTGCACCCGGCCGCCGCGGCGGCCGCCTTGATCGCGTCCTTCGGGAACTTCCGCTTCGCCCCGAGGTTGATGGCGCGGAGGAAGGCGATGTACGTCGGCATCCGCCCATCCTCCCCCACCCACGAGGTGGCAGGTTCTCCGCCGCGAGGTGGCAGGTTCTCCGGCAGAGAGCGGCGTTTCTGCCACCTCGGACCGGCGTTTCTGCCACCTCGTGGGCGTCAGAGGTTGCCGCGGGCGTCCTGCTCGCGCTCGATGGCCTCGAACAGCGCCTTGAAGTTGCCCTTGCCGAAGCCCAGGGAGCCGTGCCGCTCGATCAGCTCGAAGAAGACCGTCGGCCGGTCGCCGAGCGGCTTGGTGAAGATCTGGAGCAGGTAGCCGTCCTCGTCCCGGTCGACCAGGATCGCCCGCTTCTGCAGCTCCTCGATGGGGACCCGGACGTTGCCGATCCGGGCCCGGAGCTCGGGGTCCTCGTAGTAGGAGTCAGGGGTGGCGAGGAACTCCACGCCGTTGGCACGCAGGGCGTCGACGGACGCGATGATGTCGTTGGTGGCGACGGCGAGGTGCTGGGCGCCGGCCCCGCGGTAGAACTCGAGGTACTCGTCGATCTGCGACTTCTTCTTCGCGATCGCAGGTTCGTTGAGCGGGAACTTCACACGGTGGTTGCCGTTGGCGACGACCTTGCTCATCAGGGCGGAGTAGTCGGTGGCGATGTCGTCACCGATGAACTCGGCCATGTTCACGAAGCCCATGACCCGGTTGTAGAACTGCACCCACTCGTCCATGTGGCCGAGCTCGACGTTGCCGACGATGTGGTCGAGGGCCTGGAAGAGCCGCTTGGGCTGGCCGTCGCGCTTCTCCCAGGTGCTCTGCCGGGTCGTGTAGCCCGGCAGGTGGGGACCGTCGTAGCGGCTGCGGTCGACGAGGCTGTGGACGGTCTCGCCGTACGTCGCGATCGCGGCGACCCGGACGGTGCCGTGCTCGTCGGTGACGTCCTCGGGCTCGCGGACGACCCTCGCTCCGGACTTGCGGGCCTGGGCGATGCACTTGTCGACGTCCGGGACCTCGAGCGCGATGTCCACCACGCCGTCGCCGTGGCGTCGGTGGTGGTCGGCCAGCGGGCTGTCGGGGTCGACCGCACCGTTGACGACGAACTTGATCGAGCCCGAGCGCAGCACGAACGACTTGTGGTCGCGGTTGCCGTTCTCCGGACCGGAGTAGGCCACGAGCTCCATGCCCCAGGCGGACTGGTAGTAGTGCGCCGTCTGGGTGGCGTTGCCCACCACGAAGACGATGGCGTCCCAGCCCGTCACGGGGAAGACGTCGCCCTCCTCGTCGTACTCGACGAGGCCGACCAGCTGCTGGAGCTGCTCGAGGGTGAGGTCGGCCTTGAGCTCGTCGGCGGTGAGCGCACCGCCGGTGGACTGGGTCTCCTGGGTGGACGTCATGGCGTCAGCCTGTCGGGCCAGCGCACAATGTGCAACAGTACGTCGAAACCCTGTGCAACCTGTCCAGCCTTGGGAGCGACCGTGGACCACCTCGACGGCAAGCTGATCGATCTCTTTGCGCAGCAGCCACGCCTCGGCGTCCTCGAGGCGTCCCGTCGCCTCGGCGTCGCCCGGGGCACCGTGCAGGCCCGACTCGACAAGCTGACCGAGCGGGGCGTGATCGTGGGCTGGGGCCCGGAGCTCTCGGCGGAGGCCCTGGGCTACCCCGTCACCGCCTTCCTGACGCTGGAGATCCGTCAGGACACCGACGAGGCGGGCGGCCACGATGCCGTCGGGACGCACGTCGCCGCGATCCCGGAGGTGCTCGAGGCGCACACGATCACCGGTGCCGGCGACCTCCTGGTCCGGGTGGTCGCCCGCTCCAACACCGACCTGCAGCGGGTGATCGACCTGGTCCTCAAGGACCCGGCGATCGTGCGCTCGTCCACGGTGATCGCCCTGGCCACGCAGGTGCCCTACCGGGTGCTCCCGCTGGCACGATCCATCAGCTGAGCCGCGACGCCACTTCCGCGGCTGCTGCCGACACCTGCGGCCCGATCGCCTCCACGTCGATGTCGTCGAGGGTGACGATGCCGACGCTCGCCTCCAGCCCGTCGACACCCCGCACCGCCGCCGCGACGCCCTCGGCTCCTGCCTGCAGCTCCCCCGAGGTGTGGACGTACGCCGGACCGCCGGGCTCCCGGCCGGCCAGGATCGCCCTGCCCGCGGCCCCCTTGCTGAGCGGGTGTCGAGCGCCCACGCGGTAGGCCACGTGGAAGTCGGTCCAGGACGGCTCGACGACCGCCAGGGCCAGGGCCTCCTCGCCGTCGGCCACCGTGAGGTGGGCGGTGCAGCCGACCTTCTCGGCCAGCGTCCGCAGCACCGGCACCGCGAGGTCGCGCAGCACGGGTTGGACGGCGGAGGCGAGGTGCAGCACGCCGAGACCGACATGGAGTCGTCCCCGCCCGTCCTTGCGGAGGAGCGCGTGCTGCTCGAGTGTGCTGACCAGACGGTAGACAACCGTCCGGTTCACGCCGAGCTGGCCTGCCAGCTCGGTCACGGTCAGCCCGCCCGGCGCACGGGCGAGCACGTCCAGGACCCGGAGCCCCCGATCCAAGGTCTGCGAGGTTTCCGCAGTCATCTTTCGATGCTAGCGCTGTCAGGAGGTCTTGCGTGCGGCCCACTCGCGGATCCGGTCGATCCGAGCGTGCAACTGGTCTGCACTAGCGATCGCTGCGGCCGGTCCACCACATGCCTTGCGCAGCGCGGAGTGGGTGATGCCGTGCGCCTGACCGGTCCGGTGGTGCCACGCCGCCACCAGCCCGTTGAGCTCCCGGCGGAGCACGGCCAGCTGCTCGTGGGTCGACACCTCGGCGACCGTGTCCGGGTCGGGCGCGGACGCCTTCTGCTTCTTGGCCCGGTCGCTCTGGCGCTGCTGGAGGAGCTCACGCATCTGGGCCGGCTCGAGCAGGCCGGGGATCCCGAGGAAGTCCATCTCCTCCTCCGACCCGACGTGCACCTCGCCCTCGTGGCCGAACTCGCCGCCGTCGAAGAGGACCCGGTCGAAGCGGGCCTCGGAGCCGAGGGCCTCGAAGCTCATCTCGAGCTCGGCCGAGGCGGACTCACCTGCGTTGGCCTGGTTCAGCAGGTCCTGCTCGGCGGCGAAGACGTCGTTCTCGTCGGTGATCCTCCGGCCCAGGACGTGGTCGCGCTGGACCTCCATCTCGGAGGCGAAGCCCAGCAGCTTCGGCACCGACGGCAGGAACACCGAGGCGGTCTCGCCCCGGCCCCGGGCGCGCACGAAGCGGCCGATCGCCTGGGCGAAGAACAGCGGCGTCGAGGTGGTCGTCGCGTAGACACCGACCGCCAGACGCGGGACGTCGACGCCCTCCGACACCATCCGGACCGCGACCATCCACCGGCGGTCGCTGTCGGTGAAGTCGGTGATCTTCTTCGACGACGCCTTCTCGTCGGAGAGCACGATCGTGGCCGGCTCGCCGCTGATCTGGCGGAGCGTCTTGGCGTAGGCACGTGCCGAGTCCTGGTCGGAGGCGATCACCAGCCCACCCGCGTCGGGGACGTGGCGGCGCACCTCGGTGAGCCGGCTGTCAGCCGCCGCGAGCACCGACGGCACCCACGAGCCGGCCGGGTCGAGCGCCGTGCGGAGCGCTTGCGCTGTGAGGTCCTTGGTGAGCGGCTCCCCCAGCCGTGCCTGGATCTCGTCGCCGGCGCGGGTGCGCCACTGCATCTCGCCGGAGTAGGCCATGAACAGCACCGGGCGGACGACGTGGTCGGCGAGCGCGTGGGCGTAGCCGTAGGTGAAGTCGGCGACGGAGGCGGGGATCCCGTCGAGGCCTGGGGCGTAGGTGACGAACGGGATCGGGTTCACGTCGGAGCGGAACGGCGTGCCGGTCAGGGCCAGCCGCCGGGTCGCCGGCTCGAAGGACTCACGCACGCCCTCGCCCCACGACAGGGCGTCGCCCGCATGGTGCACCTCGTCGAGGATGACCAGCGTCTTGAACCGCTCGGTGCGGATCCGCATGGCCAGCGGGTTCACCGCGACACCGGCGTAGGTGACCGCGATCCCGACGAAGTCCTGGGAGGTCTTGCCCTTGCCCGCGGAGTACGTCGGGTCGATGGGGATGCCGGCCCGTGCGGCGGCCTCGGCCCACTGGAGCTTCAGGTGCTCGGTGGGCGCCACGACGGTGATCCGGTCCACGAGTCGCCGGCCGAGCAGGTCAGCAGCGACCGAGAGCGCGAACGTCGTCTTTCCGGCGCCGGGGGTGGCGACCGCGAGGAAGTCGCGCGGCTGCTGCTCGGCGTACTGCCGCAGGGCCGCCGTCTGCCACGCGCGGAGCAGCGGCGCCGTGCCCCAAGCAGCGCGCTCCGGCCAGGCCGGGGAGAGTGCGGGGGTGAGGTGGGCGGCGTCGTCGGGACCGCCCGTCACGCGTCGGAGTCCCCGTCTCCCGGCTTCATCGACTCCCAGACCTCTTTGCATTCCGGACACACGGGGAACTTCTCCGGCGCCCGGCTCGGCACCCACACCTTGCCGCACAGCGCGACGACGGGGGTGCCCATGACCATGGCCTCGGTCAGCTTGTCCTTGTCGACGTAGTGCGAGAACTTCTCATGGTCCCCGTCGTCGGTCGGTCGGGTGCGCCGATCCTCGATGGTCTCGGTGCCGGGTGCAAAGCCGATGCTCGTCATGATGCGGCCAGTCTAAGGGGCGGCGCGGCTAGTTCAGGTTGGGGTCGATCGGTCGTGTGGAGTGCCACGCGAGCTCTCCGGGCTGCCGCCGGAGGACGTCGCGCCACAGGTCGGTGGGGTCCATCCGGAACACGTCGGGCGGCTGCGCGGGCACGACGTACCAGCTCCCCTCCTCGATCTCGTCCTCGAGCTGCGCGGCTCCCCAGCCGGCGTACCCGGCGAAGATCCGCATCCCCTGGAGGGTGCCGTCGATCAGCTCGACCGGCGTGTCGAGGTCGACCACGCCCAGGGGCCCGTAGACCTCCCGGAACCCGACAGGTACGTCGTCCGGTTGCGCCAGCATGGCCACCGCCAGGGCGCCCTCGGTGCTCACCGGGCCGCCCCGGAAGAGGACCTCGGGCTCGGCGACGACGTCGCCCCAGTCGGCCAGCACCTCCGCGACAGGAACGGCGGTGGGCCGGTTGAGCACGACGCCGAGCGCACCGTTGTCGTCGACGTCGAGCAGCAGCACGACCGTGTCGGCGAAGTTGGGGTCGAGCAGCGCTGGCGTCGCCACGAGCAGCATCCCCGCCTGGACCTCGGTCATGACTCCATCATGACCGAGGTGTCCAGCAAATGGGTTCAGGCCGCCAGGGCCGCCTTGATTCGTTCGAGGAGGCCGTTGTTGGCGTCGTCCGGGGCCGCGGGCGCCGGACGGTGCGTGGCGCGGGCGCGGGCTTCGATCTCGGCACCGACCCGGGCAGCGGCGGCGTCCTGGGCACTGGAGCGACCGGCCATCACGGCCAGCAGGATGTGCTCCTTGGCGGCGGACTTGCGCATCGCCTCGGCCATCGCGGCGTCGAGCGGGTCGGCGCGGTGGCGGTCCACGACGGCGAGGATGCCGGGCAGCTCGGTGGCGGTCCCCTGCCAGGCGGTGACGACCGCCCGCTCGAGGTCCATCGGCTGGTTCATCAGCTCGCGCTCGATCCGGCCGGCCAGGCGGGTGTGCCAGCGCAGCTGGAGAGCTCCGAGGAGCGTCAGCTCGTCACCGAAGGTCTCGGCGACGCCCTCGACGTCCATCGGGAGGGTGCCGTCGCGTCGAGCGTCGGCGAGGTCGATCACGGTGCGGAGGATCTCTCCGCGGCGGTGGAAGGAATTCCAGGTCATGGTCATCTCCTGTCTCACATTCACATACCGAAGGTACGTACTTAGAGTATGTGGCACACCGCGGGTAGGCAAACCGCCACGGCGTGACCTCGGCCACGCATACCGTCGGTCGGTATTACAGTGCCGTGGTGCCCAAGTCGTCGATGCAGAAGCTGGCCCCCAAGGTCCCCCGCGTGCCCGGGGCGAGCCGACGTGCGCAGTACTCCGCGTCGACCAAGCGGGCCCTCGTGGACGTCGCCGAGGAGCTCTTCACCGAGAACGGCTACGCCGCCACGTCGCTCGACGCCATCGTCGCCGGCGCGCAGGTGACGAAGGGCGCGCTCTACCACCACTTCAGCGGCAAGCAGGCGCTCTTCGAGGCCGTCTTCGAGCGGGTGGAGAGCGAGGCCGCGCGGACCATCCAGAAGACCCTCAAGGTGCACCGCGACCCGTGGGAGAAGGCCCGCGCCGGCCTGCGCGCGTTCCTCTCGGTGGTCCGCGAGCCGACGTACCGGCGCGTGGTGATCCAGGAGGGTCCGGCCGTCCTCGGCTACGCGCGTTTCCGCGAGCAGGAGGAGCGCTCCACCTTCGCCAACGTGCTCGACATCGTGCGCTCGGTGCTCAACGCCGGCGACTGGGACCTCGACGAGGAGATGCTCCAGACGTTCGCCCGGATCTTCTTCGGCGCGATGTCGTCAGCCGGCGAGTCCGTCTCCAGCGCCGAGGACCCAGAGGTCGCCGCGGCCCGCGTCGAGACCGCCATCGGCTTCATCCTGGCCGGCTTCCAGGCGCTCGTCGACGCCGGCGTCGAGCTGCCGGACGGCACCCCGCCGGCTACTTGAAGGTGACGTCGCCGTTGGCAGCCGGGACCAGCTCGATCCAGGTGTTGCCGGCGGGGATGCTCAGCTTGCCGGCCTTGGTCGCCAGGGTCAGCTGGTCGTCCAGGCCCTTCTTGGTCCAGGTGCCGCGCACGAGGCGTCCGTCGTGGAACACCATGGCCTGTCCCTTCCCCTCGAACTTGGTCTCGGGCACGTAGTTGCCGGCCGGGTCCTTGTAGCCGGCGTCGCCCACCTGCACCCGCAGCACCAGCACGGTGTCGGCCTGGAACTCGTCGCCGTCCGCGGCGTAGGTGTTGAGGTTGGTGTACTTGCCACCCGCGAACTTCCAGTTCGTGGTCTGGCTACCGAAGGACGCGGCGATCGTGCTTGCCTTCTGGCCCTTCGGCAGGTCCCCGGGCTCGCCCCAGGCGAGGTAGTCGTCGGGGCGCACCTCGTCCTGCTTGATGACCGAGGAGACGTCGTCGAGGTTCGCGAAGAGGTTGTACGGCGCGCTGCGGCTGCTGTCGCGGTAGATGCCCTTGGCGCCCTCCTGGAAGAAGGGGATACCGGCACCCTTGATCCGGGCGATGGTCTGACCTGCCGCGCCGCTCGTGACGACCGACGCGTCGACCGGGGAGACGATCCCGATGTCGCTGGCACGCATGGACCGGACCGGGCCGACCTCGCCCGGGATGTCGGAGTAGAAGAAGACTGCGAGGCGGGTCATCCCGCCCTCGACCAGCTCTTCCACGACCATGTCCGCGCTGCCGAGGCCGAGCTGCGGCGCGCTGGACGAGGTGTTGTCGATCTTGGTGACGAGGACCGGGTGCCCCTGGGCGGCGCTCTCGTCACCGGTCACGGGCAGGCCCGTGAGCGGCCACGTGGAGTCGAGGGTCGAGCCCTCGGCGATCTCCTGGGCGGAGTTGCCCTCCTCCTCGGCGGGCTCCTCCTCGTCGCCCCCACAGCCGGCGAGGAACAGGCTGGCGGTGACGAGCACGGCGGCGGACAGTCGAAGGCTGCGCATGGCAAATCCGATCATTTCAGTACTGTTTGGTGGATCCAGTGTGGCCGGGCAGAACGCCAAATGCGGAAGGCGCGCCCGGCGGGGGCGATCAGCCGAGCTTGGCTCCGCCGTCGACGTACAGGGTCTGGCCGGTGATGTACGACGCCTCGTCGCTGCACAGGAACGCCGCGGCGGCCGCGATGTCCTCGGGGAAGCCGACCCGGCGGACCGGGTTGGCGTCCGCGTTGAGCTTGCGGAAGTCGTCGACATCCATCTTGAGGCGGGCGGCGGTGGCGTCGGTCATCTCGGTCGCGATGAAGCCCGGGGCGATCGCGTTGGCGTTGATGCCGTAGGGCCCGAGCTCGATCCCGAGGGTCCGGGTGAAGCCCTGGACGCCCATCTTGGCGGCCGAGTAGTTGGCCTGGCCGCGGTTGCCGAGGGCGGAGACGCTGGAGAGGTTGAGGATCTTGCCGTACTTCTGCTCCACGAAATGCTTCTGGGCGGCCTTGGTCATGAGGAACGCACCCTTGAGGTGGACGTTCATCACGAGGTCCCAGTCGTCCTCGGTCATCTTGAAGAGGAGGTTGTCGCGGGTGATGCCGGCGTTGTTGACGAGGATGTGGATGCCTCCGAGCTCGGAGACCACCCGCTCCACGGCGGCGTCGACGCTCGCGGCGTCGCTGACGTCGCAGCCGATGCCGATCGCCTTGGCCGGACCGAGCTTGCCGGCGGCGTCCGCCGCGGCCGACTCGTCGAGATCGATGATGGCGACCGAGGCGCCTTCCTCGGCGAACCGGGTGGCGGTGCCGAACCCGATCCCGCGTGCGGCGCCCGTGACGACGGCTACCCGCCCGTCGAAGCGACCCATGTGTGTCTCCTCAAGTCTCGTCTGGTGAACCACCGTCACTCTAGAGCGGACCGTAGCCGGGCGGCGTACTGGCCTCGCTCTCCGAGATCGGCGTACCTCGTGCGCGGCCAGAAGAAGCCACGCAGGCCGTCGCCCTTGGTGCGGGGCACGACGTGCAGGTGCAGGTGCGGGACCGACTGGCTGACCGTGTTGTTGATGGCGACGAACGATCCCTGCGCGCCGAGCGTGCCGACCACGGCGCTCGCGATCCGCTGGGCGGCCTCGAGGAAACCGTCGCGACGCTCGGCCGGCAGGTCGGGCAACGTCACGACGTGCTCCCGGGGGACGAGCAGGACGTGGCCCTTGAAGACGGGCCGGGTGTCGAGGAACGCGACGAAGTGCTTCTCGTCCAGGACGAGGTCGGCCTCGACGGCACCGGCGACGATGCCGCAGAAGACGCAGCCGGCAGTCACGCCTTCCGCCCGACTCCGCCCTCGAGCAGGCCCAGCAGCACGAACGCGAGCACGCAGGCCGAGGTGAAGCTGTAGGCGTTCAGGTTGGTCCACGTCTCGTCGACGACGAGGAGGTTCATCCCCACTCCCCCGAGGATCGCGCCCACGACGCCGACCGGCACGGTCAGCACGACCTGCGGGTTGTCCGGCCCGCCCCGGAGTGTGCGGGCCAGCACGCCGAGGATCAGGCCGGCGATGAGGAACGCGATCATGGGCGGAAGGCTAGCGCTACTTGCAGACCACGCCGCCGCAGTCGCCCCAGCGGGCGCAATCCGACCGGGTGCCCCGTCGCTCAACCGCCGGCGCGCGCGATGAAGCTCAGGTAGTAGCGGCCCTGGCCGGCGATCGGGACCCGGATCGTGGCGCTGTAGACGATCCCGTCAGGGTCGTCCTCCACCGCGTCGATGACGGGTGCGTACCCCCCGGTCGGGTCGGGCAGCTTGTCCCCCGTCTCCGGGTCGAGGAACGTCCGGCGGAAAGCCATCACGACGACGCTGTCACCGAGGTCACGGAGCCGCGTGTAGTAGGACCCGTGGAGGCTCGTCGGCGGCGTGAACTCGCGGACGAGTCCCGCGTAGTCGGACATGGGGTCGACCTCGAAGGCGGCCAGACCGTTGCGGTCGACCTCGCGCATGCCCGTGTTCACGCTGTCGAACATGCCGGCGACGTACAGGTCGCCTCCGTTGTTCTCGACGTCGTAGATCGGTCCGTGGGTGTGCAGGTCGAACCCGGAGCGCAGCTTGCCATTCGTCGGGTTGACCTCCATCGCCGCGAGGTGCGCGGGCTGGCCGTTGTCGCGCCAGCGACGGAAGCTGCCGACCGCGAGCAGGCTCCCGTCCAGGGAGTTCAGCTCGGTGACGTATCCCGGGTGCGGCAGCGGGAACCGACGGACCAGCTCCCCGCTCGTCTGCGAGTAGACCGAGATCCGGGTGCCCGGGAAGCGCTTCTTGTTCCCGAGCCGCTGTCCGACGTAGAGATTTCCGTCGAGCGTGGTCATGCCCGACATCCTGTCCACCCGCGACCGGGACAGGTGGGCCAGGGTGGCGCCGGTCTCCGGGTCGACGGCGCGGATCCGCTCACGCCACGACCAGTACGGCGCACCCGGCCCCGTGTCGTAGCCCTCGAAGTTGGTGGTGCCGACGTAGATCACGTCGTCCCCGGCGACCATCGACCCGAAGCGGCTGCGCTTGGCGTCGAAGCTGCCGATGGGCAGCAGCGTCTCGGCATCCAGTGCGGCGAAGCCGGGTGCGTGGACGGGATCGAGCATGTAGAACTGCCCACCGACGTACAGCCCGTCGCCGGAGACGTCGACCGCGTTGACCGCGTGGTCGAACGCCGGCGTGGAGATGTCGCGTCGCACCCCGCTCACCGGGTCGAGGGCGACGAGGTTGACGGCGGGCTCACCCACCATGAGCTGGAAGGCCCCTCCGGCCCAGAGGTCCTCCCCCACCATGGTGAGGTCGAAGACCCCGCGGTCGCCGTAGGAGCTGTCGAGCTGGGCGGCCAACGGCGCGAACCCGTTGTCCGCCTCACCGGTGGCCGGGTCGAGCGACACCACGAAGCCGGCGCTCCCGCCGAGCGAGCTGAAGTCCCCGCCGGCGTAGAGGCGTCCTCCGGACGCCAGAAGCGTGTGTACGGTGCCGTCCGCGCCGACCGGGAACCGCTCGTCAGGGGCCCCGAACGTCGCGTCCACGTCGCCGGAGTCCGCGTCGAGGGCAGCAAGACCAGCGCCGCCGACGTACACCCGGTCGCCCTCGGCCAGCAGGGCGCGGACGTCGCCGCGCAGGTCGGAGCTGAAGGTGTCGTCCAGGGCGCCGGTGACCGGGTCGAGGGCCTCCACCCGGTCGGTGCCGACGTACACGCGGGCCGGGCGGTCACCGGAGGCCTCGGCGTGGACGAGCTCGGTGACCCAGCGGTTCTGGGACGCCTCGAAGTCGGTGAGCTCCCCGGTCTCCGTGGACACCGCGGCAAGCCGGTGCCGGACGGTCCCGGCGACCCGGCTGAAGTCGCCGCCGAACCAGAGGGTGCCGTCGTGGAGGTCGAGCGCGAAGACCGGCCCGTCGACGTTCAGCGTGAAGCCGGGGTCGGGCACCCCGTCGGCGTCGAGATGGGCCAACCCGTGTGTCCGCAGGTCGCCGATCTGCTCGAAGTCGCCGCCCACGTACCAGCCGCCGTCGCCGTCGGCCACGGCCACCGAGATCTGGCCGTCCACCAACGGGGCAGGGATGCGCTCCCCGGACGAGGGGTCGAGCGGCATGCCCGAGCCGGCGTAGGGGCCGATGGCCGAGAAGTCGCCCCGGACGTAGATGCGGTCGCCCATCCGCAGGATGTCCGAGATCTCACCGTCGGCGGTGACCGCCAGGTCGGGGGCGACCTTGGGCACCGCCCGGCCGACGGCCGCTGCCCGGTCCGTGGTCACGGCGATCGCGGCCGTGGTCGTGGCGACCAGGAGACCGGTCGCGAGCAGGGCCGTGGCGCGCAGCGTGCGCGGGGGGATCGCCATGGGTGGACAGTAGGTGTCGACGAGCAACCACCGCGGCGATATGGGCCTACGACGAGGACTGGTCAGGACCAGCAAGAGCCGCGCCGACGGGGGGTCGGCACGGCTCTGCTGTCAAGAGGTGATCGTGGAGCTGGCGGGAATCGAACCCGCGTCCTCGAGCGTCGAACCAGGTCTTCTCCGGGTGCAGTCCGTGATGTCGCTTTTCTCGGCCCCGGGGCTCGCACGGACACGTCCCCGACAGGCTCAGTCACGGAATAGTCCCGCTCACCCTCCGCGACACGGAGTGAGCAGCAAGTCTCCTAGATGACGTCAGGGTCCGGGACGGAGACGGATGCCCGGTCTGACGCTTCGATCACCGCTCAGGCGGCGAGAGCGAAGGAACTGCGCTTAGCGTTGGCAGTTATAGGTTTCCAACGATCGTTTACGAGATGACGTTGGCTCCTCGACCCGCTTCCCCTGGAACTAACGTCCCAAGTCGAAACCGATCAGCCCCTCTTGAATTGTCCCTCCAGTCTACGCGCTCGTACGCCATGCTGTCGCCATGAAGGTGCGCAGCCTGCCGGCTCAGGTGCTCCTCGTCGCCATGCTTGCCGCGTGCGGTGGCGCCGGTGACGGCGCCGATCCGGTCGCCGACGAACCCACGACGGCGGCCCCGGCCGACGTGAGCTCCTCGAGCACGACCGACGCGGTCACTGAGGCGGCCGCCGAGCTCCTGGGTGAGGACACGACCTTCGTGACCGGCGGTGGGGGCGCCGGCGAGCTGACCGCCAGCGTCGACGGGCGCGAGTGCGTCCTGGCTGATGGCCTGTTCGGTTCCTGCCGGGCCTCGACCGGCGCCGGTGGTGCGTTCCTGGTCACCGCCGAGAGCACCGTGGAGAATCCGACGGAGTGGAACGTCGTGGTCCGGTGCGGGCTGGACCCGGCGCTGCCGGCGGCCTCGGCACAGGGCACGTTCCAGCCGAGCACGACCGACCTCGGCCTGGCGCCGTACGGCCAGGTCGTGGGCGTCATGCTGCGTGCCGAGGCCAACGAGGCCGCGCTGGTCTACCTGCCGGAAGGTTCGGAGTGCCCCGTCGTCTGGAGTCTCGGGGAGATCGACAAGGACAACCTGTTCACCGGTGGGATCGACGCGCTCAACGGGAGTGAGGCACCCATCGCCTTCACCGACGGCTCGGGCAAGCGGGTCTGCGCGAGCGCCGACGACGCCGGCGGTATCGCCGTGGGCGGCTGTCCCTAATCGCCCTCGGTGCGGTCGCCGAAGATCCGCAGCCCGTTCTCCCAGCAGACCGCGCGCAACCAGTCGTCGCCCAGCTCCAGGCGGCCAAGCCCTTCCAGCTGGTGGCCGTAGGGGTAGGGGATCGTCGGGAAGTCGCTGCCCAGCAACACCTTGGGCTGAAGGTCGACCAGGCGGGCGATCAGCTCGCGCGGGTACGGCGCCTCCGTCTCGAAGAAGTCGGTGAACACCATGGTGGTGTCGAGGCAGACCCGTTCGTACTGCTCCGCGAGCGCCAGGAAATCGGCGTACTCGGGGGCGCCCATGTGGGCGACGACGACGGCCAGCCGCGGGAACCGCGCCAGCGTCCGCGCCAGCGGGCCGGGGCCGGTGAACTCGTTGCCGACCGGGCCGGAGCCCGCATGCACGACGATCGGGGTCCCCGCGTCCTCGAGCGTGCCCCAGACCGCGTCCAGCGCGCGATCGTCGAGGTGGAACTCCCCCACCTGCACGTGAATCTTGAACACCTCGACACCGTTGCTGACCAAGTCCGCGACGTACGCCGGCGCCTCGGGCTCGGGGTAGAAAGTCGCCGACCGGAGCGACTCCGGCACCGACGCTGCGAAGCCGCTCGCCCAGTCGTTGAGGTACGTCGCGATGCCGGGGCGGTGGGCGTAGGGCAGCGCCGAGAACCGGCGGACGCCCATGTCCCGGAGCAGCGCCACCCGCTCCTCGTGGCTGCCGCGGTAGCGGATCGGCCACTCCCGACCGATCTTCGGACCGGCCTGGTCGAACTGGGCGTAGACCTTGCGCTGGACGTTCTCCGGGAGGAAGTGGACGTGCACGTCGAACAGTCCCGGCAGGCCGAGGTCCTCCCAGAAGGCGCGGACCGGGGCGCTGTCGGCTCGCACCTCACCCACCGGTCAGTCCATGCCCTTCAGGCGGCGACCGACGGCCTGCTCCGTCTCGCGGGTGGCCTGGCGCTCGGCCAGAGCGGCCCGCTTGTCCCACGACTTCTTGCCCTTGGCGAGCGCGATCTCGATCTTCGCGCGGCCGTCGAGGAAGTAGATCGCCAACGGGACGATCGTGAGCCCCTTCTCGTTCACGCGGCGCTCGATCTTGTCGATCTCGGCACGGTTGAGGAGCAGCTTGCGCTTGCGGCGGGCCGAGTGGTTGGTCCAGGTGCCCTGGGAGTACTCGGGGATGTGGACGCCGTGCAGCCAGGCCTCGTGGCCGTCGATGTCCACAAAGCCGTCGACGAGGGACGCGCGGCCCATCCGCAACGACTTCACCTCGGTGCCGACGAGGACCATGCCGGCCTCGTAGGTGTCCTCGATGTGGTAGTCGTGGCGCGCCTTCTTGTTCTGCGCGACGAGCTTGCGCCCCTGTTCCTTCGGCATCCGCCCAGTCTCTCAGGAGGTCGCAAGCCGATTGGTGCGGGGCGCTACAGCCAGTTCATCGGGTCGACCGGCCGGCCGCCGGCGAGCAGCGTGAAGTGGAGATGGCAGCCGGTGGACCAGCCAGTATCGCCGGCATAGCCGACCACCTCGCCTCGAGAAACGGTCTCGCCCACGGAGACGCGGTATCCGGAGGCGTGGTTGTAGACGGCTGTGAGGTACCGCCCGTTGACCATTCCCAGACCGACGAAGAGCCGGTTGCCGTACACCGAGGAGTAGTAGCGCGAGATCACGCGGCCGGTGCCGATGGCACGCATGGGCGCCCCACAGCCGGCCGAGAAGTCGGCGCCGTTGTGCAGACCGTAGTAGCCGAAGATCGGGTGGATGCGGTAGCCGTACGACGACGTCACGATCCCGGGGACCGGACTCATGAACAGCCCGCCCGGGTCGCCGCGGTAGCCGCCGTTGGAGTTGCGCGCGGCGCGGCGGGCGGCGGCGAGGATCCGCTGCTTGATCCGCTGCTCCTGCTTCTTGAGCCGGGACATCAGGTAGCGGTCGTGCTTGCGGGCCTTGATGGCGGACTGACGGGCGTCGCGGCGGTCGCGGACCAGCTCGCGGACCCGGGCCCGGGCCTTCTGGGCACTCTCGTGCAGGCCCTTCATGGTGACCAGGTGCTCGGCGGCGACCTGACGCTGGACGGCGACCTCGTCCTTGGCGTCGGCGACCTGGTCCTGACGGACCTCGAGCAGCACCTCGGCGGCGCGGAGGTCGTCGTACGCCGTGGTCTCGCGGCCGACGATCACGTTCTGGATCTCGTCACGACGGGTGAGGTCGGAGGAGGTCTCGGCGTTCAGCAGGGAGGCGAACGCCAGCAGCTGCGGGTCCCCGCCCTGGTAGATCGTGGTGATGACGTCGGTGACGACGTCGCGCTGCTCCTCGAGCGCGGCCCGGCCGGTCACGAGGTCGGCCTCGGCGGACTCGAGGCGCTCGACGGCGGCGGCCAGCTTGAGCTTCATCTCCCGGTCGCGGACCCGGGCGGCGGCCAGCTCGGTTCGGGCCTCGGCGAGCTCGGCCTTCGCGTCGTCGAGCTCCGCGCGGGCGGCCTGCAGGCGCAGCGTGGCGTTGCGCAGCTTCGCGCTGGAGTCCTCCAGGTCGGAGTGCGCGCTCCGGATCTTCTGCTCGACCTGTTTCTGGCGGTCCTTGAGGTCGTCGGCGTTGGCTGTGGGGACGGACAGCACGCCCGCCGCCATGGCGCACACCGCGGTGACGGTGGCCATGCGGACACGAGCGGTACGGGGGAAGGAGCGCACCGGGTTCTGCCTTTGGCGTTCGGGGAAGTGAACGCCTTGACGTTAACCGGCGGAGCTCACACTTTGAGGTATTTGCGGGTCAGTGCGAGTGTCGGAAGCAGGGTCAGGATCGGCCCGAGGACCGCGACGGCGAGCAGCGCCTGGCGGTATTCCGTCCAGCTGATCCACGGGATGAAGCCGATGAAGTCGTTGAGCCGCTGCTCGACGCCGAACCACATGACGGCCGCGAGGGCCCCGCCGGCGAGCGCGACGCTGATCAGGGCGGTGACCAGCGCCTCGAGCAGGAACGGCAGCGCGATGTAGAGCGTCGAGGCTCCGACCAGCCGCATGATGCCGATCTCCTTGCGGCGCGCGAAGGCCGCCAGCCGGATCGTGTTGCTGACCAGCAGCAACGCGGCGAGCACCAGGAACGCGGCGATGCCGAGCGCTCCGGTCTGCATCGCCTCCATGGAGCGGAGGATCGGCCCGACCACCTCACGCTGGTCCTGGATCCGGCTCACGCCATCTAGCCCCACCACGGCGCTGGAGATGCCTTCGTACTCGTCGGGGTCCTTCAGGGTGATCCAGACCGACTCGGCCATGTCGTCCGCGGTCGCCGCCGGGTTGGGACCCTCGAACTTCTCGGGGCCGAGGAGCACCTTGACCTTCTCGAAAGCCTCTTCCTTGGTCTCGAAGTAGTACGACGAGACCTCGGGGTTGTCCTCGATCTCCTGGGCGATGGCCTTCTTCTGGGCCCCGGTGACCTCGTTGACGCAGGCAGGCTGCTGGTCGCCGTCACGGCAGAGGAACACCGTGATCTGGAGCTCGTTGCCCCACTGGTCGGCGGCCTTGTCGGCCTGCTGGTTGAGCAGGACGCCGAGCCCGACGAGGGTCAGGGACACGAACAGGGTCAGGATCACCGCGATGTGCATCGACAGGTTGCGGCGCAGGCCCTGGCCGAGCTCGGAGTAGACGTAACGCAACTGCATGGGTCAGGTGGCTCTCTTCGGTGCTCGGGGGTCTCGGTCGGGCCGGGCGGGCGAGGTCAGTGCTGGAAGCCGTAGATGCCCTGGGCCTGGTCGCGGATCACGCGGCCGTGGTCGAGCTCGATGACCCGCTTGCGCATCTGGTCGACGATCCCGGAGTCGTGCGTGGCCATCAGCACCGTCGTGCCGGTGCGGTTGATCCGGTCGAGCAGCTTCATGAGCCCCACGGACGTCGTCGGGTCGAGGTTTCCGGTGGGCTCGTCAGCGATCAGGATCATCGGCCGGTTGACGAACGCGCGGGCCACGGCGACGCGCTGCTGCTCGCCACCGGACAGCTCGTCGGGCATCCGGTCGCCCTTGCCGTCGAGGCCCACCATCTCGAGGGTCTCGGGCACGAGCTTGTTGATCTCGGACCGGGAGCGCCCGATCACCTGGAGCGCGAACGCGACGTTCTCGGAGACCGTCTTGTTCTGCAGGAGCCGGAAGTCCTGGAAGACGGTGCCGATCTGGCGCCGGAGGCGCGGAACCTTCCAGGCGGCGAGCCGGTTGATCTCCTTGCCTGCGACGTAGACCCGGCCGGAGGTGGGGCGGGTCTCCCGCAGCACCAGCCGCAGCGCGGTGGACTTGCCGGATCCGGAGCTCCCCACGAGGAAGACGAACTCGCCCTTCTCCACGTCGACCGTCACCTGGTCGAGTGCAGGGCTCCCCTGCCCGGGGTAGGACTTGACGACCTTCTCGAAGCGGATCACTGGATCGAGGGTAGTCGAGCGCCGAACTGGTCCGGGGGACGCCCGCCCCAGCCCGTATGTTGGGGGCCATGTCCGCGCCCCGGCCACGCTCCGCCGCACCCCTGGTGGCGGCCCTCTTCGTGCTGCTCGCGGGTTGCACGGGCGGCGCCAAGGAGCAGCCCACGGCCGAGCCGTCGAGCCCGAGCACGCCGCTGACGTCGTACGACACGAGCGCGGTGGTGATCACCCGCGGGCCTTTCTGCGAGCAGGTCCCCGAGACAGCCGTCGAGGACGCCCTCGGTGAAGCGCCGTCCAAGGTGTCCGACCATGACAACGGCGAGCGGGTCCGGCTGACCGGCGACGTCAAGGACGTGTCCCACGAGTACGGCTGCACCTACCGTGGCGCCAACGGGATGACCGCCCGGGCCTGGCTCTTCGCGCCGCCCGTGACGCCTGCCCGCGCCCGCGACCTGGTACGTGACGCGCTGGCACCCGGGTGCGCCGGAGTCGAGCGCGCCGACTACGGGAGACCGTCGATCGCGACGCGGTGCGGGTCTCGAGGCTTTGTCGAGGAGGGCTACCGCGGACTCTTCGGCGACGCCTGGCTGAGCTGCACGCTCGCGTTCACCGGTCCTGAGCAGCCCCACGACCTCACCGAGCGTGCCGACCGCTGGTGCGTCCAGGTCGTCGAGGCGGCGTCGGCCGGTTAGTTCTCGCCGGCCTTCTCGGCGCCCATGCGCCAGCGGATGCCCGCCTCGAGGAACCCGTCGAGGTCGCCGTCGAACACGGCGGACGGGTTGCCGGACTCGAAGGACGTCCGGAGGTCCTTGACCACCTGGTACGGGTTGAGGACGTAGTTGCGCATCTGGTCGCCCCACGAGGCCTGGACGTCGCCGCGGAGCCCGTCGAGGTGGGCCTTCTCCTCGGCCTTCTTGCGCGCGAGAAGCTTGGCCTTGAGCACCACCATGGCGCTGGCCTTGTTCTGGAGCTGGCTCTTCTCGTTCTGGCAGGAGACGACGGTGCCCGTGGGGATGTGGGTGAGCCGGACCGCGGAGTCGGTGGTGTTCACCGACTGCCCGCCCGGCCCGCCCGAGCGGTAGACGTCGGTCCGGATCTCCTCGTCGGGGATGTCGATCTCGTCGGTCTGCTCGAGGACGGGCACCACCTCGACGGCGGCGAAGCTGGTCTGGCGGCGACCCTGGTTGTCGAACGGGCTGATCCGGACGAGGCGGTGGGTGCCGCTCTCGACGGAGAGGGTGCCGTAGGCGTAGGGCGCGTGCACGGCGAAGGTGGCCGACTTCAACCCGGCCTCCTCGGCGTAGGAGGTGTCGAAGACCTCCACCGGGTAGTTGTGCTGCTCGGACCAGCGGACGTACATCCGCATCAGCATCTCGGCGAAGTCCGCGGCGTCGACGCCACCGGCGCCGGCGCGGATGGTCACCAGCGCCTCGCGGGCGTCGTACTCGCCGGAGAGGAGGGTGCGGACCTCGAGCCCTTCGACGGCCTTCTTGATCCTGCGCAGCTCGGTCTCGGCCTCGGCGAGGGAGGTGGCGTCGCCCTCCTCGGTGCCGAGCTGGACCATGATCTCCAGGTCCTCGATCCGGTCGGCGAGCGCGTTGAACCGGTCGAGCTCGCCCTGCAGGGTGGACAGCCGCCCGGTGACCCGGGTCGCGTTGTCCTGGTCGTCCCAGAGGTCGGGTGCGGCGACCTGCTCGCCGAGGTCGGCGATCTCGGTGCGCATGCCGTCCAGGTCGAGCACCTGCCCGATGGTCTTCATGGTTGCCTGGAGCTGCTTGATCTCTACGTCGTAATCCGGTCCCGCCACAAGGGGCAGGCTACCTGTGCCCCGATGGCGACCGGGAGGAGCACCGGGCCGGTCAGGCCTTCTTGCCGAACAGCTGGCAGACGTACCACTTGCCGTCGTCGTCCTTCCGGGCTCCGATCCCCATCCGCTTGAAGACCGGGCTGAGGATGTTGATCCGGTGCTCGGGCGACTTCATCCAGCCCTGGTTGACGGTGGCGCGTCCGGTCTTGAAGCCGGAGGCGACGTTCTCCCCGACGTTGGTCATCCCGCAGCTGGTCAGCACCGCGACCAGGTCCTGGTGGAAGATCTCCTGGCGGTTAACCATCTTCTTGGCCTGGGCGACGGCCTTGCGGCGCAGGCACTTGTGCGGGGTGACCTTCTCGAGGTCGTTCTCGAGCCGGTTGGCGTTGGTGGCCTTGAAGGCGCTGTGAGCGTACTTCTCGGCAGCGGTGAGCGCCACGGCCGGCGACTCGAGGGCAGGGACGGCCAGCACTGCCAGCAGCAGCGCAGAGACACATCGAGCCCGAGTTGGGTGCACCGAGCCAAACTTCCTGTCTCCCCCAGAAGGGTGAAGTCTAGGGAATCCGGGCCCCGGCGGGAAGAGTCAGCGACCGTGGGCCAGGTCGATGCGTTTCATCACCGGCGTCGCGAGCACGCCGTGCACCATCACCGACAGCACGAGGGTGAACGCCACGGTCGACCACATCCAGTCCGCACCGAGGTCGCCGGACTCGCCCGCGGCGTAGGCCAGGTAGAAGAGCGAGCCGACACCGCGGACGCCGAAGAACGAGGTGGCCCACATCTCCGGGTTCGTCATGCCGCCCGGCTCGGAGGGGGCGCGAGCCCAGGGCGCGAGCGCGAGGTAGCCCGCGAGCGGCCGGATGACGGCGACCAGGGCGACCCCGACGACCACCCCGCGCCAGTCGAGCGTCCCGAGCAGGGCCACGGGTGAGTGCGATCCCGAGGACCAGCAGCACGAAGAGGGTGAACAGCCGCTCCAGACGCTCGACCACCTCGTGCATCGCCTTGTGGTAGTCGTGCGAGCGTTCGGCGGAGCGGAGCGTCATGGCGCACGCGAACACGGAGAGGAACCCGTAGCCACCGGCAACCTCGCCCACGCCGTACGCCGAGATCAGGGCCGCCAGCACCATCAGGGACTCTCCCCGCTCGGCGACGCTCGGCACCTCGCGACGGGAGCGGAAGGCCAGGTGGGCGAGGGCCCGCCCGACCGCAATCCCGACGGCGACGCCGATGACGACCTTGCCGACCAGGTACCAGCCGACCCACTCGAGCACCCAGCCGTCGACGGCCCCCTCGCTGGCCAGCAGGATCGCGGCGTACACGAAGGGGAAGGCAAGGCCGTCGTTGAGCCCGGCCTCTGAGGTGAGGCTGAAGCGAACCTCGTCGTCCTCCTCGACCTCGTGGTCGTGGGACTCCGTCCGCGGTCCGGCGACCTGGACGTCGGAGGCGAGCACCGGGTCGGTGGGGGCGAGCACGGCCCCGAGCAGGAGCGCCAGCGCGGGCGCGAGGCCGGCGACCCACCACCCCAGGAGGGCGACGGCTCCGATGGTGACCGGCATCGAGACGGCGAGCAGACGCCAGGTCGGCGACCACCCGCCCCAGGAAGCCCTGCGCAGGAGGTTGAGCGGACGGTCGAGCGCCAGCCCCACTCCCATCAGGGCGATCAGGACGGTCAGCTCGGTGACGTGCTCGATGGTGGCCCGGTTCTGCTGGGGGTCGAGCGGCATGCCGTCCGGCAGGGGCGTCAGCCCGATCAGCATGCCGACGACGACCAGCACCATCGGTGCGGACACCGCCCACTTGCGCAGGAGCTGGGGCAGGACGACAGCCAGGAGAAGTGCGCCGCCCGCCACGAGGTAGACGAGGTCGGCGGTCACCTCGGCAACGTACCCGCCGGGGTGCGGGCAACACCCGGACGGACCGAGCGGTCAGGCGCGCTTGCCGAACACCTGGGCCGCGTACCAGCGGTCGTCGTCACCCTTGCGGGCCGCGACCTCCACGAGCCGGAACTTCCGGGCCAGGATGTTCTCGCGGTGGTCGGGTGACTTCATCCAGCCGTCGTTGACGACGCTCCGGCCGCTGGGGAAGCCGGCGGCGACGTTCTCGCCGACCCAGCTCACATGGCAGTCGGCGAGGATCCTCTGCAGGTCCTGGTGCCAGATCTCCTCGCGCTCGGCCATCTTGCGGGCCTGGCGGACGGCGTACTTGTGCAGGCAGTTGTTGGTGGCGAGCGTCTTCCGGTCGCGCATCTCGCGCTCGTGGTTGGTCGCGTCGAAGGCGGTGCGGCCGTACGACATCGCCGGTTTGGGATCCTGGTCTACCGCTGCGGAGCCGGTCACGGATCCCCCGGCGGGGGCGGACAGGACCAGCAACAGGCCGGCAAGAAGACCGGCGAGAAGGGTCGACGTTCGTGCGAGCTTCATGAGGTTCCCTCATCCCGAGATGGACTCTGGCAACATCTCGACGCTAGGGAGAGCGGTGCCGGCACGCCCCCGAACGTCCCGGATCCGAGACTCGATACGCAACTGTCACGCGGCGGGTTGAACCTCCACGACGGCCGATCCGACGGCACCGATGACTGCCTGGCCGGGTGATCCCGGCAGGGTGAGCGGAAGGTCGAGAGGGGCGCGAAGGCTGACGACGACGGCCTCCGCGTCGGGGTCGAACCGGACGTGGACGGTGAGCCCCGGGTAGGCCGCGTGGGCACCGGTGCGTCGCAGGTGGTCCGCGACCGCGGCCCGGGCGACGGCCTCCGCCTGGTCGAGCCGCCCGGCGGCGTCGACTCCTTCGCCGTAGAGGGCGTCGAGGTTGCGGGAGCCGGCATCGGCTCCCGCGAGCGCCGCGCCGTCGGCGACGGTGTCGAGGTTCTGTCGCTGCAGGAATGCGGCAGACGCGTCGACCACCATGGCGATCGCCATCAGCAGCACGACCGCGAGCCCGATGATGAACACCGTGGCCTGGCCCCGCTCATCGGGCCGACTCACGGCGACTCACCGAGCCGGGTCTCCCGGAACTGGCCGATCGGGACGGTGTGGCTCGCGTCGAGGGCGAAGCGCGGCGCGCCGCCACCGAGCACGTCAGGGAGGAAGGGCAGGTCCACCCGGGAGTGGATCATGACCGTGACGACGGAACCGGGCTCGTGGCAGCTGCGGGGTTCGGGCTGGCAGGAGACCGTCAGCCGCAATGGCTGCCCCTCGACGCCCTGATCTGCGAGCGCCTGCCTCGCGGCGGCCTCGGCGCGGGAGCGGCCCGTGGCGTCGTCGGGCGCCAGGGCGTAGGCCCGGCCGGCAGCGCGAGCCGCTCCACTGGTCGCGAAGGCACCCTTCTGCACCTCGAACACGCTCAGCACGATCCAGAGCACCGGGACCAGGAGCAGGATGCCGAGCCAGGTCAGCTCGACGAGCGCGCTCCCCTGCTCGCCCCGTGGCCGGCTCACGGTTGCTCCTCGATCGCGTGGCCGGTGGCGACGAGGGAGATGCCCGGGCCACCGAGGCCCAGCGCCGGCACCGTGGCGTGCACCGTCACCCGGATCGCCGGGACCCCGTCGAGCACGACCGTCTCGACCGTGATGTCACGGGCGTACCGCCCGGCAATCGCCTCGTCGATCTGTTCCCTCGTCCTGGCGACCCCGTCGGCCGGGCCCCGGTCGATCGTGGCGGCGTACCGAGCACCCTCGGCGGCGGCGGACGCGAGCGTGTTGCGCACCATCAGGACCAAGGCGACCTGAAGGATCCCGAGGAACAACGGGAGGAGCACGACCAGCACCAGCACGAAGTCCACGACGGCGGACCCGCGTTGCGTGCGGCGTGCGGACGTCATCAGTCCCGGACGGAGTTGAGTGCGCTGCGCAGGAGGTCACGCAGCTGGTCCTCTGCCACCCCCCAGATGACAGCGACCAGTCCGGCGGTCATCACCGTGATCAGGACCCAGCCTGGCACGTCACCACGGTTGTCGCGTGGACGCTGTACGAGCAGCGCGAAGCGGGCGATGAGGAAGAGGAAGGGATGCATGACAGTCCGTTCTCGAGGGGTCAGGGGGTGGTGAGGTCGAGCCCGACGACGCCGGGCCAGAAGGCGAAGAAAACGGTCACGGGGAGGACCAGGAAGACGACCGGGACCATCATGAAGATCTCCTTGCGGGCGGCGATCTCGATCAGCTCGCGGCGGCCCGCCTCACGGACGTCAGCCGCCTGGGCGTGCAGCACGTCGGCGAGTGGGGTCCCCCGCTCGACGGCGACCGCGATGCCCTGCGCGAACCGCGCGACGAGCGGCAGCCCCGTCACCGAGGACCAGCGGTCGAAGGCAGCGCCCACTGGTTCACCGGTCCGGACGGCGGCCAGCACCTTGGCCAGGTCGCGCGAGAGCTCGCCGCCGCTCCGGCGGACGACGCGGTCGAGCGCAGCCACGGGGCTCTCCCCCGCCGCCACCGCGAGCGCGAGCAGCTCGGCGATCGCCGGGAACTCGGCAATGATCCGACGTTCACGGGTCTTGACCTGCCCGGAGAGGTGGTTGTCCCGCGCGATGACCCCGACCGCGAACGCGACCGCGCAGAGCAGGAGCGACGAGACCGCGCCCCCGGACCCGGTCAACGCCCTGACGAGGCCGTAGGCGGCGGCGACGCCGAAGGCCGCCAACCCCCACAGGACCTGCTCGACCCGGAACTCGTGGACGGACTTGTCGAGGTCAGCCCGCTCGAGGCGTCGTCTGACGGAGGACGCCCCGCCGAGGACCCGTTCGACGGTGTCGGCGGCCGAGCGCAGCACCGGGCCGAACACCCCGGCCGCGGCGGTGGTCGGGGACGACGACGCGACGCGCAGCGAGGGTGTGCTCCCGACCTGGGGAAGGTCGCGCACGTAGGGCAGCACCCGCAGGGCAAGCTGCGGCCGACGGATCACACGCACTCGGGCGATCATGACCAGGAGACCGGTGGCGAAGACCGCCCCCAGCACCGCGCCCCACGTCACCAGCGTCACGACAGGATCCGCCTCTCGGTCGGCAGGCGGCCGATCCGCATCATCAACCGGTAGGCGACCAGGCAGGCTGCCGCCCCGCCCATCAGGACGACGGTGCCGGCGGGCGACGCGTAGCGGCGGATCACGTCGGACTGGAACGTCATGAAGAGCAGCACCAGCCACGGTGCGGCAACGGCGAGCCGGGCGCCGTTGACGGTCCAGGCCTGGCGCGCCTCCATCTCGGAGCGTGTGCGGGCGTCGTCGCGGAGGTAGCCCGAGAGGTTGCGAAGCAACCTGCCGAGCTCCCCGCCACCCACCTCACGCGCGACCCGCAGCCCTTCGCAGACCCGGTCCCCGGTGGGGTCTGCGAGCCGTTCCTTGAGCCGGTCGAGCGACTCACCGAACCGGCCGCTGACCTGGTAGTCGAGCGCGAACTGGTCGAAGGAATCTCGCAGGGGTTCGGGACCCCGGGTCCCGAGACCGGCCAGCGCGTCCGGGAGGGACAGCCCGGCGCGCACGGCGGAGGCGAGGTTGTCCACCGCTTCCGGCCAGACCTCGGCGAACTCCCGGCGGCGACGCCGGGCGCGACTCGAGACGACGACCACCGGGAGGTAGCCGGCCATCAGCCCGAAGACGGCGGCGACGGGTGGGGTGCGGGAGATCAGCTGGATGACCAGCGCTGTGCCGAGGCCGAGGACCGCGCACAGGAGCAGGAACCCGGTGACCGAGACCTGACCGAGCCCGGCACCGGCCAGCAGGGCACGGACCCGCCCGCCCGCCACCGGCGTACGACGGGGTTGCCGGGGGACGAAGAAGGCCGACCAGACGAGCATCAGGCCGACACCGACCCCGAGCCCGACCAGCGCACCCATCAGCCTTGACCGTTCAGGATGCGCTGGACGTCGATGCCGACCCGGTCGAAGAGCTCTCGACGGGGTGGCATGCCTCCGGCGCGACGCAGGTCGCCGGAGGTGCGTTCGAAGAGCGGCTCCGCCTCGATGATGTCGTTCTCGACCCGGCCCGGCACGGCGACGATCTCGTTGACCTGGCGCACGCCGTGCGGGTCGATGCCGAGGTGGACGACCAGGTCGACGGAGGCCGCCACGGTCGGGACCACGAAGCGGGCGGAGATGTTCTCGCCGGCGAGGAGCGGCAAGGTGCACATCTTCACCAGCGCCTCACGAGCGCTGTTGGCGTGGATGGTGCACATGCCCGGGAGCCCGGCGTTCAGGGCGAGGAGGAGGTCCATGCACTCCTCGGCTCGGACTTCGCCGACGATCATCCTGCTGGGGGGAAGGCAGATAGAGGGTTTTGAAACGTCCGCAGGACAGATTGAGCAGCCGAAGTTAGGGGGTCGCGGGCGAGCGACCACGCCGTGGGGGAGTAGCAACGGCACTCTCGCAGCCATCCAGGCGACTAATGGGGGATTAGTCCACAGTCCAATTCATATTCCCGCGGAGCAGTTGCGGAGAGCGGTGAGGATTCAGGGAAGCGCCTGCAGGGCGAACTTCACCCGAGCCTCGATCTGCG
>JBKJUE010000016.1:0-12021 GCA_046590395.1 Nocardioides sp.
CTTTGTCGAAGCCGATATAGCCGTAGGAGCCGGACTCGTAGTTCTTGAACACCCGGTTGCCGACCTGGAATCCCGACGAGCACGCCAACCGGGTGTCGAAGCCAAATCCGTTGGTGAGCGCGCCGGCCGTCATGAACGGCTTCCACGTCGAGCCGGGAGCGAACTGCCCCTGAGTGGCCCGGCTGAGCAGCGGCGTCCCGGCCTTCGTGGAGTAGAGCCGCTGCAGCTCCTTCTCGGTGATGCCGCCGACCCAGACCTCCGGGTCGTACGTCGGCTGGCTGGCCATGGCGACGATCCGCCCGGTGTCGGCCTCCAGGACGACCGCGGCACCGGAGTCGGCGGCATAGTTGCGTCCCGTCACCGTGTCACGCGTCTGTCGGGCAAGGGCGATCGTCTCGGCGAGCTGCTTCTCAACCACACCCTGGACCCGGGCGTCGATGGAGGTGACGAGGGTGTCGCCCGGCTGACCCGCGAGCTCGTCGTCGTCGCCGAGCACCCGGCCCATCGAGTCGACGGCGACCGAGCGGTAGCCCGGTATGCCGCGCAGCCAGGCGTCGTACTGCTTCTCGACACCGGCCCGGCCCACGGATGACGCGCCGTTGACGGAGCGGTCTCCGTTGGTCTGCGCCTGGTCGTACTCGTCCTCGGTGATCGGGCTGAGGTAGCCCAGGACGTGGGCCAGGTTGATGCCGAAGGGTCGCGGGTAGGAGCGCACGCTCTGCTGCTCGGCGAGGACCGCCGGGTAGTCCTCGGGCTGTTCGAGGATCTTGAGCGCCACCGACTCGTCCACGTCGGTGGCGACCGGGACGGGCTGGTAGGGCGATCCGTTCCAGCAGGTGCCGGAGACGCTTCCGGCGTCACCGCAGGTCACGAGGGACTTGCGCAGCCGGGACGTCGGCTCCTCGACTGCGTCTCCGACCCGGGCCAGCAGCACGGTCTGTTGGCGCCCGGTCATCTTGTCGAGCATGGTCCGGTCGATGGAGACGACCCACGACGGTCGGTTCGTGACGAGGGGACGGCCCACGTCGTCGACGATCAGGCCACGCTGGGGCTGGACGACGATCTCCCGCACGGACTGGGAAGCAGCCTGTGCGCGGTACTCATCACCGCTGACCACCTGCAGGTAGTAGAGGCGGACGAAGAGGGTGGCGAACAGCGAGAAGACCAGGGCCTGGATCACGATCAGCCGGAGCCGGCCGCGTTGGCCACCCCTGGCGGCGGTCGCGGCCGCCATCAGGCGGTCGCCCGGCTGGGTTCGAGCTGTTGGAACATCTTCATGACGGGTGGCAGCACGAACGGTGTCAGCAGCACGTCCCACAGGACCGCGACCAGGATCACCTGGAGCAGCTCGGCGATGTCGGTGACCGGGTCGCGCAGGACGAGTCCGGTGAGCGCGAACACGGAGGTGCCGATGAACGAGCAGGCAGCGACGGTGGCGACGACCGCCACCGCGGTGGGCCGGACGTCCTGGCGGACGCGGCCGGCGACGTAGCCGACGACGACCAGCGCGAGCGCCCAGCGACCGGCCACGTGGTCGGCGGGCGGCGCCAGGTCGAGCGCGACCCCGGCCAGAAAACCCAGCACGGCGGCGAACTGGGCACCGCGGGTGAGGGCAGCCGCGACGACGACCAGCAGGCAGAGGTTGGGCACGATGCCCTGCCACGCGAGGTGCGGGAACAGGGAGACCTGGAGGACCAGGGCGAGGCTGACCGCGGCCATCGCGACCAGGAGCCGGACGGCGCTCATCGGAGGCTCCCGTCGGCTTCGATGACCGAGCGGTCGCTCACCGAGCCGGACGGCACGACGACGCCGACGAGATCGAGCGACCCGAAGTCGACGAAGGGCTCGATCACGGCGCGCTGGGAGTTCTCGCGGAGGCTGCTGTAGACCGACGTGACCCGGCCGACCGGCACGCCGGAGATGTAGGGCGCACCGCCGTCGCTCCCCCACGTGACGACGACGTCGTGCTTGGCGGGCACCTCGGACTGGTCGATGAGCTCCAGGTCGAGGCGGCCGTCGTTGCCGAGGACACCCCGGCCGTGCAGGAAGCCGACCTCCATGCTCTCGCCCACCCGGCCGCCGACGACGGAGTCGGCGTCGACGATGAGCAGCACCGTGGCGGTCGAGCTGGTCACGCGCAGCACCCGGCCGACCAGGCCGTCGTTGTTGAGGACGGTCATGTCTGGGGCGAGACCCGCCCGGGAGCCGGCGTCGATGGTGACCGTGCGCGAGAAGGACTGCGACGGGCCGAGCCCGACCACCCGGGCCGGGACGAGCGCGGCCCCGAGCGCCTCGGCGGCGGTGGTGAGTCCGTCGAACTCCTCGAGCCGGTTGCGGTCGTAGCTGGTCGTGGACGCCTCGGAGCGGAGGCGGGCGTTCTCGGCCTCGAGCTCGTTGATCTCCTCACGCATCGAGTCGTGGGAGCGGAACCAGTCGGGGACGGAGGTGAACGGCCGGACCGCGGTCGCTGCCCCCGTCTCGATCGGACCGAAGACCTCGCCGACGACGCGACGGGCGGGCTCCATCGGCGAGTCGGGGCCGCCGTGGTAGTCGAGGGTGATCAGGCTGGCGCAGGCCAGCAGCAGCGCCACCAGCAGCGCCCGGGACGGGCGGTTGCGCTCGTCGAGGCGGTCCATGCTGCCCCAGCGACGCTCGCGGGGGCTGGTCTTGATGCCGCGCATCAGAAGCGCCTCGGCTCGCTCACGAGCACCTGCTGGAGGGCCTCGAACTCCTCGACGCACTTGCCGGCGCCGAGGGCGACGCTGGTGAGCGGGTCCTCGGCGACGTGGACCGGCATGCCGGTCTCGTGCCGGAGCCGTTCGTCGAGGCCGCGGAGCAGGGCGCCGCCGCCGGTCAGCACGATCCCGCGGTCCATGATGTCGCCGGCCAGCTCGGGCGGCGTCTGGTCGAGCGTGGCGCGGACCGCGTCGACGATGGCGTGCAGGGGCTCCTCGATCGCCTGCCGGACCTCCGCGCTGGAGACGACGACGGTGCGCGGGAGTCCGGAGACCATGTCGCGGCCGCGGATCTCGGCCTCGGGCTCGTCGGGCAGCGGGAACGCCGAGCCGAGCGTCATCTTCACCTCCTCGGCGGTCCGGTCGCCGAGCATGAGGGAGTACTCCTTCTTCATCCACGCGACGATCGCCTGGTCCAGGTCGTCCCCGGCGGTGCGGATGGAGAGGCTGGTGACGATGCCCCCGAGCGAGATGACGGCGACCTCGGTGGTCCCGCCGCCGACGTCGACCACCATGTTGCCGGTGGCCTGGTGCACCGGCAGGCCGGCGCCGATGGCGGCCGCCATCGGCTCCTCGACGATGTAGACCCGGCGGGCGCCGGCCTGGTAGCCGGCCTCCTTGACCGCACGCTGCTCGACCGCCGTGACCCCGCTGGGCACGCAGATGATCATCCGGGGCTTGGCGAAGTAGCGCCGCCGGTGGACCTGCTGGATGAAGAACCGCAGCATCTGCTCGGTCGCCTCGAAGTCGGCGATGACGCCGTCCTTGAGGGGACGGATGGCGGTGATGTTGTCGGGGGTGCGGCCGATCATCCGCTTGGCCTCGTGGCCGACCGCCAGGATCTCACCCGTGGTCGCGTTCAGCGCGACGACGCTGGGCTCGTCGAGGAGGACTCCCTTGCCGCGGACATAGACCAGCGTGTTGGCGGTGCCGAGGTCCACGGCCATGTCCCGGCCGATGAAGCTGTTCGCCATGCCTGTTGCCTCGCAGGTCCGTCGCGTCGTGGGGAAGTGGGAACCACGCGCCAGGGTTGGTGCGAACGCCCCGATCCCAAGGTAAGAGCGATGCGGCCCGAACCCCGGCAGGACACGCGAGCGGAGAGGCTCCGCGAGGAACTAGCGGATCTCGGGGGTCGGCTCGTCCCGGGTGAGCCAGGTGTCGCGGTCGTCCTCGGGCACGTCGACGCACGGGCCGGCGACGGTGAGGCCGACGAAGGCCCCCGCCCCGGTGTGCGTGAAGCTGGCACGTACGTCGTCCTTCGCCCCGACCAGGGTGATGAAGCCGTTGGGCAGCTCCTCGAGGTCCTCGGCGGTGAAGCCGGCCTCCTCGAGCACCGGCCGCAGGGACTCGACGTAGGGAGCGGCGGTGTCCGAGGCCGCGTCGACGTCGACCCGCGCCTGCGCGACGTAGCGGAAGTTCTTGTACTCCTCGTTGAAGGCTGACTCGCACCCGCGGTAGGTGCCACTGCTGGTGGCCGTCATGCCGGGGAGCGTCTTCTCGGCCGCCACCAGCAGGGAGCGGGCGGCCTCGCGCACGTCCTCGCGCTGGGCCTCGAGCCGGGCTGTCGCGTCTGCGGTGTCCACGTCGTCCTCGCCTCCGTCGTCGCCGCATCCCACCATGCCCAGGAGCAGAAGGGTGAGCAGCGCACCCAGCAGGCGCCGGGTCACGGGGTGCCCTGGGTCGCCGGAGCGGTCGGTTCGCGGTCGAACTCGGGGTCCTGCGGCCCCTGGAACAGCGGGTCATGGACGTGGTCGGCGTGCTCGACCGCGTCGTAGTTGCCGTTGACGACCTGGCTGATGTTGTAGAGCGACTCGGTGTCGTGGTCGAAGTACTTCGAGTGGTCGTCGAAGGCGTCGAGCCCGAGGCTGTCGTCGGCCCGGGTCGTCGACTCCGCCTGGAACCGGTTGGCTCCGAAGTCGTCTTCCGCGGGGTCGTCACCGAGCCCGGCGCCGAACACCGTCTCGCCGTGGATCCAGCCGTGGTTGCCCAGGTTGGCGACCGGGTCGCGACTGTTGGCACCCGCCCAGACGTGGTCGGGGTCGACGCCGGTGTCGCCGGCGTTGTTGGTGTCGCCGCCGACGCCCGGGCTGCCCACGAAGATCACGTCGTCGACGGGGATGCCCTCGTCGTGCGCCGCGTGACCGGTCGTGGTCGAGCCGTAGCTGTGGCCGATCGCGGTCAGGTGGGCCGGGTCGCCGTCGCGCGAGGCCCGGAGCCCGTCGAGGGTGTCGGCGAGACGACCACCGCCGTCCTCCGCGTGGTCCTCGGTCAGGACGCCGGACCAGTCGCCGTCCCCGTCCCACGGGGCGTTGTCGGGGGCGTCGTACCCGATCCAGAGCATGGTCGCGTTGGTCGCACCGGGATCGAGGAAGCGGGTCGACTCGTAGATGGTGAGCGCGCGTTCGGCGAGGTAGGGCGCACTGCCGCCGTCCGTCCCGAACCCGGGCACGGTGACGGCGACGTTGTCGGCCGTGTCGAGGTCGCCCGCGGAGATCGCGACGGCGCCGTCGCCGTCGAAGGCGCTGGGGTCGTAGATGTAGAGCCGGGTCGTGACCGGGTCGCCGGTGACCGGGTCGATGCCCTCCTCGATCTTGTCGATGGCCTCCTGGGCCGCGCGCGCGTTGTCCAGCCAGAGCTGCTCGTCGTCCGTGATCTCTCCGATGTCCGCGAGGTGTCCCCACTCGGCGACGTCCCGGTCGAGAGCCACGGTGTTGGCCTCGTCGCGGGCCCACGGCGGGATGCCGTCGCGGTTGCCGATCGAGCCGGGCGACGCGGCGATGATCGCCAGCTGCTCCTGACGCGTCAGCCCGTCCCACCACTCGTTGACCGCCTCGGGCGACGAGCCCGACGGCGGCATGGTGGCGAGGGCCCCGTCGGCCGGGTCCTCGACACCGCCGTAGCGCTGCTCGACCTGCTCGAGGGTGAGGACGCGGTCGAACGCCGCGCGCATGGCCTCCTCCTCCGCCATCACGTCGGTGTCCCAGAGGTCGAGATCGGCCTCGTAGCCGCGGACCCGGCGGGCGCAGTCGTCGCACTCGGACTGGATCGCGGCGGCGTCCTCCTCCATGGCGATGCTCGCGCGGGTCCGCAGGTCGGTGATGGCGGCCACGAGGTGGCTGCGCTCGCCGACGAGCGTCATCCGGCGCTCCTCCAGCGTCTCCATCCGGTCGGCGTGCGCGTCGACGCGCCGCGAGACCGCACGCAGGGCGAGCGACATCGCGTCCGCCTGACGTCCCGTGGGGCGGATCGCCTCGTGGTAGGCGTTGGCGGCGCGACCGGTCCAGTCGCCGATCCGGGCGTCGCCCGCGACGAAGGTGCCGAGGTCGTCGACCTGGGCCGAGCCCGCGAGCAGGTCAGCCGCACAGCCGCGGATCCCTGCCGGGTCGACCGTGAGCACCGGGACCAGGCGTGGCGTGGGCGGCAGCGTGATCGTGGTCATCGCTCCTCCGCCAGGAAGCCGCGCAGGGCGAACACCTCGAAGCCGACGGCTTCGTCTGTCTCGAGGAAGTCGGCGATGGAGGTGCGCAGGCCATCGGCCCGGGCCTCGGCCTGGTCGGCCAAGGCCGAGGTGTGCCGCTGCCAGGTGGTGGCGAAGCGGGAGGCCGCCCCGGAGACGCCCTCGGTGAACCCGCCGGTCGGGGCCCCGCCGACCTGGTCGGCGGCCGCCGTGACGTCGTTGTGCTGCTCGTCCCAGGCGCGTGAGGCCACGCCGACGGTGAGGGGCACGACCTGCATCAGCCCACCAGCTGTCGCGCCCGGACGTTGCCCACCGGGAGTGGCTCGGCGGACACGTCGAGGAGGAAGGACCCGGTCTGCTCGGCGTACGACGCCCGCACGCGGAGGTCGTCGCGGGTCCCGACGAGGCGGGCCACGCCACCCTCGGGGCGACGGACGGTCCAGCCCTGCTCCACGAGCTGGTCGCGGAGCCGGTTCAGCGTCGCGAGCCCGTCCTCGCGATGGCTGGCGAGGCGCACCCGCGGGACCACGGTGCCGGGATCCGGCCCGAAGCCGATCCGGGCTGCCGCCGGAGGCTCGGCACCCAGGGCGTCGACCGCGGTGTTGACCCGCTCGACCGCGGCCTGGACGGCCTGGTCGTCGACCTCGTCACCCGGCGGTGCCGGCTCCCCGGCGGGGAGCAGGACGATGTCGACGTCGGGATGACGTCGCCGCACGGGGGCCCAGAACGGTGGCAGTGGCGTGGTCGGCGGTTGCAGCTCCATGCAGGGAGGCTGCCCTCCCGGCACCGTCCGGAAACCGGTCGGTGCTCAGCTGTGGAGAATCCCCCGGCTCAGAGGCCGGGGAACCAGAGCGCGATCTCGCGCTCGGCCGACTCCGGGGAGTCGGAGCCGTGGACGAGGTTCTCGCGGTTGGACAACGACAGGTCGCCGCGGATCGTGCCCGGCGCCGCCTTGCGCCCGTCGGTGGCGCCGTTGAGCAGTCGGACCACCTCCACGGCCTCGTCACCCTCGAGGACCAGCGCGACCAGCGGACCACCGGTGACGAACGCCCGCAGCGGCGGGTAGAAGTCCCGCTCGACGTGCTCGGCGTAGTGCCGGTCGGCGGTGTCGGCGTCGATGGTGCGGTGCTCCATCGCGACGATGGTGAGGCCCTTGGCCTCGAACCGGGAGAGGACCTCACCCACCAGCCCGCGTCGGACCGTGTCGGGCTTGAGGAGGACCAGGGTGCGCTGCGTCATGGGCCGCACCCTATCGAGCCGTGGACGTCAGGCCGGGCCCGGCTCGTGGGCGGCGTACGCCGCGGCACGTTCCCGCTCGATCTTGAGGCCCAGGAAGTACGCCGTGCCCCAGAGCAGGGCGAAGATCGCGCCGAGGAAGAACATCAGCGGGACCACGAAGCCCAGGCCGATCGCGGCCACCTGGATGACCCAGCCGGCGTGGTAGGCCCACTCGGCGCGGAGCATCCCGGCGAGCAGCAGGCAGGCCACCGTGAGCCCGAGGCCGACGGCGAGCGCTCTGCCGAGCTCGATGTCGGCGATGGTGACCATGACCGGGGTCGTCAGCCCCAGCGTGATGCCTTCGAGGCAGAGGATCGCCGCGCACATGCCGCGGCGCGGAGAGCGGGTCTCGGCCTGGGTCATGACCGCCCCCTCAGCATCGCGCGGGCCTCGCCGACGGTGACGACGGAGCCGGTGACCAGCACGGCGCCGGACCCGAGGCCGTCGCCGAAGGCCTCACCCGCCTCCGCCAGCGTCGCGGCCTGGTCGATGGCGGTGGCGAGGTCGGGCACGACGGTCACCTGGTGGTCGTCGAAGACCTCCCGGGCGATCTCGCCCAGGCGAGTGGCCGGCAGCGCACGCGCCGTGGAGTTCTCGGTGCAGATCACGTGGGCGAGATGGGGCTCGAGCGCGGCCAGGATCCCCTCGGGGTCCTTGTCGGCCATCACGCCGATCACCCCGATCAGCGGGGAGAACGTGAAGGAGTCCTCCAGCGCCGCGGCCACCGCCTCGGCACCGTGGGGGTTGTGGGCCGCGTCGAGGACGATCGTAGGGCTGCGCCGCACGATCTCGAGCCGGCCGGGCGAGGTGACCTCGGCGAACGCTGCCTTGACGAGCTCCTCGTCGAGGGCCTGGCTCTGATCACCGCTGGCGGCGAACGCCTCCACAGCAGCCAGCGCCACGGCCGCGTTCTGGGCCTGGTGGGCGCCGTACAGCGGCAGGAACACGTCGTCGTATCGCGCTCGGAGCCCCCGCAACGACAGCATCTGCCCGCCGACCGCGGGGACCCGGGAGACCACGCCGAACTCCAGGCCCTCGCGGGCCACCGTCGCACCGACCTCCGCGGCGTGACGGACCAGCACCTCGGCCGGGGCCGGTGCCTGCTCGGCCAGGATCGCGATCGAGCCGGGCTTGATGATCCCGGCCTTCTCGATCGCGATGTCGGCGGGGCTGTCGCCGAGGTACGACGCGTGGTCGACCGCCACCGGCAGGATCACGGCGACGTCGGCGTCGGCCACGTTGGTGGCGTCCCACGCACCGCCCATGCCGACCTCGATCACGGCGACGTCGACCGGAGCGTCGGCGAACGAGGCGTAGGCCATGCCGACGATGGTCTCGAAGAACGACAGCGGGTGGTCCTCGCTCTCGTCGACGAGGTGGGTGTAGGCGGCGACCTCGTTGAACGCCCGCACGAAGGCCTCGTCGTCGAGCGGCTGGCCGTCGATCGAGATCCGCTCGTTCATCCGCTCCACGTGCGGCGAGGTGAACCGGCCCGTGCGCAGGTCGAGTGCGCGCAGCAGGGTGTCGATCATCCGCGACGTGGACGTCTTGCCGTTGGTGCCGGTCAGGTGGATGACCCGGAAGGAGGCCTGCGGGTCGCCGAGGAGCTCGGTGAACGCCCGGATCCGGTCCAGCGAAGGCTCGAGCCGGGTCTCGGGCCAGCGCGAGAGCAGAGCGTCCTCGACCTCGGCGTACGTCTGGGCGAGGCGGGCTGCGGGAAGGTCAGTCATGTCAGGACGAGTCTAGGGGGCGGCTCAGACGCCGTTCGGGCGGAACTGGTTCGCGGCCCCCGGAGGCACCCCCGTAGCATTTCCGACATGACCGAGACCCAGCACGCACCCGACCTGTCCACGCCGACGTCCGCCCGCCGCGACGTCGTCGTACCGGACAAGCCGGCCCTGGAGGGTCTCGAGAAGACCTGGTCGCAGCGCTGGAAGGACGACGACACCTACGCGTTCGACCGCACCCAGCCGCGGGAGAACGTCTACTCCATCGACACGCCCCCGCCGACCGTGAGCGGCAGCCTGCACGTCGGTCACGTCTTCTCCTACACGCACACCGACCTGATCGCCCGCTACCAGCGGATGCGTGGCAAGTCGGTCTTCTACCCGATGGGCTGGGACGACAACGGCCTTCCCACCGAGCGCCGCGTCCAGAACTACTTCGGCGTGCGCTGCGACCCGTCCCTGCCGTACGACGAGGACTTCACGCCCCCGGAGAAGCCGGACCCGAAGAAGCAGGTCCCGATCAGCCGCCCCAACTTCGTGGAGCTCTGCCGGCAGCTCGTCGAGCAGGACGAGGAGGTCTTCGAGTCGCTCTGGCGCACGCTGGGCCTGTCCGTCGACTGGAAGCAGCACTACACGACGATCGGCGCCAAGGCCCAGACCGTGAGCCAGCGCGCGTTCCTGCGCAACTTCGCCCGCGGCGAGGCCTACCTCAGCGAGGCGCCGACCCTCTGGGACGTCACCTTCCAGACCGCCGTCGCCCAGGCTGAGCTCGAGGCCCGCGACTACGCCGGCCACTACCACCGGATCGCCTTCCACCGGCCCGGCGGCAGCGCACTGCACATCGAGACCACCCGTCCGGAGCTGATCCCCAGCGTGGTCGCGCTGATCGCGCACCCCGACGACGAGCGCTACCAGTCGCTGTTCGGCACCACCGTCACCTCGCCGGTCTTCGGCGTGGAGGTCCCCGTGGTCGCCCACGAGCTGGCCGAGCCCGACAAGGGCGCCGGCATCGCCATGTGCTGCACCTTCGGCGACCTCACCGACGTCACCTGGTGGCGCGAGCTGCAGCTGCCGGTCCGCACCCTCATCGGCCGCGACGGCCGGATGTCGCGCGAGACGCCCGAGTGGCTGGCGGGCGAGCAGGCCGCGAAGGCGTACGAGGAGCTCAAGGGCAAGACCGCGTTCTCGGCCCGGGAGGCCCTGGTCGCGATGCTGCGCGAGACCGGCGACCTGGACGGCGACCCGACGCCCACGCAGCGGATGGCCAACTTCTACGAGAAGGGCGACAAGCCGCTCGAGATCGTGGCCACCCGCCAGTGGTACATCCGCAACGGCGGCCGCGACGGCGCGGTCCGGGAAGAGATGCTCGCCCGCGGCGCCGAGATCGACTGGCGCCCGGCCCACATGAAGCACCGCTACGACAACTGGGTCGGCGGGCTGAACGGGGACTGGCTGATCTCCCGCCAGCGCTTCTTCGGCATTCCCTTCCCCGTCTGGTACCCGCTCGACGGCGAGGGTGAGCCCGACTACGACCACCCCTTCCTCCCCCGAGAGGACGAGCTGCCGATCGATCCGTCGACGCGGTGCCCCCACGGGTACGACGAGTCGCAGCGGGGCAAGCCGGGCGGCTTCATCGGCGACCCGGACGTCATGGACACCTGGGCCACCTCGTCGCTGTCCCCCCACATCGCCGGCGGGTGGGAGTCCGACGACGACCTGTGGCAGCGGGTCTTCCCGATGGACCTGTGCACGCAGGCTCACGACATCATCCGGACCTGGCTGTTCTCGCGCGTGGTCCGCGCCCACTACGAGAACCACGCGGCCCCCTGGTCGCACGCGCTGATCTCCGGTTTCATCCTCGACCCCGACCGCAAGAAGATGTCGAAGTCGAAGGGCAACGCGGTCGTCCCGACCGACGTCCTCGAGAAGTTCGGCGCCGACGCGGTCCGCTGGCGGGCCGCGATGGCCCGTCCCGGCCTGGACTCCCCGTTCGACGAGTCGCAGATGAAGGTCGGCCGCCGGCTCGCGATGAAGGTGCTGAACGCCTCCCGGTTCGTCCTCGGTGGCGTCGGCGCGTCGGCGCTCGACCACTACGCCGTGAGCGAGCCGGTCGACTGCGCGCTCCTCGGACGGCTCGAGGTCGTGGTCGGCAAGGCCACCGAGGCCTTCGACGCCTACGACTACACGACCGCTCTGGAGACGAGTGAGAAGTTCTTCTGGGAGTTCTGCGACGACTACCTCGAGCTGGTCAAGGAGCGGGCGTACGCCGAGGACGGCGGCGCCGCGACCTCCTCCGCCCGGGCCACCCTGGCGATCGCGCTCCAGGTGCAGCTGCGCCTGCTGGCCCCGTTCCTCCCCTACGTGACGGAGGAGGTCTGGTCGTGGTGGCAGGAGGGCTCGGTCCACCGCGCCCCGTGGCCGGTGAGCAGCGACCTCGGCGCCGCGGCCGCGGCGGACCCCGCGATCATCGAGGCCGTGGCGGCCGCGCTGGCCGGGATCCGCGGCGCCAAGTCCCAGGCCAAGGTCTCGATGAAGACCGAGCTGACGCGGGTGGAGGTGATCGGGTCGGAGGACCAGATCGCCGCGGTCCGGATGGCGGCCGAGGACCTGCGCAAGGTCGGCAAGATCAC
The DNA here is from genome assembly GCA_046590395.1 of Nocardioides sp. Lineage (GTDB taxonomy): Bacteria > Actinomycetota > Actinomycetes > Propionibacteriales > Nocardioidaceae > Nocardioides. The sequence goes on from JBKJUE010000016.1 coordinate 11,828, forward strand.
CGGCGACCTGGTGTTCACGCTGGCCGACGACGCGACCGGACTCAGCGTGCTGACGGAGCTGGCCCCCGCCGAGTGACCGATCGGCTCAGCGGCCGGGCTTGCCCTTGCCGTGGCGCTTGGCCTTGGCGTGGCCCTTCGCCTTGCCCGGGTGCCCGGCCTTGACGTGGCCCTTCGCCTTGCCCGGGTGCCCGGCC
>JBKJUE010000023.1:0-9152 GCA_046590395.1 Nocardioides sp.
GCACGTCGCCGAGCGACACGATCTCCTTGTCGAGGTTCGGAATCTCGATGCCGATCGCGGACTTGCCGGGGATCGGGCTCAGGATCCGGACGTCGGCCGAGGCCACGGCGTACGCGATGTTCTTCGACAGCGCGGTGACCTTCTCGACCTTGACCGCCGGGCCGACCTCGACCTCGTAGCGGGTCACGGTCGGGCCACGGGTGTAGCCGGTGACCTGGGCGTCGATGCCGAACTCGTCCATCACCTGCGTCAGGCGGTCCACGACGGCGTCGCTGGCCTTGGAGCGGGCCTTGTGGACCGACCCCGGCTTGAGCACCTCGTTGGCCGGGAGGGAGTAGGCGACGTCGCCACTGAGTGCGAGCTGCTCGACGCGCGGCGGGAGCGGCGTGTGCGGCGGCGGCTCTAGGTCGGCCTTCGTCTCGGGGACGTCCGGCGCGAACGGGTCGAAGATGTCGACGCCGGCGTCACCGTTCTCGACCATGACGTCGGGGTCGGGCTTCTTGCGGCGCTTCTTCAGCTCGCGGTCGGTGAGGACCGGGCTGTCGTACGGGAGATCACCCAGGTCGGGGTCGATGTCACCGGAGGTCCGGCGCTTGGTGCGGATCGGCTGCGTCTCGGCGCCGTCGTCGACCACCTCGGTGGCGGGCGCGCGGCCGAGGAGCCGGTCGCGGGTCTCGGCGAGTCGGGTCGGCACCTGATAGACGGGCGTCGCGGTGATCACGAGGACCCCGAAGACCGCGAGGAGCAGGAGCAGCGGCACGACGACGTACGCCGTCTGGAGCAGGTCGAGCAGCAGGCTCGAGACCACGAAGCCGACGGCACCGCCGGCGCTCTCGAGCGGGCTCGAGTCACCGGGCGCGGGCTGCGGGCTGCCGTTGGCGATGTGGACGATGCCGAGGACACCGAAGGCGAGCGTGGTCCAGCCGACGACCTGACGGCCAGCGGGGCCGTTGTGCTCGGGGTCGCGCATGTTGCGCCAGCCGATGAGGACCAGCACGAGGGGGACGAACCAGCCGACCTTGCCGACTGACCCAGCCACGATCGTGCGGGTGACGTCCATGACGCCGCCGGGCAGCTGCCACCAGACGGCGGCGGAGACGACGACGGCCAGGGCGAACATGAGGAGGCCCAGGCCGTCGCGACGGTGCTCGGGCTCGAGGTCGCGGGCCGTGCGGCCGATGCTGCGGGCCGTGGCGCCGAGCGCGTGCGCGATCGCCATCCAGACCGCGGCAACGCCGCGACCGAGGGCACCGAAGGCGCGCGAGACCGGTCCGGGGCCGTTGCGCACGGCGCGGGGAGCCGGCCGCTTGCTCCGACTGGAGGTCGAGCGGCTGGAGCTGCCCTTGCGGGTACTCCGGGATCGGGTGCTCGAGCTACCTCGTCTCGCCGTGCCGCCGGACCTCGTGGTGCCGGACCTGCTCGCGCTCGATGAGGACGTGCTCTTGCTCCGCGAACCCGGCGGGGAAGACGTACGGGTCGCCATGGTCATTAACGTAGGCCAAAGTCACACCAGTCACAGGGACCACAGGAAGCGTGTCGTCCGGGATCCTCCGGGAGTCGCCGTTCGGAGGACGCCTTGCGGTCGCCGACGCGCGACTTCCGAAGAATTTTCCGAATTGCTGGACCCCCGCCCCACAACTACCTAGTGTCATTCGATTAGTGGCCCAGTTCACATGACGGCCCCTGTCTTCAGCCAATTCGGAGGGTAAAACACGTGAAGATCCTCAGGCAAGGTGTCTGTCTGGCACTGCTGGGAGCCGGCCTCGCGGCCGTCCCCGGCTTGCAGGCGACCGCCGCGACCACCTCGACGGTGGTGGCAGGCGAGAGCCTCGTGCAGCAGATGAGAAACGAGGCGCGAGGCTCGGTTGCGCTCTCGACCGAACGCGCCACAGGCAAGGTCGGTTTCATCCGGTCGGGCAACAAGGGCGATCTGTTCCCCGCGGTCGAGGGTGACTCGCTCCGGGGCGCCGTCGACAAGACGACCGCCTACCTGAAGCAGTACGGCGCAGCGTTCGGTGCTCGCGCCGGTGAGCTGAGCCAGTCGGGCGTGACGTCGTCACCGTTGGGCTGGACCGTCAGCTTCAAGCAGTCCTACAAGGGCGTGCCGGTCTTCGGCAGCCTGCTCAAGGCCAACGTCGACAAGGCCGGCGACCTGACCTCGGTCAGCGGCTACGCAGCACCGGACCTGAACCTCAACGTGACGCCGCGGTTCTCGGCGGCCACGGCAGCGTCCCGCGCGATCGCCACGGTGCGGGCCAACCCGCCGGGCGAGGGCGGCGCCGACGTATCCGGCCTCAAGGCCACGCGCAACGACCTCGTCGTCTACCGCATGGGTGCCACCAAGGGTGACGCCGGCCGGGCGATCCTCGCCCACCAGGTCGAGGTGAGCAACGAGCGCAACGTGCGCGACATGGTCTTCATCAACGCCAGCACCGGCAAGATGGTCAACCGCTACTCGATGGTCCACGGCTTCGAGACGGACCGCGAGCTGTACGAGGCCGACGAGGAGCGCAACCTGAACCTGGTCTGGAAGGACGGCGACCCCTACCCGGGTGGCCTGAACTCCGCCCAGCAGGACCTCGTCGTGACGGCCGGGAACTCTTACTGGCTGTTCGCGAACACCTTCGGCCGCGACTCCTACGACGGGGAGGGCGCCACGATGATCACCGTCAACAACGACCCGGCCATCGAGTGCCCGAACGCCAACTGGAACGGCGTGACGACCAACTACTGCAACGGGGTCACCTCCGACGACGTGGTCGCCCACGAGTGGGGCCACGCCTACACCGAGTACACCTCCGGCCTGATCTACCAGTGGCAGTCCGGTGCCCTCAACGAGTCGTACTCCGACGTGTGGGGAGAGACCGTCGACCTGATCAACAACCGCGACGACGCCGGCGAGGGTGACACCGCCACGCCCCGTCCTGACGGGCTGTGCTCGACGAACACGCGGGGCCACATCGGTATGACGATCAACTCCCCCGCCTCGATCGCCGGACCGTGTGACGCTGCTCCGGCAGCCTGGGGCCCGGTCTTCGACAAGACCGGCGTGACGACCGACATCGTCGTCGGCGAGGACGGCGACACCTACGACGGTGGTGCGTCCACGACCACCGACGGCTGCACGGCGTTCACCAACGCGGCCGAGGTCGACGGAAACTTCGCCTACGTCGACCGTGGCCTGTGCACCTTCCAGGAGAAGGTCGACAACGCCGAGGCAGCCGGAGCCACCGGCCTCGTCGTCGGCAACCACACCGCCGGCGAGGCGCCGTTCTCGATGTCCGGGACCTCGGCAATCTACGGGCTCATGGTCGACGTCGAGACCGGTGCCAAGATCAAGGCGGCGACCGAGACCGTCAACGCCACGATCAAGGACATCGACACCGAGGAGAAGGCCGACTCGTTCCGCTGGCTCGTCAGCGAGAAGTCGTCGGCGTTCGGTGGCGCGATCCGTGACATGTGGAACCCCACCTGCTACGGAGACCCGGGCAAGGTGTCGGACGTCGAGTACAAGTGCTCGACCGACGACAGCGGCGGTGTGCACAGCAACTCCGGCGTCCCGAACCACGCCTACTCCCTGCTCGTGGACGGCGGCACCTACAACGGCACCACCGTCGAGGGGATCGGCCTGGACAAGGCGGCCAACATCTACTGGCGCACCCAGACCGCCCACCTGACGCCCACGTCGGACTTCGTCGACATGGCTGACGGGCTGGACGCGTCCTGCCAGGAGCTGATCGGTCAGGAGATCCTGTCGCTGAACACCAAGCGCGAGACGCCGGGCACGGTGATCGACCCGATCACGCCGGCCGACTGCATCATGGTCGCCGCGGCGAGCGATGCGGTCGAGCTGCGCTTCGACCCGACGGAGCAGTGCGACTTCCAGCCGCTTCTCAACCCCAACGCCCCCGCGGCGTGCGGCAAGGAGTTCAACACCAGGACCGTCTGGAAGGAAGACTTCGAGGACGGTCTGCAGGGCTGGAGGAAGTCGGAGCGTCTCTTCGACTTCAACGGCGACGGCAACCCTCCGGGTCACGGTTTCGACTGGCGGGCAACCACGAACGCTCCGAACCACGGCAGCAGGACCGCCTTCGCTCCTGACCCGGGCGACGGCGACTGCCAGGGCGGCAGCAATGACGTCTCCAGCGCCAACGCCATCACGAGCGGGAAGATCGTGGTCAAGAAGGGTGCCCGCAAGGCACGCATGAACTTCGACCACTACATGGCCAGCGAGAGCGGCTGGGACGGCGGCAACGTCAAGATCTCGGTCAACGGCGGCAAGTTCAAGGTCATCCCGAGGAAGGCGTACCTCTTCAACGCTCCCAACGGTCACCTGTTCACCCTGAACGAGGGCAACAGCAACCCGATGGCGGGCGAGGCCGCATTCACCGGCACCAACGGTGGCGAGGTCTTCGGCTCGTGGGGCGAGTCGCAGATCAAGCTCGGCGAGGCGGGCGTCGGCAACGGCGACAAGTTCAAGATCCGCTTCGACATGGGTCGCGACGGATGCGGCGGTGTCGACGGCTGGTACGTCGACAACGTGAAGGTCGTCCGCTGCATCAAGAAGGGCACCAACAACAAGCTGGCCACGAAGCAGTGACCAGTGCAGGTCGCGCATGACGGCGGCCTGACCGCATCACACGAGGGGCCCCGCCGGACCAGTCCGGCGGGGCCCCTTGCTGTCCGAGGCCCTCGTGGCTGCCATGCTCGGCAGGTGCCCGTCGAGCCGATCTGGATCTTCCCCGGAGTCGTCGCCCTCGTTGACTGGTACGCCGTGGCGCGCGACGACCGGCGTACCGAGACCTGGGCGAAGCCGCTGGTCATGGTGTCGGTCATCGCCGTGGCCCTGGTCCTGGGGGCCGGCGACAGCGGAGCCGGCCGATGGCTGCTGGTGGCACTGTTCTTCGGGCTGCTCGGGGACATCGCCCTGCTCGGCGACACGATTGCCCGCTTCCAGGCAGGCGTCTACGCGTTCCTGGTCGGCCACCTCGCCTACCTGGTCTGCTTCGGGGTGCTCGGGCTCCCCCGCCCGGGGTGGGCGTGGGCCGGTCTCGCCGTGATGGCGGTTGCCCTCGTCGTGACCCGCGGGGTCGTGCCGGCGACCCACCGCGAGGGCGGGGCCGGCGTCTCGGTGCCGGTGGCGGTCTACTCAGCGGTGATCGGCGCGATGCTCGTGTGCGCCTGGTTCACCGGGGAGCCGTGGGTCGCGGTGGGCGCGACCATCTTCGTCACCAGCGACACGATCCTCTCGGTCGACCGCTTCGTCCGCCCGCTCCCGCACGCCAGGCTGGCACTGATGGTGACCTACCAGGTCGGGCAGGCCCTGATCGTGGCCGGCGTCCTCGCCGCGGCGACCTGACCGGCTCAGACCAGGGGGACGCGCAGGGTGAACGTGCTGCCCTGACCGAGCCCGGACTCGACCGTGATCGTGCCGCCGTGCAGCTCGGCGATCCGCCGGGAGATGGCAAGCCCGAGGCCGGTGCCGGGGATGGTCAGCGCATCGGGGTTGGTCGACCGGTGGAAGGCCGAGAACAGGTGGGCCTGGTCGGCCACGGAGATCCCCAGGCCGGTATCCGTGACCACCACCTCGCCGTACCCGCCGCAGGTGCGCACCGCCACCTCGATCCGGCCGCCGGCTCGGGTGTACTTGACGGCGTTGCTGCAGATGTTGTCGACCACCCTCGGCAGCTCCTCGGGGTCAGCCGACACCAGGACCGGGCGCTCCCCCGGGAGGAGCGTGACCTGTACGCCTGCGGCCTCCACCTGCAGGGTCAGCATCTCCAGGCTCCCCCGGCAGACCTCGGCGAGGTCCACCGGCCGCCGGACCAGCTCACGCCGGTCCTGCATCTTCGAGAAGCTCAACAGGTTCGTGACCAGTCGGTCGAGCCGAGCGGCGTTGCGCTGGATCGCGTTCACCGATCCAGCAGGGACGTCGGCGTCCTCGAGCAGCTCGGTGTGGCCGATGATCGAGGTGAGCGGCGTCTTGAGCTCGTGGGAGATGGTCGCGATGAGCTCGCCCTTGTAGCGGTCGAGGTCACGCAGCTCGGTGATCAACCGCCGCTCCGTCTCCCGCAGGCGGGCATCCAGGACCAGACGGCCCAGCTGGCGGCTCGCCTCGTGGACGGCGTCAAGCTCAGGCTCGTTGAACGCGTGGTCACCGTCGCTCCGGGCCACCACGAGGTAGCCCAGCACTTCGGCCCCGACCCCCAACGGCGCGACGAGCAGTCGGCCCCAGCCTTGCTCGGACATCAAGGCAGACAGGTCGTCGGCGCTCCCCGGCAGCTCGGCGCGCCACTGCTCGTCAGCGGCCTCGACCAGGAGCGGACGGGGACCCTGGCGGGCAGCACGCTGGACCAGGTCCCGACGCAAGCCGGCGATCCGCTCGTCCGACCCGTTCTCGACCGGGAAGCCGGCGGCGTGCTCGAGCCGGTCGTCCGACGTGTCAGGGAAGCAGCGCACCGAGACCTGGGCGGCGCCCATGCCTCCTGTCAGCGCGATGACCGCCTCCCCGAGGACCTCGTCGAGGTCGCCGCTCGAGCCGGCGACGGCGATCTGCCTGAGTGCCTCGCCGATCCGCACCTGGCCCGCCAGCGCCTCCCGCTGCTGGGCGTTGGCGATCGCCAGTCCGGCTTGGACGACGAACATCTCGAGCAGCTCCCGTTGCTGCTGGCTCGGGACCCGGTTGCCCGGCGGGAGGTCGACGGACATGTTGCCGAGAAGCTGCCCCCCGGCTGAGTAGAGGGGGGCGTACAACGTGTCCATCGGGTGCCACGCGTCGGGCGCGTCGTCCGGTTCGAAGTCGGGAACCCAGGCCGCGGTGTCATTCGGGTCGAGACGGTAATGCGGGACGTAGCGGAGGATTCCCCACTGGTCGGCTTGGGCGAACTCCCCGGACTCCCCGAAGATCACCTCGATCGGCGTACGCCGTCCCAGGATCTCCTCCTGCACCCCGGGGGGTCCCGCCACCGCCGTCATCACCAGGGTGTCACCCTCGAGCCGCGAGATTGCTGCCACGCCGTAGCCGAGCCCCTCCACGACGCCGTGCACGACGGCCTCGAGCACGTCGTGGAGGTCACCCGGGGAGTTGACACGACGCATCACGTCGTAGAGACGTCGCACACCTTCGGCGTTGAATGTGTCCACGTGACCCATCAGGTCCCCCGAGCGGTCATGGCGTCAGGCCCCGATCACGCCTCGATCACCACGGGGATGATCATCGGCCGGCGGCGGTGCGTGCTGTTGACCCAGCGCCCGACGACGCGGCGCACGGTCTGCTGGAGCTGGTAGGAGTCGGAGACACCGTCGGCGATCGCCCGGTCGAGGGCGTCGATGATCGGCTGCTTGACCGCGTCGAAGGTCGAGTCGTCCTCGGCGAAGCCCCGCGCGTGGATCTCCGGCCCGCTCGAGACCTTGCCGTTGACCGAGTCGACGACCACGATCACCGAGATGAAGCCCTCCTCGCCGAGGATCCGGCGGTCCTTGAGGTCGCTCTCGGTGATGTCACCGACCGACGAGCCGTCGACGAAGACGTAGCCGCAGTCGACCTTGCCGGCGATCGTCGCCTGCCCGTCGATGAGGTCGACGACCACGCCGTCCTCGGCGATCAGGACGTTCTCGGTGGGCACCCCGGTGGCGCGGGCGAGCTCCGCGTTGGCGCGCATGTGCCGGATCTCGCCGTGGATCGGCAGCACGTTGCGCGGCTTGACGATGTTGTAGCAGTAGAGCAGCTCGCCGGCGCTGGCGTGACCACTCACGTGGACCAGGGCGTTGGCCTTGTGCACGACGTTGGCGCCCCAGCGGGACAGGCCGTTGATCACGCGGTAGACGGCGTTCTCGTTGCCGGGGATCAGCGAGCTGGCGAGGATGACCGTGTCGCCCTCCTCGATGTGGACGAAGTGGTGGTTGCGCTGGGCGATCCGGCTCAGTGCCGACAGGGGCTCGCCCTGCGACCCGGTGGACAGCAGCACCTGGCGCTCGGGGGGCAGGTCGGCGAGGTCCTTGGCGTCGACGAGGACGTCGGGTGGCACGTTGAGGTAGCCCAGGTCGCGGGCGATGGCCATGTTGCGCACCATGGACCGGCCGACGTACCCGACCTTGCGCTTGTGGATCACCGCGGCGTCCAGCACCTGTTGCACCCGGTGCACGTGGGAGGCGAAGCAGGCGACGATGATCCGCTGCTTGCTCTGGTAGAAGACGCCGTCGAGGACCGGGCCGATGTGCTTCTCGCCGGTCGTGAAGCCGGGCATCTCGGCGTTGGTCGAGTCGGTCATGAAGAGGTCCACGCCCTCCTCGCCGAGCCGGGCGAAGGCGCGCAGGTCGGTGATCCGGCCGTCGAGCGGCAGCTGGTCCATCTTGAAGTCGCCGGTGTGCAGGACGAGGCCGGCGCCGGTGCGGATCGCGACGGCCAGGGCATCGGGGATCGAGTGGTTGACAGCCACGAACTCCAGGTCGAAGGGGCCGAAGGAGATCCGGTCACCCTCCTTGACCTTGTGGTGGATCGTCTCGCGGAGCCGGTGCTCGCGCAGCTTGTTGCCGAGCAGCCCGAGGGTCAGCTCGGAGCCGACGAGCGGGATGTCGCCGCGCTCACGCAGGAGGTACGGCGTGGCGCCGATGTGGTCCTCGTGACCGTGGGTCAGCACCAGTGCCTCGACCAGGTCCAGCCGGCCGCGGATCGCGTCGAAGTCGGGGAGGATCAGATCGACCCCGGGATGGTTCTCCTCGGGGAAGAGCACCCCGCAGTCCACGATCAGCAGGCGCCCGGCGTACTCGAAGACGGTCATGTTGCGACCCACCTCCCCGAGCCCGCCGAGCGGGATCACCCGCAGACCGCCCTGGGGCAGCTCGGGCGGGGCGGAGAGCTCGGGGTGGGGATGACTCACGGATCTCCTCAGACCAGGTGGGCGGCGACCAGGCCCGCCCGCAGCGAGTCGACCTCGGCCTCGTCGAGCTCGAGCAGGGGCAGCCGGACCCGACGGTTGTCGAGCACGCCGGCGAGCTGGAGCGCGGCCTTGGCGGTCGTGGCGCCGTAGTTCGGCGCCCCCATGATCGCCTCGATCGCGGGCAGCAGCCCGTGGTAGATCTCCTGGGCGCGCTCGAGGTCACCCGCGTCGACGGCGGCCACCAGGGCCGCGTGCTGGTCGCCGGCGACGTGG
>JBKJUE010000033.1:0-29259 GCA_046590395.1 Nocardioides sp.
ATGCGGTCGCACTCACGTCGTATGCGGCGACGTCGAACTCGCCCAGCGCCTGACGGAAGGAGACGGTCGTGCGCGGCCAGAGGACGGTGTTCCTGCCGTGGGCGTCGAGGTACCAGCTCGAGCAGCCGCCGGTGTTCCAGACGGTCCGCTTCATCCGGTGCTGGAGCTGGTGGTTCCACTCCTGCTGCGCCTCGGCGGTGGGCTCGACGGTGGCGTACTGGTTGAGCCCCATCGTGCGGACGGCGTCGCGGATGTACTCGACCTGCGACTCGATGATGAAGATCATGCTCGAGTGGCCGAGCCCGGTGTTGGGGCCGACGATCATGAACAGGTTGGGGAAGCCGTGGATGGTCGTGCCCTTGTACGCCGCCATCCCGGCGTCGCGCCACGTGTCGGCCAGGCTGGCGCCGTCGCGGCCGCGAATGTGCTCCGCGATGGGCAGCTCGGTCGTGAAGAAGCCGGTGGCCACGACCAGCACGTCGATCGGGTGCTCGGCACCGTCGGCGGTGACCACGGCGTTGCCGGTCACCTTGGCGATCGGCTCGGTGATCAGGTCGACGTTGTCGGAGGCGATCGCGGGGTAGTAGCTGTTCGAGATCAGGATCCGCTTGCAGCCGATCTCGAAGGTCGGCGTGAGCTTCGCGCGCAGCTCGGGGTCCTTGACGCCCTTGTTGAGGTTGGCGAGGGCCAGCTTCTTGGCGGGCAGCGCCAGCTTCGAGTTGACCGTGAAGCCCGGCACCAGGAGCTCCTTGCCCCAGTAGATGCCGGCCCGGTAGGCCTTCTGCAGCGCCGGGACCCGCTTGAAGAGCGCGCGCTCGACACGCGTGTAGGTCCGGTCGTTGCGCGGGATCACGTACGGCGCGGTGCGCTGGTAGACGTCGACGTGGGCGGCGACCTTCTGCAGCTCCGGGATGATCTGGATCGCCGAGGCGCCGGTGCCGATGACGGCGACGCGCTTGCCGGCGAGGTCGACGTCGTGGTTCCAGCGGGCGGAGTGGAAGAGCTCGCCCTGGAAGGTGTCGATGCCGTCGATCTGCGGGAGCCTCGGCTCGGAGAGCCCGCCGGCGCCGACCATGAGGGTCGTCGAGGTGACGCTCTGCCGTTCACCGTTGGCGCGCGACAGGTGGACCACCCAGTGCTGGGCGTCCTCGTCCCAGTCGGCATCCTCCATGGCGGTGTCGAACACGAAGCGGTCGAGCACCCCGGCCCGCTTGGCGACCTTCTTGATGTAGGCCTGGATCTCCGGCTGCGGGGAGTACGACGACGACCAGTCGGCGTTGGGCGCGAAGGAGAAGGAGTAGAGCTGGCTGGGGACGTCACAGGCAGCACCGGGGTAGGTGTTGTCGCGCCACGTGCCGCCGACGTCGGGCCCCTTCTCGACCACCAGGAAGTCGGTCTCGCCGTCATCCTGGAGCTTGATCGCGGAACACAGTCCGGCGAAGCCGGCGCCGATGACGAGGTGCTGCACGTGCCCGGGGAGGTTCATGCCGCCACGCTATTGGCGTTATTGAACGGATGTCAATAAGATGGGGTGCGTGACAGCGACCACATCGTCCGGGAATGCCGCCCCCCGGAGCCGGCTCACGCCGGACCAGCGACGGACCCAGCTGCTCGACCTCGGGGTCAGCCTGCTGGCGACCCGTTCCCTCGACGAGCTGACGATCGACGTCCTGGCCGAGGAGGCCGGGATCTCGCGTGGCCTGCTCTACCACTACTTCGGCAACAAGCACGACTTCCGTGAGGCCGTCGTCCGCCGCGCGGTCGACGACCTGGTCGAGCAGACCGCCCCGCCCGCGGGGGGAGAGCCGCTCGACCGCCTGCTGGCGTCGGTGGCGGCGTACGTCGACTACGTGGAGGCCAACTACCAGGGCTACGTCTCGATCGTCCGCGCCGCGGCCGGCGGCAACGACGCCCTGCGCGAGCTCTACGAGGAGGCGCGCACCTCGCTCATGGAGCGGATCTTCACGGAGGACGCGCAGGGCCAGATCATCCCGGACACCGACGCCGCGCGGCTGATGGTCCGCGGGTGGTCGGCGATGTCGGAGGAGCTCGTGCTCACCTGGGTCGCCGACCCGAGCGGGGTCACCCGCGAGCAGCTGCTCGACGCGCTCACCGCCTCGCTGCCTGCCCTGATCGACGTCCTGCGCTGATCGCTGAGATGGCCCTGAGGGAGAATGGCCGACGTTGTGCACATCTCGTACCCGCCGGAGCTGCCGGTCACCCAGCGCCGCGACGACATCGCTGCCGCGATCCGTGACCACCAGGTCGTCATCGTCGCGGGCGAGACCGGGTCCGGGAAGACCACCCAGCTGCCGAAGATCTGCCTCGAGCTCGGTCGCGGTCAGAAGCAGCTGATCGGGCACACCCAGCCGCGGCGGATCGCTGCGCGCTCGGTGGCGGAGCGGATCGCCGAGGAGCTCGGCACCGACCTCGGCGACCTCGTCGGGTACCAGGTCCGCTTCACCGACCGGACCTCGCGGAAGAGCCGGCTCAAGCTGATGACCGACGGCATCCTGCTGGCGGAGCTGCAGCGCGACCGGCAGCTCAAGAAGTACGACACGATCATCATCGACGAGGCCCACGAGCGCAGCCTCAACATCGACTTCCTGCTCGGCTACCTGCGGCGGCTGCTGCCCAAGCGGCCCGACCTCAAGCTGATCATCACCTCCGCGACCATCGACCCCGAGCGGTTCGCGCAGCACTTCTCCGACCGGCACGGCAAGCCCGCTCCGATCATCGAGGTCTCCGGTCGGACCTATCCCGTCGAGGTCCGCTACCGCCCGCTGGTCGAGCTCCCCGAGTCCGACGAGGAGGGGGAGACCGTCGTCCGCGACCAGACCGAGGCGATCGTCGACGCGGTCAAGGAGCTCGCCGCCGAGGGACCGGGTGACGTGCTGGTGTTCCTGCCCGGCGAGCGCGAGATCCGGGACACGGCCGACGCCTTGTCGGAGCTGACCCTGTCGACCCGGGGCGGCGGTCTCGAGATCGTGCCGCTCTACTCACGGCTGTCCGCCGCCGAGCAGCACAAGGTCTTCCAGCGGCACACCGGCCGCCGGGTCGTGCTCGCCACCAACGTCGCCGAGACGTCGCTGACAGTCCCGGGGATCCGGTACGTCGTCGACAGCGGCGTCGCCCGGATCTCCCGGTACTCCGTGCGGACGAAGGTGCAGCGGCTCCCCATCGAGGCGATCAGCCAGGCGTCCGCGAGCCAGCGGTCCGGCCGGTGTGGCCGGGTCGAGGCGGGGATCGCGATCCGGCTCTACTCGGAGGAGGACTTCGAGTCCCGCCCCGAGTTCACCGACCCCGAGATCCTCCGCACCAACCTCGCCAGCGTCATCCTCCAGATGACCTCCCTCGGCCTCGGCGACGTCGGCCGTTTCCCGTTCGTCGAGCCGCCCGACAAGCGCAACGTCTCAGCCGGCGTTCAGCTCCTGACGGAGCTGGGGGCTGTTGCGGCGTCCGAGGACGCGGACGGTCCCCGCCTGACCCGCACGGGACGTCGACTGGCGCGGCTCCCGATCGACCCGAGGCTCGGGCGGATGATCCTGGAGGCGGAGCGGCTCGGGTGTGTCCGGGACGTGCTGGTGATCGCGGCGGCGCTCTCGCTGCAGGACCCGCGGGAGCGGCCGACCGAGATGCGGCCGCAGGCCGACCAGCAGCACGCCCGGTTCAAGGCGGAGGGCAGTGACTTCCTCACCTGGCTGAACCTGTGGCGGTACATCAAGGAGCAACAGCGCGAGCTGTCGAGCAGCGCGTTCCGGCGGATGTGCAAGCGCGAGTTCCTCAACTACCTGCGGGTGCGGGAGTGGCAGGACTTCGAGTCGCAGCTGCGCCAGGTCTGCAAGGAGATGGAGGTCGACCTCGGGCAGACGTCGACCGACGGCGGGGCGGCGTACGACGCGGACGGCATCCACCAGGCGTTGCTCTCGGGCCTCCTCTCGCACATCGGCCTGCTCGAGGAGCGGGACAAGGGTGGGCCGGGGGAGCGGAAGCGCGGCCCGCGGGAGTACCTCGGTGCCCGCGGCGCCAGGTTCGCGATCTTCCCAGGCAGCGGCCTGAGCCGGCAGAACCCGCAGTTCCTGATGGCCGCCGAGCTCGTCGAGACGTCCCGGCTGTGGGCCCGGCAGAACGCGGCGATCAAGCCCGAGTGGGCCGAGCAGCTCGGCGAGCACCTCGTGAAGCGCACGTACTCGGAGCCGCACTGGTCCAAGAAGCGGGCGGCCGTGATGGCCCACGAGCGGGTCACCCTGTACGGCGTCCCGCTGGTCGCGGACCGGCTGGTCAACTACGGGAAGTACGACCAGGCGCTCGCGCGCGAGCTGTTCATCCGGCACGCCCTCGTCTACGGCGAGTGGTCGACGCAGCAGAAGTTCATGGAGACCAACCGGCAGCTGCTGGAGGAGGCCGAGAAGCTCGAGCACCGGGCCCGGCGGCGGGGCATCGTCGTCGACGAGCACACGCTCTTCGACTTCTACGACGCCCGGGTCGGTGAGGACGTCGTCAGCGGCGCCCACTTCGACCAGTGGTGGAAGCGGACCCGGCGGAAGCGTCCCGAGCTGCTGAACTTCGACCCCGACATGCTCACCCACGGCACCGCCGAGGAGATCCGCGAGGCCGACTACCCGCCGGAGTGGCAGTCCGGTGCGGGCGAGGGGCTGACCTTCCCGATCAGCTACCACTTCGAGCCGGGTTCGGTCGACGACGGCATCACCATCGACGTGCCGGTCGCGACGCTGAACCGGGTCGCTGCCGACGACTTCTCCTGGAACGTGCCGGGCCTGCGCGAGGAGCTGGTGACCAGCCTGATCCGCAGCCTCCCGAAGAACCTGCGGGTGAACTTCGTGCCGGCGCCGAACAAGGCGCGCGAGTTCCTGGCCGCCGTCCCGGCAGGGGAGGAGCCGCTGCTCGACGCGCTGGAGCGGCACTTCCGCTCGTCGACCGGCGTCGTCGTGCCGCGCGAGGCGTGGGACTGGGCCAAGGTGGCCGAGCACCTGCGGCCGACCTACCGCGTGATCGACGACGGCGGCCGCGAGCAGGCCCGCGGCAAGGACCTCGAGGCGCTCAAGGAGCCGTTGCGTCCGCAGTTCGCGCAGGCGATGGCGGCGGTCGCGTCCGACAGCGGCATCACCCGGACCGGCGAGACGACGTGGGTGTTCGGCACCATCGAGCGCTCCAAAACCTGGACCCGGGCCGGGCACGAGGTGCGCGGCCACCCCGCCCTGGTCGACGAGGGCGACACCGTCGGCCTCCGGGTCTTCGGTGCCGAGGCCGAGGCCGAGGCCCGGCACCGGCTCGGGGTCCGGCGCTTGCTCCTGCTCGACCTCGACCGCCGCGACCAGCGGGGCGGGCCGGTCAAAGCCGTGCTCGGCTCGCTCACGAACCAGGAGAAGCTCGGGTTGGCCGGCTCGCCGTACACCTCGGTGGCCGAGCTCCTCGACGACTGCCGTGCCGCCGTGGTGCAGGCCGTCGTCGACGCGCGGCCGACCGTGCGCGATCCATCGGCGTACGACGCCCTGCTCACGGCCGCGGCCGAGGACGAGGAGGCGCGGCTGCGGGACGTGATGGCCGGGATCATCCGGGTCCTGGGCGCTTGGCGGCACGCGGAGAAGGCCCTCAGCGGCCGGGCCGACCTGGTCACGCTTCCGGCGCTGACGGACATGCGCGCGCAGCTGGGCCGGCTCGTGCACCGCGGTTTCGTCGGCGAGGCCGGGACCACCCAGCTGCGTCGCTACCCGACGTACCTCGCAGCACTCGAGCAGCGACGCGAGAAGCTCGCCGAGCAGGTCTCGCGCGACCGGCAGCTCATGGAGCAGATCGCTGACCTGCAGGAGTCCTACCTGCACCAGGTCGCGGCGCTGCCCGACGGTCGCCCGCCCGGGACCCGGCTGCGGCAGGCCCGCTGGATGCTCGAGGAGTACCGGGTCTCGCTGTGGGCGCAGCACCTCGGCACGCCGTACCCGGTCAGTGACCAGCGCCTCCGCAAGGCACTGGCCCCCGGGTCGTAGCCTGTCGCTGTGAGCAGCCGCCCGCACCACCGACCGATGACCCCCGGTGGGGGGTTCTTCGAGTCCCTGACCGGAGGCGCAGACCCGGCCGCGGTCCGCGAGGCCGCCGACCGGGCGGCCACGCTGCTCGTGCGCGGTGCCCGTCAGGCTGACGACGCGCAGGTCGCCGAACGGCTGCTCCACCTCGCCGACACCGAGGGGATCGAGACAATCGCCGAGGTGTGGTCCGGGTCGCCGGCCGACTCGCTGGCCGGCTGCCTGTGGCGGCTCTACCTGCTGCGCTCCTGGGTGTACGCCGAACCGGTCGCGGTGGCGCGCGAGTTCGAGGCCGGGGAGGCCCGTGCCCAGGTCGCCCGCGTGGTGGCCGGCGTCGCCGACCCGCCCGGTCCCGACGAGCTCAAGGCGATGGTCGACCAGGTGCTGCTGGGGATCGCGGGCAGCGACTTCGCCGACGTGCTCTTCCGGGCCGCGGCCTTCGCCCGGGTGGTGGCCACCGGCCGCGCCACCCTGCCGACGAGCACCGAGGAGCAGGTCGCCCGGATGCTCGCCCTGGGGGAGCAGCTCGAGGCAGCCGGGCACGTCGAGCTCGCCCACGGCCTGGCTTGACAAGCCGCTCGGAACTGCCCTCCACGACAGGCCTCCAGAACGCGGCATCCTCACCGGTCGTGTCCTAGACTCTGCGGAGTGTGCCGGGCCGCGGCAGCCCCGGGTCCCAAAATCAGCCGCTTCGAGCGGCCACGCGCCGTGAGGCGCTCCCGGTCCGGCACACAACTATCCTCACCGGCATGAGCCGCCTTCGCCGTGCCGTCTCCCGCCTCCTCCCGTCGCGTTCGCGGTCGGCCGCCCCGGAACCGGACGTCAGCTACGCGCCGCAGGTCGACGGCGAGCCGGACGCGGGCGAGGTCGCCTGGGGCTGGGTGCCCTACGAGGACGACCCGGCCCGGGGCAAGGACCGGCCGGTGCTCCTCCTCGGCCGGCGCGACGGGCAGTGGCTCGGCCTCATGCTGAGCAGTCAGGACCACGACCGCGACGCCGCCGACGAGGCCGGCCACGGACGGCACTGGATGGATGTCGGGTCCGGCGGCTGGGACCGTCAGGGCCGGCCCAGCGAGGTCCGGCTCGACAGGCTGCTCGTGCTGCCGGCCGACGCGATCCGGCGCGAGGGTGCGGCGCTCGACCGGGCCGTCTTCGACCAGGTGGTGGCCGCGGCCCGGGAGTTCCACGTCCTCGGCTGAGGACGGCTCAGCCGGTCAGCCGAACGTGGCGGCGATCCGGCGTACGGCGCGGCGGGTCCAGGCCCGCGGGACGTCGCCCTCGGAGGCCGTGATCTCCACGATCGACAGCCAGCGGCCGGCGCGGACGATGCCGAGGCCGGCGACGTCGGTGTCCTTCTTGGGGCCGTAGGTCGCGCGGTAGTGGCCGCCCGCGGCGGTCTCGAGGTCGACAACCTCCATGGGCCCGACGTCCAACGCCCGGTAGTCGAGCCGCTCCTCGCAGTCCGCGCGCCAGGACCGCAGCACCTCGTGGGTGCGCCACGCCGACTTGGCGTCGGCCATCCGGGCGACGAGCTGGCGCGACTGGAGGCCGGAGTCGTCGGGCCCGGCGAAGACCCGGATCACCGCGTGCAGGGCCCCGATGTCCTCGAGCGAGGTCTGCTGGCAGGCGCCGACCCGGCGCGAGCCCTCGGGTCCGGTGCTGTTGACGGTCCACTCGGCGCCGTCGGCGGCGGGGAGGGTCTCAGCGGTCAGCAGGTGGGTCCGGGACCCGTCCGGCCGGGCCATCGGGAGCGGGGTCGGCGCGATCTTGCCGACGCCCTTGCTGGGCTTGGCCCTGGCGGTCGCGGTGCTGGTCGGCACCGACCGGGACGGCGTCGCCGACGGTGGGGGCTGGCTCGGCTTCGCTGCCCGCGCGGACCGCTGGGTGTCGGGGTCGCGGCCGGTGTCGCTGCGTGGCTCGGCGTCGTCGGCGCACCCGCCGGCGAGCAGCACGGCGGTGAGGAGAGCAGGGATCAGGGCCCGAGGCACGTGGAGCAGCGTAGGGACGCGGGAGCCCCGGATGGTGGAACGACACGGCGAGCGGGGTCTCCACGACAGATTACCGAGCGGTCACGATGCCCCCACGGCCCGTGGGAGTGGGGGTTCGGTGCCCTAGGGTGTGTCTGGCCCGGGCGGGGATACCCGGGCGGGAGAGGGGTTGCTGGTGTCGTCGCGTGTGCGGGTCGGTTCCCGACGCCGGGCGTGGGCGGGAGCGGCGGTCACGGTCCTGCTGGTCGCCCCGCTGGCCGCCTGCGACGCTGGCCCGGCTCCCGACCCCGACCCGTCGTCGACCCCGGACGCCGCCCCGGTCAAGACGCTCACATTCGGAGCGTTCGGCGCCGAGGACGAGCTCGCGGCCTACACCGCCGTCGTCGCCAACTACAACTCGCTCACCGACGGCCCCGACGTCGAGCTGCAGCCGTCCCCCGACCAGGACGCCCTGGTCGACACCCTGCGCGAGGGCAACGTGCCCGACGTGTTCCTGGTCTCCCGCGACGACCTCGCCTGGTTGCTCGAGGAGGACCTGAGCCAGCCGGTCGACGCGCTGCTCGACGAGCGCGGCGTCGACTTCGGCGACGGCTACTCGCGTGACGGCCTGCAGGCCTTCAGTGCCGAGGACCGGCTCCAGTGCATGCCCTACGGCATCTCGCCGATGGTGATCTTCTACAACACCGAGATGGTCGACTTCGAACGCATGGAGCGTCGGGGGCTCCCGGTGCCGGTGCAGCCCGACGACGAGGGGCGCCGCACGCAGACCTGGAGCTTCGACTCGTTCGCCGCCGCCGCCCAGTTCGCGGCCCGGCCGAGCACCAACAGCCGTGGGGTCTACGTCGAGCCGACCCTCGATTCGCTGTCGCCGTTCATCCTCTCCGGTGGCGGGCAGGTCTTCGACGACGAGGACGAGCCCACCTCGCTGGCCTTCTCGGACGACGACACCCGCGCGGCGCTCGAGCGGTCCCTCGAGCTGCTGCGCAGCCCGCTCGTCACCCCGTCCGAGGACCAGCTCGCGAAGAACAGTCCGCTCGAGATGTTCAAGCGGGGCAAGCTGGCGATGATCGAGGGCTACCGCGACCTGGTGCCCGAGCTCCGTCAGGTGCAGGGACTCGAGTTCGACGTGATCGCGATGCCCGTCCTCGACTCCTCGGCCACGGTCGGCAAGGTGAGCGCGCTGTGCCTGTCGGCCGACACTGCCGACGCCGCCAGTGCCGCCGACTTCATGGTCAACTTCCTCTCCGCCCCGTCGGTGGAGCGGGTCGTCCGCGCCGGCTACCTCGTGCCGGCCAACCTCGAGGTCGCGCTGTCCGACGACTTCCTGCAGGACGGTCGGCTGCCCCGGCACTCGGGCGTCTTCAACGCCAGCGTCCGCTCCATCGAGTTCCAGCCGTTGCTCACGACCTGGCTCGAGCTCGAGCGGGCGGTGTCCAACAGTCTCGCGGAGCTGCTCAACGAGCCGGTGCTCGACGACCTGGACGCCCTCACCGAGCAGATCGACGAGGAGAGCAGGACGGTGCTCGACCCCGAGAGCGTGACGCCGAGCGAGTCAGCCTCCGAGTGAGTCACGCCTCCGCGTCGTCAGCGGAGGGCTCGTCGGGCTCCAGCGCCACCGCCTGCTCGTCGGCCTCGAGGATGGCGCCGACCAGGATCGGCGCGACCAGG
This sequence comes from Nocardioides sp., assembly GCA_046590395.1. Lineage (GTDB taxonomy): Bacteria > Actinomycetota > Actinomycetes > Propionibacteriales > Nocardioidaceae > Nocardioides. Next base: position 9,698 of record JBKJUE010000033.1, read on the forward strand.
TCGATCTGCCACGGCCGGGCGCCGTACCCGGTGAGCATGGTGCGCACCCCGTCCGTGAGCTCGGCCTCGTCGCGGGACCGGGGCGGTGACCACAGGGTGCGCCGGAGGTAGTCGGGGGTCAGCAGGTTCTCGGCCGGGACCTTGACCTCGTCGGCGAGCTCGGTGATCCGCTCGCGGGCCAGCACCAGCCGGGCTGCGGCCACGGGGTCCTTCTCGGCCCACGCACGCGGCAGGGGCGGTCCGTCGCCGCGGGGAGACCGGGTCGGCAGGTCTGCCTCGGGAAGGTCGCGCGCCCCGTTGAGGGCGGCCACCCACCGCGACGCGTAACGGTCAGCGCCGCGGCCGTGGAATCCCTTGGTGGACAGCAGGGCCTGCCGGTCGGCGGGCATGGCCACGGCCGCGGCCACCAGGGCGGAGTCGGGGAGGATCCTGCCCGGCGTCACGTCACGCTGCTCGGCGATCTGGTCGCGGGTCTCCCACATCGCCCGCACCGCCGCCAGCGCGCGACGACCGCGGACCCGGTGCAGGCCCGACGTACGACGCCACGCCTCGACACGCGGCGTGAACTCGAAGCTGCGGAGGGCGTCGAACTCCTGGCGGGCCCACTCGGCCTTGCCGGTCTCCTCGAGCTCCTGGGCCAGGGCGTCGCGCAGCTCGATCAGCACCTCGACGTCGAGGGCGGCGTACTCGAGCCACGGCGCCGGCAGCGGCCGGGTCGACCAGTCGACGGCGGAGTGCTCCTTGGCGAGCCGGGAGCCCAGGATCGTCTCGACGAGCGTGGCCAGCCCGACCCGCGGGTAGCCGAGGAGGCGTCCGGCCAGCTCGGTGTCGAAGAGCCGGTCGGGCCGCAGGCCCAGCTCGGTCAGGCAGGGCAGGTCCTGGGTGGCCGCGTGCAGGATCCACTCGGTGCCCTCGAGCACCTTCTGCAGCGGGTCGAGGGTGTCGAAGGCGATCGGGTCGATGAGCGCGGTGGTGGAGCCCTCGCGGCGCAGCTGGATGAGGTAGGCGCGCGTGGAGTAGCGGTAGCCCGACGCCCGCTCGGCGTCGATCGCGACCGGGCCCGATCCCGAGTCCACGGACGCGCAGACCTCGGCGAGGGCGGAGGTGGTCTCGACGACGGGGGGCAGACCGTCCCGCAGGCTCAGCAGCGGGGGCTCGGGGACCTCGGGCGCGGCGTCGACCGGCTCGTCAGGTGTCTCGGCCGACTCGTCGGCCGGGATCTCGTCGTGCGCGGGCATGCCCCTCAGAGCCCCGGGCCGCGCTGTCCGCGCCGGCTCGGCATCGCCGTGACGCCCTCGGGGACCGGGGGCAGGCCGACGGCCGTGCACAGCAGCTCCCCCCAGGCCTCCACGTGGGAGGCGACGTCGAGGGGAGCGCCGGGGACGGCGTCGGGCGCGGGGAGGGGGGTCCACGAAGCGCGGATCTCGATCTGGGCGGTGCCCCCCTCGTCGGCCATCCCGCCGAAGCTCTCGGTGGCGACCCGGGTGACGGTGCCCGAAGCCGAGGCGTACGTCGCGCCGTGGGCGTCCAGCGCCTCGGTCAGCCAGGACCAGCCGACGGCGGCCAGCATCGGGTCGGTGATCAGCTCGAGGTCGATCTCGGCGCGGGCGTAGGCGACGCACCGGAAGGTGCCGTCCCAGGCGTCGTTGCCGGCCGGGTCGTGGAGCAGGATGATCCGCCCGGTGCCGATGTCGGTGTCGTCGACGGTGACGTCGGCCGCCATCGCGGACGCGTAGGGCGCGATCCTCTGGGGGGCCGGCATCTCCTCGCAGAAGACCTCCGGGCGCAGGCGTGCGGCGTGCATGCTCTCCACCGCCGCCCGGAACTCCGGGGGGCTCGCGCCCGCACCCGTTCCAGGGTGCGTCTCCTGCCGGACCACCATGGGCCCACAGTAGGTCGGCGGCGTTCTCCCGATGTGCGAACACGCCGACTGACCTGCGAGGCTTCGTCACATGATCACGAGCACCCCGGCTGACGACCGGGTCCGGGACAGCGCGTTCCTGCGCGCGGCCCGTGGCGAGCCGGTCCCGCACACGCCGGTGTGGTTCATGCGCCAGGCCGGCCGCTCGCTGCCCGAGTACCTCGCGATCCGCGAGGGCGTCGGCATGCTCGAGTCCTGCATGAACCCCGAGCTGACCGTCGAGATCACGATGCAGCCGGTCCGCAGGTACGGCGTCGACGCCGCCATCTTCTTCTCCGACATCGTCCTGCCGCTCAAGGCCGTCGGGGTGGACCTCGACATCAAGCCGGGGGTCGGTCCGGTCGTGGCCCAGCCGGTGCGCACCCTCGCCGACGTCGCGGCGATCCCCGACCTGACGCCCGAGCACGTCCCGTTCATCACCGAGTCGGTCCGGGGGCTGGTGGGCCAGCTCGGGGCCACCCCGCTGATCGGCTTCGCCGGTGCCCCGTTCACGGTGGCGTCGTACCTCGTCGAGGGCGGGCCCTCCAAGGAGCACGCGAAGACAAAGGCGATGATGTTCGGCGCTCCCGACGTGTGGGACGCGCTGATGCGCAAGATCTCCGGCATCGCGGCGGCCTACCTCGAGGTCCAGGTGGCGGCCGGCGCTTCCGCCGTCCAGCTCTTCGACTCGTGGGCCGGCGCGCTGACACCCGCCGACTACGAGCGTCTCGTCATGCCGTACTCCGCCGAGGTGCTCCGCCGCGCCGGGGAGCTCGGGGTGCCGCGGATCCACTTCGGGGTCGGCACCTCGAACCTGCTCACCCTGATGGGCGAGGCCGGCGCGGACGTCGTCGGCGTCGACTGGCGGATGCCGCTGGCCGACGCCATTCCACTGGTCGGGGACCGGTCGGTGCAGGGCAACCTCGACCCGACCCTGGTCTTCGCGCCGACCGACGTGATGACCGCCCGGGCCGCCGAGATCATCGAGGCGGGCAAGGCCGCGCGAGGCCACATCTTCAACCTCGGCCACGGCGTGATCCCGTCGACCGACCCGGACCAGCTGGCCAGGCTCACGGAGTTCGTGCAGTCCTACCCCCACTGACCGGGCCGACGGACGGTCATTCCTGCGTGGCGGGCACCGTGGCGGACGGCCGGCGACGGCCGAGGTTGCGCAGCAGCAGCCAGGCCGGGACGCCGAGGACGAGGAACAGGACCGCAAAGGGCAGCAGGGCGCCGACCACGGTGGCGGCTCCGGTCGTGAACGACTTGAGGGCGTCCCATCCCGAGCCCAGACCGGCGAGGAATCCCGTGGCGGCCTCCTCCTTCTCGACCTTCTTCTTCTCGACCGGCTCGGGCTTCTGCTCGAGGAAGACGGTGATCGTGCTCATCGAGGTCTGGTCCGCGAGGTAGGCCTGCTGGGACTTCAGGGAGTCCAGGTCCGCCTGGCGGCGGGTCAGCTGGGACTCGATGTTGACGATGTCGCGGATGGTCTGTGCCCGGGCGAGCAGCACCTCGATCCGCTTGAGGCTCTCGGTCTGCGCCCGGATCCGGACCTCGTTGTCGATGACGGTGGTGGTGACGTCCTCGGAGTTGCGGCTCGAGGACTCCAGCTCGGCCACCTCCTCGAGGGCCTCCATGGTCGCGTCGAAGTCGCTGACCGGGACCCGGACGACGAGCCGGGAGCGGCTCACGGCGCCGTCGTCGTCGGTCTCGGTCTTCTCCTCGGCGACCTCGCCGTCGTGGCCGTCCACGATCTTCTGCACGTCGAAGCGGGCCTGCGCGACGTCCTCGTCGACGAGGGCGACCACACCCTTGGAGATGATCGAGCGCTGCTCGCCAGCCTCCTCGACCTCGGGCGGCGAGACCGCCTTGGCGCTGCTGGCGTCGTACGCCGAGGCCAGGCCGTCCTGCTCCAGGCTCATGTCCGTGAGCGCCGACCGGGCCTGGGAGTCGGCGCCGGCACCGGCGCCCTCCTCGGCGGGCACCTCCGCCGCGGTGGGGCCGGCAGCGTCGTCGCTGCCGGAGTCGACGCCACCCGAGGAGCAGGCCCCGAGGGCCAGCAGGGCGGCGAGCATGATCGGGACGACGGTGAGGGCGCGCAGGCGGCTGGTGTCCATGGGGCTCGGACGGACCCGGGGCTCGACCGGTTCCCGCCGTGACCCGATCGTTGTCCTACTCCGCGGCCGGCATCCTCTTGGTCGGCGTCCGTCGGCGGGTCGAGGTCTTCTTCTGCGCGGGCGGCTTCTGGGCCGGAGCCTTCTGGGCCGGAGCCTTCTCGGCGGCCGCCTTCTTCGCGGTGGCCTTCCGGGCCGGTTGCGGCTTCATCCGCACCCGCGGGGCGGACCCGTGGGAGCCCTGCTTCACCTCGAGGTAGTCCTGCCCCTTGGCCAGGCTGCTCAGCTTCGGGAAGCCATAGTTGCGCGGGTCGAAGGACGCGTGGCTGTTGCCGAGGTAGCTGCCGACCGCCGAGAGGCTGGACCAGCCGTCGTCCTGGGACGTGCTGTCGATGGCCTTCGTCATCAGCTTCCGCAGGTCCGGCAGGGGCGGAGCCTTGTCGTCGGCCGGTTCGGCGTTCTCCTCGGGGACCCCCAGCACCTCCAGGTAGATGAACCGGTTGCACGCAGCGCGGAAGGACTCCGGCGTACGCCGCCGGCCCAGGCCGTAGACCGTCGCCCCCGACTCCCGCAGCCGGGTGGCCAGCCGGGTGAAGTCGCTGTCGCTCGACACGATCGCGAACGCGTCGAGGTTGCCGGAGTAGAGCAGGTCCATCGCGTCGATGATCAGCGCGGAGTCGGTGGAGTTCTTCCCCGACGTGTAGGCGAACTGCTGCACGGGCTGGATCGCGTGCTTGTGGAGCTCGGCCTTCCACCGCACGAGGTTCTGCGTGGTCCAGTCGCCGTAGGCGCGCTTGACGGTGGGGACGCCGTACTTCGCGATCTCCTCCAGCAGGTCGGCGGCGTGGCTGGCCGAGGTGTTGTCGGAGTCGATCAGGACGGCGAGGCGGGCTTCCCGGGGTTCCGGCACGAGGGCTCCGTTCGAAGGCGTGCCCCCATCATGTCCGATGGATTGCGGGACTCGGCGGCGCGGGTTTCGTCGCGGATGAGAGATTGGACCTGTGCGTGGGACCAGGACCGGGGTGGTAGTGGTCGGCGGGGGCATCGGAGGCCTGACCGCCGCCTGGCTTCTGGGCGCCGACCCGACGCTCGACGTCCTCCTCCTCGAAGCGACTCCGGCGGTCGGCGGCAAGGTCCGCCGGGCCGAGGTCGCCGGGGTCACCGTCGACGTCGGCGCCGAGGCGATGCTCAACCGCCGGCCCGAGGGCGTCGAGTTGGCCCGGGGGCTCGGCCTCCCCGTCGTGCACCCCACCTCGGCGACGTCGCGGGTGTGGACCCGCGGGGCGCTGCGGCCCCTGCCCCGCACGCTGCTGGGCGTCCCGCTCGACGTCGACGCGCTCGAGCGGTCCGGGATGCTGACGCCCGAGGGCCTGGCCAAGGTGCGCGCGGAGCCGATGATGCCGCCCACCGAGATCATCGACGACGTGTCCGTCGCGACGCTGGTCGGCCACCGGCTGGGTGACGAGGTCGTCGACCGCCTGGTGGAGCCGCTGCTCGGGGGCGTCTACGCCGGGCACGCACGGCTGCTGTCGGCCCGGGCGACCACTCCGGGGCTCGTCGCCCTCCTCGAGGCGGGGTCGCTGCTCGAGGGCGCCGCCGCTGTTCCCACCTCCGACGCACCGGTGTTCGCCGGCATCCCCGGCGGGATGGGCGAGCTGGCCCAGGCCCTCGCGGAGTCCGGGCGGTTCCGGATCCGCACCGGGGCGACCGTGCGGGAGCTCCGCCGGACCGGGCACGGGTTCGAGATGATCGTCGGCTCCACCCGGGACGCCGAGAAGATCCGGGCCTCCTCGGTCCTGCTCGCCACCCCGGCCCCGGCGACGAGCAAGCTGCTGCGTGAGCTCGCGCCGCGGGCGGCGGCCGAGCTCGCCACCATCGAGTACGCCTCCATGGCGGTGGTCACCCTCGCGCTGCCGCTCTCCGACGTGGCCGGCATGGACGTCTCGTCCGGGTTCCTCGTGCCGCCCCTCGACGGCCGCCGGGTCAAGGCCGCCACGTTCTCCTTCGCCAAGTGGGACTGGGTGCGTGAGGCCGGACGCGACAGCGGTGTCGTCCACCTGCGGACGTCCTTGGGACGGCACGGCGAGGAGCAGGCGCTCCAGGCCACGGACGAGGAGCTGGTGTCCCGGTCGCTCGCCGACCTCGAGAAGGCGACCGGGCTGCGGGCGACGCCGGTCGAGACGCACGTGCAGCGCTGGGGCGGTGGTCTGCCCCAGTACCTGGTCGGGCACCTCGACCGGGTGGCCCGGATCAAGAGCGAGGTGTCCTGCGTGCCCGGCCTCGAGGTCTGCGGGGCGGCCTACGACGGGGTCGGCATCCCCGCAGTCATCGCGTCTGCCCGCCGGGCGGTGGAGCAGGTCTCGGTCGGCGACTGAGGCCCCTGCCCGGGCGCGACTGAGCCCGCGCGACAATGGGGTCATGAGCAGCAAGGCAGCGCGCACTCGCGAGATCAACGACACGATCCGCTACACCATGTGGTCGGTCTTCCGGCTGGACGCCGTGTTCGGCCCGGCCGCCGCCGGTGCCGACCGGACCGCGGAGGGCGTCGAGGTCGAGAAGCTGTTCGGCGAGCTCGCCGAGGCCGACGTGGTCGTGCGGGGCGTCTACGACGTCAGCGGGCTCCGCGCCGACGCCGACGTGATGCTGTGGGTGCACGCCGCGACCTCCGAGGAGCTCCAGGCCGCCTACCACCGCTTCCGTCGCACGTCGTTCGGCAGCCGCCTCGCACCCGTGTGGTCGCAGATGGCGCTGCACCGGCCCGCGGAGTTCAACAAGAGCCACGTCCCGGCGTTCCTCTCGGACGAGGAACCCAAGGCCCACGTGTCCGTGTACCCGTTCGTCCGCTCCTACGAGTGGTACCTCCTCGAGGACTCCGAGCGTCGCCGGATGCTCGCCGACCACGGCAAGATGGCGCGCGACTACGCCGACGTCCGTGCCAACACCGTGGCCAGCTTCTCGCTCGGCGACTACGAGTGGATCCTCGCGTTCGAGGCAGACGAGCTGCACCGGATCGTGGACCTGATGCGCCACCTGCGTGGCTCGGAGGCCCGCCGGCACGTGCGTGAGGAGATCCCGTTCTACACGGGCTCCCTGGTCGCGGTCGCAGACCTGGTCGAACGCCTGCCCTGACCGGCTGCTCGTCGGCGCGGAACCGTGGGCGCGGACCTGCCGTCGAACCCCCATGAAGACCCTGCTCGCAGCCCTCGCGCTGCTCACGCTCGCCGCGTGCGGCTCCGAGAGCGGCGCGACCGCCACCGACCCCGGTTCGTCGGACGACTCGGCGATGCCGACCTCGGTCCCGGCCGCCGACGGCCCCGTCCGCACCCGCAACCTGGCCACCGTCATGGACACCGGGGAGCCGGAGCTCTGTCTCGGCCCGGTCGCCGAGTCCTACCCGCCGCAGTGCGGCGGCCTGCCGCTGGCCGGCTGGGACTGGACGGACCACGACGGGGTGTTCGACCGCGAGGGTGACGTCAGGTGGGGCATGTTCGCCGTGACCGGCACCTTCGACGGCATCACGTTCACCGTCACCGACGCGATCCCCGCCGCCCTCTACGACCCGGCCATCACCGAGGAGCCGACGTACCCGTCGCCCGGCAAGGCCTACACCGACGCCGAGCTCGCGGACATCGCCGAGACCGTCGGCCACGACCTGCCGGGCGCGCAGGGTGCGTACGGCGCCGACGGTCACGTGCTGGTCGACGTGACGTACGACGACGGCTCGCTCCAGGCGTGGGTCGACCAGGAGTACGGCGAGAACGTGGTCATCGTGACCTCCGCGCTGGTGCCCGTCGGCTGACCCGCCCCCGTCGAACATGCTGCTGGTGCCGACCACCTTGTCGGTGAGCGTCGGCACTCGGCTGGCTGGCCCCAGAAGGACTATCTGTTCCGAGTTGGGGTACCTACGCTCGTGAGGCGGGACATGTCGTGTCGCGCAGTCGGGAGTGCTTGGTGGGTGAGATTCGCTCCGAGCGGGTTCCTGACGGCAGTCCTGGGTGGGGTGTCCGCGATCGCGCCCTCGGGAGGTTGGGCGTCGCTACCATGGCCGCGGCCGCGTTCGTGCTGCTGGTCGCGGTGCTCATCCTGCACAACCCCGGCTCCTCCTCGGCCCAGACCGTCAGCGATTTCACGGTCCTGATCGCCGCGTTCACCGCCACCTGCAGCTGCCTCGTCGCGTCCCGCAGGCTCGACGCAGATCGGCGTGCCTGGCGGCTCATGACACTGGGTGCACTCGTGTGGACGGCCGCGCAGGTCGTGTGGACCGTCTACGGCAGCGTGTTCGACCATGTCTACCCGTTCCCCTCGCCGGCCGACGCGGGCTTCCTCGGCTACGCCCTGCCGACCGCGGCGGCGTTGTTCTCGTTCCGACGAAGGACCCAGGGCGCCGCGTCACCGCTCCGCACGGCCCTCGACGCTGCGGTGATCGCGTTGTCGGTCCTCTTCGTCAGCTGGAACACCGTCCTGGGGCCCCTCGCCGCCGACGTCAGCCCCGGCTACCAGTTCGCGGCGCTCGTCGGGCTCGCCTACCCGGCAGTCGACGTGGTGACGGTGGCTCTGGTGCTGGCCCTCGGAATGCGACGCCCCGCCGGTGACCGCCTGCCGTGGCTGTTCCTGGGCGGCGGGTTGCTCGTCCTGGCGATCACCGACAGCATCTACGTCGCTCGCGTCCATGCCGGTGAGGCGGCAGGGGATGTCACGGGGAGCCTGCTGGCGCTCGGCTGGGTGAGCGCCTGGCTGCTGATCGCTCTGGCCCCCTGGGTCCCCCGCACCGAGCAGGCAGGCCGAGCCCGGCGGGGCGTCGCCCTGGCAGTCGAGCTCGTCCCCTACGCACCCGTGCTCGTCGCGCTGGCGGTCCTCTCCCAGATCGACCTCGGCCAGGACTTGTTCCAGCTGGTGGTGGGCCTGTTTCTGCTCGGGGCCGTGGCCGCCCGCCAGGTGCTGGTCGTCATGGCCGGTCTGGAGTCCACCCGTCAGCTCGAGATGAAGGTGAGCGAGCGCACCCACGAGCTGGACCTGGCACGCGTGGAGGCCGAGGAGGCATCGCGGCTGAAGTCTGAGTTCCTGGCCACCATGAGCCACGAGATCCGCACCCCGATGAACGGGGTCATCGGCCTCACCGGCCTGTTGCTGAACACCGGGCTCGACGAACGTCAGAGGCAGTACGCCGACGGCGTCCAGGGCGCGGGACGGGCCTTGATGAGCATCATCAACGACATCCTGGACTTCTCCAAGATCGAGGCGGGCAAGCTCGAGCTCGAGTCCATCGACTTCAACCTGGTCCGCGTCGTCGAAGAGGCAGCACAACTGGTTGCCGAGCCGGCCCAGAGCAAGGACCTGGAGCTGCTGGCCTACTGCTCTCCCGAGCTGCCCGAAGTGCTTCGCGGCGACCCGTCGCGGCTCCGCCAGGTGCTGTTGAACCTGATCTCGAACGCGGTCAAGTTCACCGGCGAAGGCGAAGTCGTGGTGCGTGCCCAGCTCGAGGGGAGCAACGACTCCGGTCTTCTGGTCCGGTTCGAGGTGACCGACACCGGTATCGGCGTCGACGAGGAGAGCCGCCGTCACCTCTTCGACCCGTTCACCCAGGCCGACTCGAACACATCGCGACGGTTCGGAGGCACGGGCCTGGGCCTGGCCATCTGTCGGCAGCTCGTCACCGCCATGGGGGGCGCCATCGGGGTGAACAGTGAGGTTGGCGAGGGCAGCACCTTCTGGTTCACGCTGCCCCTCCAGCCCGCACTCGACCCGACCGTGGCGCACCCGCACCCCGCCGGGGACCTGGAGGGGCTGCGCGTCCTGGTCGTCGACGACAACGAGACCAACCGCCTCATCTTCAGCGAGCTGCTCAGTGCCTGGGGCATGAGCGTCGACGTGGCCGAGGACGGCCTCTCGGGGCTGAGGGCTGTCCGTGAGGCGGCGGCCGGCGCCACGCCGTACAGCCTTGCCCTGGTGGACCTGTGCATGCCGGGGATGGACGGGCTCGAGCTGGCAGCCGTCATCAGCCAGACCCCCGAGCTGGCACCCATCAGCCTGGTGCTGTTGACGTCGGGGCGCGACGTCAGCGCCGAGGAAGCCGGACGCGCCGGCATCGCGGCCCGGTTGACCAAGCCCGTGCACTTCTCCCAGCTGCGTTCCGTGCTGGGCAACGTGACCGGTTCAGCGCGGCGGCCGGTTGCCGTGCAACACGAGCCGCTGGCGCATCCGGTCGGCAGCGCGGGGCACGTCCTCGTCGTCGAGGACAACCACGTCAACCAGCTCGTCGCGGTCGGCATACTCGAGCACCTGGGCTATTCGTGCGAAGTCGCGGCCAACGGGATCGAGGCGATCGAGGCCGTGATCCGCGCACCGTTCGCAGCGGTGCTGATGGACTGCCAGATGCCGGAGCTGGACGGTTACGCCGCGACGCGACGCATCCGCAGCGCCGAGAGCGGCACGGAGCGCCTCCCGATCATCGCCATGACTGCTTCCGCCGTCGAGGGTGAACGCGAGCGTTGCCTGGAAGCCGGGATGGACGACTTCGTCACGAAACCGATCGACCCGACGATCGTCGCCAGCACCTTGGAGCGTTGGTTGACCCACGGGCCGAGGGAGCACGAGGTCACCGAGAGCACCGGCTCCGGTCAGGAGACGGGAGTCCTGGACCCAGCCCGGCTGGAGCTGCTGAGTGCGCTCAGATCCGGTGAGGAGTCCCTGCTCGAGCGCCTCGTGAACTCCTTCCTCGAAACCGCACCCCAGAGCCTGACTCGAATCCGTCACGCGATTGCCCGAGGAAACGCCCAGCACCTGGCCATTGCCGCGCACCAGCTGCGTGGCAGCGCCCTCAATCTGGGCCTGCCGAGGGTGGCCGCGGTGTGCCAACAGCTGGAGGACCTCGGCGATGCAGGAACGCTCGGCCCGGCACCGGCAGCGGTTGCGGCCCTCGCCCACGAGATGAACCTCGCCAGCGCGGCCCTCAAGGGGCTACAAGCGGCTCCCCGTTCTGGCTGAGGGCCGGGACAGAGGGCATGCTCCCTGCCGTCGGTCAGCTCTTCGGCTCGAGGGTCAGGCTGATCGAGTTGATGCAGTAGCGGTCGCCGGTGGGCGTGCCGTAGCCGTCGGGGAAGACATGCCCGAGGTGGGAGCCGCAGCTGGCGCAGCGGACCTCGACCCGCTTCATGCCGGCGGAGGTGTCCTCGATGTACTCGATGGTGGCTGCCCCTTCCGATGTCTTCAGCGGCTGGTAGAAGCTCGGCCACCCGCAGCCGGAGTGGAACTTGGTGTCGGACTCGAAGAGCTTCGACTGGCACGCCTTGCAGCGGTAGATGCCGGTGGTCTCGGTGTCGGTGTAGTCACCGGTGAAGGCACGCTCGGTGCCGGCCTGACGGAGCACGGCGTACTCCTCGGGCGAGAGCTCCTCGCGCCACTGGTCGTCGGTCTTCTCCACGTCGTAGGGCATGCGCCCACGATATGGGATCACGACAAGCCGAGGACCCGTCTGGACCGCCTGGTTCACCGTGCGGGTGCGGGGTACCTCACCCCTACGGGCGTTGACGCGTTCAGTAAACAAGTGTTCACTGAGTTCTTTCCGGCTGACATCGACAGGAGAGCCCATGGCGGCAGGTAGCACCATCTCGTGGGACCGGTTCCGCCGAGCGGGGTCCAAGCTGACCACGCCGCTCCATCCCGACGACTACCTGAGACTGATCAACCCCCTCTGGACCTCGCGCGAGCTGCGCGGCCGGGTCGAGGCGGTCATCCCTGAGACCGAGGACGCCGCCACCCTGGTGATCCGACCCGGCTGGGGCTGGCACTGGGACCACCGCCCCGGCCAGTACATCGGCATCGGGATCCAGGTCGACGGCAAGTTCCAGTGGCGCTCCTACTCCGTCAGCTCGCCGACCCGGCAGAAGGGTCGCACCATCGCGATCACGGTACGGGCGATGCCGGAGGGCCTGCTCTCCTCGCACCTCGTCAAGGGCCTCGAGCCGGGCACGATCGTCCGGCTGGCCGCTCCCGAGGGCGACTTCACCCTCCCCGACCCGCCGCCGGAGCGGATGCTCTTCCTGGTCGGCGGCAGCGGCGTCACCCCGGTGATGTCGATGCTGCGCACCCTCGACCGTCGCGGCACGCTCCGTCATGGGGGGCCAGACGTCGTCATGCACTACTCCTCGCCGACGGCCGAGCGGATGATCTTCCGCGACGAGCTCCTCGAGCTGGAGCAGAAGCACGACGGACTCACGCTTCACCAGCTGCACACCGACACCGACGGCATGCTCGAGCTCTCCGACCTGGACACGATCTGTCCGGACTGGAAGGAGCGCGAGACCTGGGCCTGCGGGCCGGGTCCGATGCTCGACGCCGTCAGCGAGCACTACGAGGAGGCTGGGCTCGAGGAGCAGCTGCACCTCGAGAGGTTCTCCCTCGAGCTCGGCGGAGACGGCGGCGAGGGCGGCACGATCACCTTCCGCAACTCCAACAAGAACATCGAGGTCGACGGTGCGACCACGATCCTCCAAGCCGGCGAGGAAGCCGGCGTCGGCATGCCCTACGGCTGCCGCATGGGGATCTGCCACACCTGCACCCTGACCCTGGTCTCGGGCACGATCCGGGACCTCCGCAACGGAAACGAGTTCGGTCAGCCGAACGAGTCCGTCCAGACGTGTGTGACCGCCGCTGTCGGCGACTGCACGCTCGACATCTAGGAAGGGAGACAGCCATGGCTATCTCTGACGTCAAGGAATACACGCACCTCAGCGTGGAGGAGGTAGAGCAGCTCGGACGCGAGCTCGACGCCATCCGCGCGGAGATCGAGGAGTCCCGCAACGCCGACGACGCGGCGTACATCAACCGCCTGATCAAGATCCAGCGCGGCCTCGCCGCCGGCGGCCGCGCCGCCATGATTGCGAGCGCCCACACGAGGGCGGGCCGGCCCGCCCTGGTGGCCGGCACGGCCATGCTCGGCCTGGCCAAGATCCTCGAGAACATGGAGATCGGCCACAACGTCATGCACGGCCAGTGGGACTGGATGAACGACCCGGAGATCCACTCCTCGAACTGGGAGTGGGACACCGCCCAGCCCGCCGAGCAGTGGAAGCACTCGCACAACTACGTGCACCACCAGTTCACCAACGTGCTCGGCCACGACAACGACATCGGGTACGGCGTGCTCCGGATGGCCCGTGAGCAGCGCTGGCACCCGCACAACATCGGGCAGCCGGTCTACAACGCCCTGCTCGCCAGCCTCTTCCAGTGGGGCGTCGCCCTCCACGACCTCGACATCGAGCGGATCCGCAAGGGCGAGAAGGACCCGAAGGAGATGAAGCGACAGCTGCGCCAGATCTTCCGGAAGGGCCGCAACCAGATCCTCAAGGACTACGTCGTCTACCCCGCCCTGTCGGGGAAGGAGTGGAAGTCCACGCTGAAGGCCAACGCCACGGCCAACCTGGCGCGCAACCTGTGGTCCTACATGATCATCTTCTGTGGCCACTTCCCCGACGGCGCGCTGCACTTCACCGAGGAGGAGCTCGAGGACGAGACCCGCCCCGAGTGGTACCTCCGCCAGATGCTGGGCTCCGCCAACTTCGAGGGTGGCCGCACGCTGCACATCCTCAGCGGCAGCCTCGGCTACCAGATCGAGCACCACCTCTTCCCGGACCTGCCGAGCAACCGGTACCCCGAGATCGCGGTCAAGGTCCGCGCCCTGTGCGACAAGTACGACATCCCGTACACGATCGGCCCGCTGCACCGTCAGTACGGCCAGGTGCTGCGCACGATCATGAAGCTGTCGGTCCCCAACAGCTGGACCAGCAGCGACCAGCCGGAGCCGCCGAGCCCGGAGGCCGACCGCAAGCGCAAGTCGGACGCGGAGCGCCCCTCGCGTCGCCAGGAGCTGGGCGGATGGTCTCGCAGCCCGCGGGAGCGGAGCCACGACTGATGGACGCCGCCCCAACCGCCTTCACCGACCTGCCCACCGACCCCGAGCTGTTCGTGCCGGTGCCGTTCTCGGCCGGCACGGACGTGGGGTACGGCGACCGCCCGGAGGGCGCTGCCCTGTCGGCGCGTGACCTCGACAAGCGCCGGGTCACCCAGTGCGCGCTCAGCCGGATCTGCGGCGTGTGCGGCGCCGGCCTCGGCCGCCCGCTCGCGTTCGTCGGGTCGCAGCGTGAGCTCGACCGGATGGCCTTCCACTTCCCGCCGGCCCACGTCGAGTGTGCCCAGGCGCTGCTCGCGTCGTACGCCGACGTGGCGGAGCCGGTGCTCGGCGTGGACGCGCTGCCCACCGACTGGGTGCTCGTCACGACGGCCAGCTTCGAGTTCGTCCGCGCCAACCGCGAGGACCTCGACCGGCGCCCGACGTTCCAGCCGAACGGACTGCTGAGCGAGGCCCGATAGTCGGCGTCGGCGGCTAGCGTGGGCGCATGCCGAAACCACCTGCCGCCGAGGTCGACGCCGGGGGACGTGCGGTCCGCGTGTCCAGCCCGGACCGGGTGATCTACGAGGCCACCGGCCGGACCCCCCAGGTCACGAAGCTGATGGTGGCCGAGTACTTCGCGTCCGTCGATGACGGGCTGATGCGTGCCCTGCGCGACCGGCCGACCGCGATGGAGCGGTGGCCGGCCGGCGTGCTGCCGGGGATCAAGCTGGCCACGGGCCGGCCGGGGGAGAAGGCCGACGCGTTCTACCAGAAGCGGGTGCCCAAGGGGGCGCCCGACTACCTCGAGAGCGTCGAGGTCACGTTCCCCTCCGGGCGGACCGCCGACGAGATCTGTCCCACCGAGATCGCCGTTCCGGTGTGGTGCGCGCACATGGGGACGCTCACGTTCCACCCGTGGCCGGTCCGGCGATCCGACGTCGACCGGCCCGACGAGCTGCGGATCGACCTCGACCCCCAGCCCGGGACGACCTTCACGGACGCGGTCCGGGTGGCCGGCGTGGCGCGCGAGCTGCTCGAGGAGCTCGGCCTTGTCGGCTTCGCGAAGACGTCCGGCAACCGCGGCGTCCACGTCTACGTGCGGATCGAGCCGCGCTGGGAGTTCACCGACCTCCGGCACGCCGCCATCGGCTTCGGGCGTGAGCTCGCGCGCCGTGACTCCGGCGTGACCATGGAGTGGTGGAAGGAGGAACGTGGGGAGCGGATCTTCGTCGACTTCAACCAGAACAACCGCGACCGGACCATCGCCTCCGCCTACTCGTTGCGACCCAAGCCGGGCGCGCCCGTCTCGACCCCGGTCACCTGGGCGGAGCTCGCCGACCTGCGCGACCCTGGGGAGTTCAACCTGTTCACGGTGCCCGACCGGGTGGCGGACGGTGATCCGTGGGCGGCGATCGACGACACGGCGTACTCGCTGGAGCCGCTGCTCACGCTCTGGGAGGAGCTGCCGGGCGGCGAGATGTCGTTCCCGCCGGACTACCCCAAGATGCCGGGGGAGCCGCCGCGGGTGCAGCCGTCGAAGAAGGTGGCCGAGCACTGGGACGACCAGGGCCACCGGATCGAGTCGTGACCGAGGACCAGCGGGTCGGACGCAACCCGGGAGAGCCGTCGAAGTCCGGGCACGCCCGGCACACCGGCCACCTCGACATCGTGGTCGAGCTGGCGGGGCGCTGAGCTGTCTCACCCGGGCATGAAGAAAGCCCGTCCGACGCCTCCCCCGGGCGCTGGACGGGCTTCCTGTTTCCCCATGTATTGCGGGACGAGCAGCGCTCCCTCGCGCTGAAGTCCCCCCTGTTACACACCCCCGTGTGTTTGGCCAACGTGGGCCCCCGCGCTCCCCCCCAGGTGCGCGGGGGCCACTTCCGTTGAGCCGAACCGACCCCCCGATCGGTTCTTTGTCGGATGGTCTCGGGTCCTTCCGACAACCAGAACACTAGGGAGGCGTGTGCCACGTCACATCCACATGAAGGCCACAGACCTGCCAGCGTTCGGTAACAAAACGGGCCGTTTCGTTACCGGTTCTCCGGAGGTGTCGTCACACCAGTCACATCCGTCCCAGCACGACGATTTGCGCCCGGGTGCGGGTCTCGGGAAGGTGTCGGTCAAAGACCGGTGATGCCCTCGCCGCCGCCGGCCTGCTCGTCGAAGTTCTCGTGCTCCAGCAGGTGCAGGACCGGGACCCCGATCTTGCGTCGGGCGCGCGAGGTCCAGTCGACGTGGAAGAACTCGGCCACCACGTGGGGCCGGGTCAGGATGATCGCCTCGCGCCCGTCGACGGCGGCCACCTTGGCGGCCAGCGCATCGATCGGGGGCTCGACCACCACCTGGCCCTCCACGGTCGCGCCGGCCCCGCGCAACGCCTCGAGGGTGGCCGTCAGGTCGCGCTTCGACCGGTCCTCGCAGTCGCGGCGCACGGCCTCGATGTCCACCTCGCGCATCGCCATCGCGGGGGAGGCCATCACCTCGCCGGCGGCGAGCGACCCCATGGAGGCCTCGATCCGGGCTGCGGCGTCCTCCATGGGCAGCAGCACGTGGTAGCGGACGGGCTCGTCGAGGGTGTCGTGGAGCGACAGCACCTGGGCCGCGTCGGCCGCGGTCAGGGTCTGCTCCACGAGGAGCACCACGTTGTAGGTCTCGGTCATGAGTCCATTGTCCTCCTCCGCGGTCGCCGGGGCGAGGGGCGGCTCAGGATCGGGTGGGGCCGCCACCCAGGACCTCGCCCAGGTCGTAGCTCACCGGCTCGTCCAGCTGCTCGTAGCCGCACGACTCGGGGTCACGGTCGGTCCGCCACCGCCGGAACTGCGCGGTGTGCCGGAACCGGCGGCCCTCCATGTGGTCGTAGGCCACCTCCAGCACCAGCACCGGGCGCAGCGGCGTGAACGAGAGGTCCTTGCCGGCGCTCCACCGGCTCTGCGTCCCCGGCACCCGGTCGGGGTTCGCGATCGCCCAGTCCGAGCCCGCGGCCGTCCACGCGCCCCACGGGTGCTCCTCGATCGGGCAGACGAGGGGCTGGAGCTCCTCGATCAGCTCGGCCCGGCGCTTCTCGGTGAAGCTCGCGGAGACGCCGATGTGCTGGAGCTTGCCGTCGGCGTAGAGGCCGAGGAGCAGGCTTCCCAACAGGGGGCGCTCCGCGGTCGACGTCTTGTGCTCGCGGTAGCCGGCCACCACGACGTCGGCCGTGCGCTCGTGCTTGATCTTGAGCATGGCGCGGGCGTTGGGCTGGTAGGTGCCGGCCAGCGGCTTCGCGACCACCCCGTCCAGGCCGGCGCCCTCGAACTGGTGGAACCACTCCTCGGCGACCGCGGGGTCGGTGGTGGTGCGGGTCAGGTAGCAGGGCCCGTCGAGCCCGGCCAGTGCCTCCTCCAGCGCCGCGCGACGCTCCGAGAGCGGGCGATCGACGTACGACGTGTCGCCGAGGGCGAGCAGGTCGAAGGCGACGAAGCCCGCAGGCGTCTTCTCCGCGAGCATGTCGACGCGCGACTTCGCCGGGTGGATGCGTTCCTGCAACAGCTCGAACTCCAGCTTCGCGCCGACCGCGACGAACAGCTCGCCGTCCAGGACGCACCGGTCCGGCAGCTGCTCCCGCATGGCCGCGACGACCTCGGGGAAGTAGCGGGTCAGCGACTTGGTGTTGCGGCTGGCCAGCTCGACCTCGTCGCCGTCCTTGAAGACCAGGCAGCGGAAGCCGTCCCACTTCGGCTCGAAGCTCAGCCCGCCGTGCTTCGCGGGGTCCGGGATCCCCTTCACCGACTTCGCGAGCATGGGTTGCACCGGCGGCATGACGGGAAGGTCCACGCCCAGAGGGTAACTACTGCCGACTCGGCGCCCGGGGACAAGTAGCCTTGCCTCTGGCAATCCCCGGTTGGTCTGCCGGCAGGGCCCGCCTGACTTTGAATCAGGATTAGCGACGATGGTTCGACTCCATCCCGGGGAGCAAGGCCAGCGGCATCGCCGCAGGTCACCAGCAAGAGGCCCGTCCCGCCGAGTGTGGGGCGGGCATCGCTGCGCCGCAAAGTCCAACAAAGAGTCCAAGAGATTGGGAGTATCAGTATCTTCCTGTATGGACCTGGAATATCGGTTAGCGTGCCCGCATGGGCCTGTTCCGCCGCAAAGTTCAAGCGCCTCCGGTGAGCGTACCGATCCCGGCTGACTGGGTGGAGATCGTCAATGGCCTCCTGCGAGTTCGGGACTGGCTCGATCCGGATGTCCTTCGAATGTCGGATGGAACCCTAGTGTTGTGGGTTAAGGCATCGCCCATAACCGGCTTGATGGTCGGCCCCCGCAGCGGGAAGTGGTGGATCATGCCTGCGGGCTATGGAGCGAGGCGCGAACCAGCACCGTTCGGCTCTGCTCCAACGCCGGTGTGTCATGAGGATTCCACGCCAGATCAGGTCGTTCAGGCGATTCTGCTAGACGTCGGTAAGTGCCTATTTGCGTGTGCCGCCTCGTGTGCGGGCGGCGGCGGTGTTCCCAAGGAGCAAGGATTGTGGGCTGCGACGGAGTTGCAAGCATTCGAGGAGGCAGGGCTAGTCCCGGCGCTCCAACTCGACCTGGACGAATGACCGTCGTGAACCAGGAGACAACATGGGCTGCATCGTTGCGATCCTCGGAGTCATCGCTCTCGTAGCCACGTACGGAACGGGGCTCTTCCCATTCGCAATCGCGACCGCAGTGGTTCTGTTCTGGTCAAACGGGGTGATCGCGAACTACAGACCGAACCCACGCGATGCCCCAAACTGGGCCGCGGTCGCCAGCGCAGTTGCCAGCCTTGCAACGGTCGGACTGCTGATCGCCGGAGTGGTTCTGAGGCTTGCGGGTGGCTCGCTTTCGTGGCAGGACGCCGATAGTCACGTCGGTGACACAAGGGAGGTATGCGGACCGCTACAGAGCATGGTCGAGGACAGTGGCGATACGTTCCTCAACATCGGCAAGGACTACCCGGACCCGGAACGGTTCACCGTCGTCGTCTGGAACACGACGAATCTGGCTGGACCATCGATGGGCACTGAAGTGTGCATCACTGGCGAGATATCTAGTTACAAGGGCGTTGCTCAGATCCGAACGAAAGACTGGAACGACCTCGGCGTGGGTGGCTAGCGGGACTGCCTCTCAGCCAGTCACCGTCCGGGCGAGAATCGCGCCCGCCTTCTCGGCTGCACGAGCGCCGTGCTCGTCGCTGGTCGGGACGTAGAAGGCCAGGTGGACCGGCACACCGTGACCGAGCAGCGACGCGGCCTCCACCGGAGGCACTCCGGCCTCGTGCAGCGCGGTGGCGATGGTGTGCCGCAGCGCGTGGATACTCCTCAGCCTCGGCACCCCGGCGTCGGAGCACAGGACCACGAAGCGCCGCGTGTAGGCGTCGGGAGCCACCGGGCGACCCAAGTTGTCCACGATCACGAGGCCGCTCGACGGCTGGCCCTGCTGGACCCACAGATCGCGTAGCGCGGCACGAGTTCCCGATGCGATGGCCTCCACCTGCACGACCCGCCGCGAGTCCGCAGTCTTCGGGCCACCGATCTCGGTGGAGTTGGAGAGGCCGGTCTTCACCCGTGAGGCGACCACGGCGACGGTCCCCTCGATCAGATCGACCGAGGTCCAGTCGAGCCCGAGGACTTCGGACCGGCGCAGCCCGCAGGCGGTG
>JBKJUE010000085.1:0-18747 GCA_046590395.1 Nocardioides sp.
CAGGCCGGGGCCCCGGCGCGCCGGATCGCGTACGCCGAGTGGGACAGCAAGGCAGACCTCCGTCAGGGGACGATGAGCGGCCTCCGGATCCGCAAGGATCGTCTGGCCGTGGACGAGCCCAGCGGCCACCGCACCTCCGGCGGCCGTGACTACGACACCGGATCGTGGGTCTCCCCGTGGCGTACGCCGGCCTTCGACTTCACCGAGCTGATCGCGTCCTGGGACGCCGTCACCCCTGGAGACAGCTGGGTCGAGGTGTCGGTCCGCGGCCGCACCACCGACGGCAAGCGCGCCAGCTGGGACGTCCTCGGTCGCTGGGCTGCCCGCGACAAGTACCTCGAGCGGACCTCGGTCGGCGGCCAGGGCGACGATCTCGCCGACGTCAACGTCGACACCTGGCAGACGGAGGGCCCGCTCGATGCCTGGCAGCTCCGGGTCACCCTGCTCCGCGGCGCGGGCTCGAGGAGCCCCAAGGTCGACAGCATCGGCGCCATGGCCAGCAACCTGCCCGACGTCGACGGCGTGACCACGTCCACGGCCGGCCCCGGGAGCGGCATCACGCTCGATGTCCCCCGCTACTCCCAGATGATCCACCGCGGCCACTACCCGGAGTGGGGCAACGGCGGCCAGGCCTGGTGCTCGCCCACATCCACGTCGATGGTGCTGGGCTACTACGACGCACTCCCGTCCGCAAAGGACTACCGGTGGGTGCCCGACGGCCACGTCGACCCGTGGGTCGACTTCGCGGCCCGCATGACCTACGACCACGACTACGCCGGCACCGGCAACTGGTCCTTCAACACCGCGTACGCCGCGCCCCGCACGGGCCACGCGTTCGTCACCCGACTGCGCAACCTCCGCGAGGCCGGGCTCTTCATCGAGGCCGGCATCCCGCTCGTCGCCTCGATCTCCTTCGGCTCCGGCGAGCTGGACGGTGCGCCGATCTCGGGCACCAACGGCCACCTGCTGGTCATCGTCGGGTTCACCGATGACGGCGACGTCATCGTCAACGACCCCGCGGCCGCCAGGCGCAACGGCGTCCGGCGTACCTATGACCGCGGGCAGTTCGAGGACGCCTGGCTCCCGACGTCCGGCGGCCTGGTCTACGTCATCCGCGACGATGCCCACCCGCTGCCGAGCGGCGACCACTCCAACTGGTGAGTGAACGGCCGGAGAAACTGCCACTTCGGACCGGAGAAACTGCCACTTCGTGGGTCAGACGGAGTAGCCGCCGTCGACGTCGAGCTTCTGGCCGGAGATGAAGCCGGCGCGGTCGGAGGCCAGGAAGCAGACCGCCTCGGCGATGTCGGTGGCCGTGCCGAAGCGGCGCAGCGGGATGTTGCCGCGGGTGATGTCGAGGGCCTCCGCCGACAGGTCTCCGGACGAGATCAGGCGGGCGGCCATGCCATCGGTGAGCATGCCCGGGCCGACGGCGTTGACCCGGACACCGAAGCGACCCTCCTCGGCGGCGAGCGCGCGGACCAGCGCCTCGACCGCGCCCTTGGGGGCGGCGGACAACCCGTCCCGCACCGGGTAGCGCGACGTCGCCGCCGTGGTGATCGCGACGATGCAGCCCTGGACGTGCCGCAGGTGCGGCAGCGCCGGGTGGACGACGTTGAAGAAGCCGGCGGCGTCGGCGGTCAGCTGCGCGGACATCGTGGTCGGTGCGACGTCCGAGAGGTGCACCATCGGCACGTGCGGCCCGGCGGCGTAGACGAGCGTGTGCAGCCCGCCGTACGCCTCCACGACCTGGTCGACCACGAGAGCCGCGTCCTCGTCGGACGTCAGGTCGAGCGCGTGGGCCGACGCACGCACGCCCCACTCGCGGGCGGCGGACGCGGCGGCCGCACCACCGTCGACGTCGGAGCGGTAGGTGACCGCGACGTGGGAGCCGCGTCGTGCCAGCATCCGGGCGATCGGTGTGCCGAGGCCGCCGCTGCCGCCCACGACGAGAGCCGCGCCGGTGCGTCCCGAGAAGTCCTGCATCACGCCTCCTGGGCGGTGAAGTCGATGGCGTGCCACCCCGTGGCACCGTCCGGCAGCACGTCGCGCTCGACGCCGGTCTGCACGTCGCCGTTCCGGTCGGTGGCGCGGACACGGACCAGGTGGTCACCCGGTTCCACGTCGACGGTCACCGCCCACTGCACCCACGTGTCCACGGTGGGTGGAGCCGACACGGCCGTCTCCTGCCAGTCGCCACCGTCGACCGACACCTCGACGGTGGCGATCCCGGTGTGTTGCGCCCAGGCCACGCCGCCGACCTGCACCTGGCCGGCCGCCACCTCGTCTCCCGAGCCCGGGACGTCGATGCGGGACGCGATCTTGACCGGCGCCTGCTCGGCCCAGCCCTTCCCGGTCCAGTAGGCCTCGATGTCGGAGAAGCGGGTCACCTCGATGTCGACCAGCCACTTGCAGGCGGAGACGAAGCCGTAGAGGCCGGGGACGATCGTGCGCACGGGGAAGCCGTGGTCGATCGGGAGCGGCTCCCCGTTCATGGCGACGGCGAGCATCGCGTCGCGGTCGTCGGTGACGGCGCCCAGCGGCGTGCCGCAGGTCCAGCCGTCCTCGGAGGTCTGCAGGATCGCGTCGGCGTCACCGCGTACGCCGGCCTCGGCCAGCAGGTCGGCCAGCCGCACCCCGCTCCACCAGGCGTTCCCGATCAGGTTGCCGCCGACCGGGTTGGAGACACAGTTGAGCGTCACCCAGGCCTCGGTGCGCTCGCGCTCGAGCAGCTCGGCGTACGAGATCTCGATCTCCTGGTCGACCAGGCCATGGATCCGCAGCCGCCAGTCCCGGGGCTCGATCGTCGGCACCACGATCGCCGTGTGGATCAGGTAGAAGTCGTCGTTGGGCGTCTGCCACGGCGAGACGCCCCGCAGGCCGATCCGCGCCGTGGGGGGGACCCGCGGCTCGGTGACGCCGGTGATCTTGAGCAACCGCCGGGTCTCCTCGACGTGACGACGGCCGCGGCCGACGACCCGGCCGACGGCGGCCACCGCGACCGCGGCGGCGCTGATCAGGCCGGCCCGGATGAGGAAGCCGCGACGGGTCGAGTCGAGCTCGGCAGGGATCGGCTCGGCCTCCTCGGTCGCCTCGAGCCCGGCCCGTCGCAACGGCTCGGTCAGCAGGGACAGGGCGATCAGCCAGGTCACGAAACCGACGGCGAGAGGCAGGTAGTTGCCGGCGGACGAGCCGTGCTGCAGCGCGACGGCGACGGTGCCGACCCCGGCCAGGGCGCCGTACACGATGAGCGGGGCCCACCAACGACGGGCGGCCAGCCGGCCGGCCCACGCGAAGAGGCTGCCCATCACCAGCAGGATCACGATGACGAGCACCGGCTTGTCCCAGTGGCCGAGGATCGCGATCGCCCGCTCGGCGACCACTCCCGGCGTGAACCGGATGGTCATCTCCGCCACCGCGACGACCGGGGAGTCCCGGATGGTCATCGCCATCGCGACGAAGTAGCTCGTCGCGAGCCCGGCCAGTCCGGCCACGAGCCCGGCGAGCGACCAGGCGCCGCGGGATGTCCTCACTCGTCCGATTGTCGCTCAGGCATGATCGGCGTGTGACACAGACCCCTGGGCTGCCCCGGATCGGCATCGGCACCGACGTCCACCGCCTCGTCGACGGCGCCCCCCTCTTCCTGGCCGGGCTCGCCTGGCCGGACGAGCCGCAGGGACTCGAGGGGCATTCCGATGCCGACGTCGCGGCGCACGCAGCCTGCGACGCCCTGTTCTCCGCCGCTGGTCTCGGCGACCTCGGCAGCAACTTCGGTACGGCGGATCCCGCGTGGGCGGGCGCGTCCGGTACGACGCTGCTCGAGGAGACAGCCCGCCGCGTCCGGGAGGCAGGGTTCGCGATCGGCAACGTCGCGGTCCAGGTGATCGGCAACCGCCCGAAGGTGGGGCCGCGGCGCGCCGAGGCGGAAGCTGCTCTGTCGGCCGCGATCGGGGCACCGGTGTCGGTGTCCGCGACGACGACCGACGGCCTGGGACTCACCGGCCGTGGCGACGGCGTTGCCGCCGTCGCCACGGCCCTGGTGGTCCAGAGCGGCTGACTGCTAGCCGACGCCTGCCATCGAGTTGAGCGCTCCGCCGAGGGTCGGCGCGAGCAGCTGCTCGTAGACGTCGCCGAACTCCTTGGGCGGCGTGTGCTCACCCAGGATGATCATCGCGGTCCCGTCCTGACGGACGGCAGCGAACATGACACCGTGGATCGGCACCGTGCCCTGACCGTCGGTCCAGGTCGCTTCGTACTCGATGAGCGCGACCGACACGATCGAGCCACCCGGCTGCTGAGGCAGGACGTCCGACGTGGCCAGATTGGTGTACGACTCGGGCGGGAGGATCGACGTGAGCTGCTCGGACAGCAGCTGACCTGCGTCGGTCGACGGCTCCACTGTGCCGGTGGTGGCGAAGATGAAGTCGTTGCCCTTGCCCATCGACACGCTGCCCTCGTCGGACCCGAACACCTCCCAGCCGGCGAGGACCGGGACGGCGATGTTGCCGGCGATGACGACCGAG
This sequence comes from Nocardioides sp., assembly GCA_046590395.1. Taxonomy (GTDB): domain Bacteria; phylum Actinomycetota; class Actinomycetes; order Propionibacteriales; family Nocardioidaceae; genus Nocardioides. The sequence continues at coordinate 4,524 of JBKJUE010000085.1, forward strand.
TCACCACCCGCGGGTGCGGGTTCCGGCTCCGGCTCCGGCTCGGGCGCCGGGGCCGTTGTCTCGGGGGCGGGCGCCGTCGTCTCGGGTGCGGGTTCGGTGGTCTCGCCGGGCTCCGTGGGAGCCGGATCGGTGTTCTCCACCGGTGCCGGGTCGAGCACGCCCGAGCCCTGGGGCGCGGACGTGGTCGTCGTGACCTCGTCCTTGCTGTCACCACCACCGGCGAGCATCGCGGCGACGCCGCCGATCACACCGATGGCCACGACGCCACCCACGATCAGGGCGATCGTCTTGTTCTTGCCGGACTTGAAGTAGCCACCGGCGGGCGGCGGTGCACCCTGGGTGGTGCCGTAACCCGGCCCACCAGGGGCGCCCGGAGCGGCCGCGTAGGCGGCCGGGGCTGGCGGCGGCACGTACGGAGCCGCCGGCGGTGCGGCAGCGGCGGCCGGGGCCGCAGCTGGAGCGGCGGGCGGAGCAGCGGCAGGCGGAGCGGCAGCGGGTGGTGCCGCAGCAGGCGGAGCGGCCGGCGGAGCTGCCGGCGGGACCGGCTGCGTGGGGTCGGTCGGGGGCGTGGGCGTCTGGTCACTCATGCCGCACCTCCCGTCGAGGGAGAGCCCATGTGTCGCTTGGCCTGCCGGGACGCCGAGCGCACCGACGTACCGCACACGATGCAGAACTGCGACCCGGAGAGCAGCATGTTCTCGCACTCGGGGCAGAAGGTCTCCACGAACGTGTCCCGCTTGGAGGTGCCGGACTTGGCGGCGTCCTCGACGGCGGCCTCGAGCAGCGCGGCCTGCAGCATCACCCGGATCCGGATGACCAGGACGCCCAGGATGACCAGGCCCCACAGGAGTCCGAGCATCTGACCGAAGGGCAGGTAGGACAGGAGTCGCACGCCCAGCCAGTAGAGGACGTTGACACCAGCGGCGAACGCGAAGTTCTTCACGTAGAAGCCGGTGAAACCGTCGTAGCCCTCGCCCTTGCCGGAGAACGCGGCGACCGCGATGCCGGTGGCCGTGCCGTAGATGAGGGACTTGACGACCATCAGGTTGAAGACGATCACGATCCAGGTCGAGATCCCTGTCTCGGTCCGGAACTCACCGGACGTGAAGACCGACGAGAAGACGACGATGGTCTCGAAGGCTGCGTACGCCGTGCCGGCGGCCACACCGAAGGTGAGGCCGTCGATCATGTCGTCGAACTGCGGCCGCCGGGCGAGCAGGCAGCCGCCGATGTTCTTGACGACCTCCGCGATGATCGGGAGCAGCACCGCGAAGATCAGCAGCGCCGGGATCGACAGAGCGTCGATGCCTCCGCGTGCCCGACCTCCGGCCGCGAAGCTGGCGAACTGCGCGTCGAAGACCCAGTGGAAGAAGACCAGGGAGACCAGCACCGCGAGAACGCCGGTGACGAAGAACAGCCCGATCACCACCGGGGCGGGGGCGTCCTCCCAGAGGTTCACGTCGTAGATGTAGACGAGGTAGGCCAGGGGGATCAGGAACGCCGCGGCTGCGATCGCGATCGGCAGCAGTCCCAGTGCGGTGGCGCCCACGATCAGGACGCCGCTGATGATCATCGCCCACCGGTAGTTGTCAGCCGTCTCGCGACTGGTCTGCGGCATGATCGTCGAGATCAGCGCGAACTGGTTGACGTTCTCGGCCGAGTTCACGGCATAGGAGTTCGCGCGACCGGTGGAGCCGGCGCGGAGCGAGGATCCGCAGCGGTGGCAGTACGACGCCACCTCCGGATTCTCTGACGAACAAGTTGGACAGGGCACGTCGGAACCTCCGGGTCGGTTGCCTCGCGGGGAGCGGGGCCTACAGTGGGATGAGCGCATGATGGCTGACGTCAAGGGCTCGCCGTCGGATTTCCCGACAACCCACGTCAGTTTCCCGGAGTCGATTGACAGCCCCTGTGGGCCGCCACAAACTCGCGACGTGGCTGCCACGAAAGCACGACGAGTCGGACCTGCGATCGGCGTGGTCCTGGCTGCGCTGGGGTTGTCGGCATGTCAGGCCGACTCCCCCTTCGGTGAGGACCAGGCTCCCCCGACCGTTCTGGTCGTCTCCCCTGTCTACAGCGACGGGAATGACGGCGCTCAGGCTCAGCTCGAGACGCTCCAGCGCGTCCTGGACGCCCTCCGCTCCGAGACCGCGTCGGGCTGGACGGGACGCCAGGACGACCTCACCGGCTACCTGGCCGACCTCACCGGGGGTCGCTATTCGGCCGCCGGCGGCGACGGCGCGGACGCGGTCATCGAGTCGTTCCTGGACGACTATGGTCTAGACCTCTTCGGGGTCGGATATGAGGATCTGGAGCTCGCAGAGCCCTCCGGAGCGGACATCACCGGCACCGCAGCGGTCCGGGCGGACCAGGAGCTCAACGGCGTCCCGGTGCTCGACGGCCAGCTGATCTTCACGCTCGACGACCCCGACACGGCCGCGCCCAGCCTGAGCGCTGTGCGCGGCCGCGCCTTCCCGGCTCTCAGCACCTCGACCGAGCCGGGGGTCACCGCCGCAGCCGCCACCCGGACCGCACAGCGTCTGTCCTCGGGACAGCGCAACGGGAAGCCGCGCCTCGTCGTGAAACCGACCGGCGCGGGGCAGCTCGCCTGGGAGGTCTCGATCACGGGAGCCGACGGCTCCGGCGGACTGGGACTGTCCGACGGTCTCTACTACCTCGATGCCACCACCGGCGACCTGATCGAGGTGCGGCCCGTGACCGCCGAGCGGTCCCTGAGCACGGCGCTGCCGGCGAAGCTGGTCAAGCAGGTGCGAGCTGCCCTCGCCGCCGACCCGAACTCGGTGGAGATCTCGGGCCAGACCCTCTTCGGCGACCAGCTCACGGCCGTCGGGGTCAGGACCGAGGACGGCGTGGCCCTGGTCGACACCACCGTCCCGACCTACGACGACGCCACGGGCGACGGCGCGATCGTGACCTTCACCGCCCAGGACACCGAGAACCTGCCGGGACGGCTCTACGTCGAGCGGTCGCAGAACGGCACCACGATCACCGACCCCGAGGCGATCGCGGCGCACGCGTTCAGCCGAGCGGTCTACGACTACTACGCCTCGCTGGGCCGTTCGTCGTGGGACGGTGCGGGCGGCACGTTGCTCTCCACCGTCAACTACGGTGACGACAGCTTCTGCAACTCCTTCTTCGACGGCACCCAGATGATCTACGGCAACCCGTGCGCCGACGAGGACGGGCCAGCCGAGCTCACCGAGGTCGACGTGGACACGGCCGGGCACGAGATCACGCACGGCGTGATCAACACGACGGCGAACCTCGTCTACTCGGGGCAGTCGGGTGCGCTCAACGAGAGCTTCGCCGACTACTTCGGCAACGTGATCGGCAACCGTTTCAACGGCACCGACTCGGTCGCCATCTTCGAAGGAAGCTGCACGGGAATCCCGGCCCCGACCTCGATGTGCCACGCCAACCCCGACGGCGGACTGTCCCTGCGCTACATGCTCAACGGGAACACCTACGACGACTACCTGCGCCTGATCACCCCGAACCTCCGCATGCGCATCACCACCGGGTACGACGCGGACAACGGCGGCGTCCACCTCAACTCCGCCATCTGGAACAACGCCCTGTGGGCCATCCGCACCCGCCTCGCGCAGGTCGACGGCACCGAGGGCAACGACTCGAAGCTGGCGAGCGACTTCGACAAGATCGTGTTCGCCGCACTCACCACCCAGCTGGGACCGGCCGCGGGCTTCCTGGACGCCCGCGCGGCGATCGAGCAGGTGACCGTGGACGCCGGCGCGGACCCCACCATCCTCCGGGTGGCCCGCGAGATCTTCGACCTGAGCCTCCTCTGCGAGGGCTGCGTCGACGTGGGCACCGTGAACGGCGAGGTCGTGAGCGCCGCCTCCCAGACCCAGATCGAGCCGTCGGTGCACGGCGACCAGGTCACCTGGATCGACCTGAGCCTGGGCAACCCCGGCATCGGGTTGCCCGCGCTCAGCAGTGTGGGGGGCGAGGCGACGAGCCTGGCCTCGGCGCCCGAGACCGCCCAGCTGGTCTTCGCCGGCGACGCGAAGCTCGCCCTGGAGGTGCCGTCCACGTCCAACGAGCTGGCACTGGTGCGCTACGACGAGTCGGGCGCCCGGACGGTGCTCGGCCGTGTCCCCGACTCCACCGTCCTCGCCGGGCTCGCCGGTTCCGACGAGGGTGCGGCCTGGGTCACCACCGAGGACGGCACCGTCAGCTTCATCGACCCGGCCGGCGAGGTGGTCACCGCGGACCTCCCGGACCTCGGCGGCGACAACGTCACCGCGCTCGGCACCGGGCAGGGAGTCGTCGGTCTCGGCACCGAGGGCGGGCAGGTCATCCTCTGGGAGCCCGGCAGCGGCTTCACCGCGCTCGGGCAGGCGTCCGGGACCGTGTTCTCCGTGGCGGCGTACGGCACCCGGGTGCTGGCCGTCGACGACGCCGGCGGCGCGACCCTCTTCGACGGCTCCGGTGGGGCACTGACGTTGTCCGACGCGGCTTCCCGCTTCGGCGCGGCCGTCAACGCCGACTACGCGGTGTGGGCGGAGCGCGCGGGCAGTCTTGGCGGTGGCGTGGCCGAAGAGGTCGGCGGGGCCGATGACACCGACCTCTACCTCTACTCCTTCGAGAGCGGCAGCATCTACAACCTGCTCGCCCAGACCGGCCAGCAGGGCTACCCCGCCATCTCGGGCGACCGGATCGTCTGGCAGGACACGGTCTTCGGAGGCAACGACATCATGACAGCCACCCTGCCGCCGGGTCTGTAGCTCTCTCGACGGCGGGCCAGGGGCCGTCCGGGCAGCCGCATGATGGCGGACCCGGAGGCGACGTCGGGGCATTTTCGAACAAACCGGACGTCTTTCCCCAACTCGATTGACAGCCCTCCCGGACCGCCACAAACTCGCCACGTGCGACCCCCGAGACTGAGACGAGCCCTGCCCTCGATCAGTCTGGTCCTGGCCGTGTTCGGGCTCTCCGCCTGCCAGGCCGACTCGCCCTTCGGCGAGGACCAGGAGCCGCCCACTGTCCTGGTCGCGTCTCCCGTCTTCAGTGACGGGAACGACGGCGCCCAGGCGCAGCTCGAGACGTTGCAGCGGGCCCTCGACGCGCTCCGCGCCGACACGACCTCGGCCTGGAACGGACGGCAGGACGACGTCACCGGCTACCTCGCCGACCTGTCCGGCGGCCGCTTCACCGCGGAGGCGGACGACGCGGCCGCTCTGATCGAGTCGTTCCTGGACGACTACGGTCTAGACCTCTTCGGCGTCGGATATGAGGACCTGGAGCTCGCAGAGCCCTCCGGAGCGGACATCACCGGAACCGCTGCGGTGCGGGCCGACCAGGTCGTGGACGGCGTGCCGGTCCTCGACGGCCAGCTGGTGTTCACCCTGGCCGACGTCGACACCACCCCCGGCCTCGTGGCGGTCCGCGGCCGCGTCTTCGGCGACCTCGGCCCCTCGACCGAGCCGTCCGTGCCCGCTCGGGCCGCGACCCGCACCGCCGAGACCCTCTCGGGCGGCGACCGGGCGACCAAGCCCACGCTGGTCGTGATGCCGACGGGCGTCGGGACGCTGGCCTGGGAGGTCGTCATCACCGGCGCGACCGGCGGAAGCGACGACCTCGGCCTCGGGGACGGGCTGTACTACGTCGACGCCGTCACGGGCGACCTGATCGACGTCCGCCCGTCCAACGGACAGTTCGCTCCGACCCTGCGGTTGTCCCCCCGCAAGGCGGGCAAGCCGGGCATGGGCGCGGCGCTCGCCGAGGGCGACGACGTCGAGGTCTCCGGAACCGGGCCGACCGGGGAGCTGCTCACCGCGGTGGGGCGGCAGACCGCCAACGGTGTCGAGCTGGTGGACACCACGACGTCCACCTACGACCCCGCCACCGGCGAGGGCGGCATCTACACCTTCGACGCCCAGGACACCGAGCGCGGAGGCGGGCCTCTCTACGTGGAGCGCGGCCAGAACGGCAGCACCATCTCCGACCCCGATGCGATCGCCGCCCACACGTGGAGCCGGGTCGTCTTCGACTACTACGCCGGACTCGGCCGGGCGTCGTGGGACGGACTCGGCAGCTCTCTGAACTCCGTCATCAACAACGGCGACGACGCCTACTGCAACGCCTACTTCATGCACGACCCGCCGCAGATGCTCTACGGCAACCCCTGTCGCGGGGAAGGCGGGTTGATGCAGCTGGTCACCCTCGACGTGGCCGGCCACGAGATCACCCACGGTGTCACCGAGAGCACGGCCGGCCTGGTCTACTCGGGTCAGCCCGGGGCTCTGAACGAGGCCTTCTCCGACTACTTCGGCAACGTGATCGGCAACCGGACCACCGGAGCGGACGGGAGCACGCTGGGCGAGGACGCCTGCGTCGCCGTCACCGCCTCGCAGCAGCTCTGTGATGCCCCGACCCCCGACGGCGGCTGGGCCACCCGGGAGATGCTGAACGGCGCCACCAACGCCGACTACCTGCGGCTGCTCATGCCGAGCCTGCGACTGCGGATCGCCACCGGCTACGACGCCGACAACGGTGGTGTCCACCTGAACTCCGCGATCTGGAACAACGCCCTGTGGAGCATCCGGAGCCGACTCGCACAGATCGACGGCACCGACGGCAACGAGTCACCCCTGGCCCAGGACTTCGACAAGATCGTGTACGCCGCCCTCACCACCCAGCTGGGCCCGGCCTCGGACTTCGTCGACGCTCGCGCCGCGATCGAGCGGGTGTCGGTGGACGCTGCAGCGGACCCCACGATCCTCCGTACCGCGCGCGAGGTCTTCGACCAGAACTTCATCTGCACCGGGTGCGTGGATGCCGGCACCGTCAACGGCAGCGTGGTCAGCGCGGCACCCCAGACCCAGATCGAGCCGGCGGTGCACGGCGACCAGATCGGCTGGCTCGACATGAGCCTGGGCGGGTTCGGCTGGGGACTGCCCGCCGTGACGACTCTCGGCGGCGAGCCGCGGAGCCTGGCCTCGGCCCCGGACACCATCCAGGTGACGTTCGCCGGTGACGCGACCCTCGCCATGGAACTGATCCTGGCCACCGACTCCGCGCAGGTCGTGCGCTACGACGAGGCCGGCGCCCGGTCGATCCTGGCCGACGCGCCCAGGTCGACGATCGCGGCCGGGCTGGCCGGCTCCGACGACGGCGGCGCGTGGGTCACCTCGGAGCAGAACACCGTGAGCTTCGTGGACGCCTCAGGTGCGGTGACCACCGAGGACCTGCCCGACCTCGGCGGCGACAACGTCACTGCCCTCGGCACCGGACAGGGAGTCGTGGGGCTAGGCACCGAGGGCGGCAAGGTCATCGTCTGGGAGCCCGGCAGCGGCTTCACCCAGGTCGGCCAGATGGACGGCTCGGTGGCGTCCCTGGCGGCGTACGGCGAGCGCGTGCTGGCCGTGGACGACGGCAACGTCGCCATGGTGTTCACCACCAGCCAGGCCATCCAGGTGTCCGACGGCGCCATCCGTTTCGGCGCCGCGATCAACGCGGACTACGCCGTGTGGTCCGAGGGCGTGGGCGAGCTCACCGGCAAGGTGGCCGACGCGGCCGGTGGCTCCGTCGACACCGACCTCTACCTCTACTCCTTCGAGACCGGCACCATCTACAACCTGCTGGCCCAGACCGGCCAGCAGGGCTACCCCGCCATCTCGGGCGATCGCATCGTGTGGCAGGACACGGTCTTCGGAGGCAACGACATCCTGACGGCCACCTTGCCGCCCGGGCTGTAGGCATGTCCACGTCGGCCGGCTTGCGCAAGGTCGCGGCGTGGTTGCCGGCGGTCCTCGTCGTACCAGCGGCGATGGCCGGCGCTGTCTACGTCTCCCGCCCGGTCGAGACGTCGCAAGAGCTGCGGGAGCTCGTGCCGATCGACGTCGGCACCACCTGGGTCTACGCCGTGTTCGACCACGGGGAGCCGTCGGGAACCCGAACCCGGCAGGTGACCGGACAGGCGGGGGTCAATGTCGACGTGCTCGATGCCGTGACGATCCGCAGCTCCTACACCGACTCCCCGACGTCGGGCGGTCCCTACTCGGACCTGTTGTACCTCGGGCTGGAGGGCGACTCCCTCGACCAACACGCCGTCTTCGTCGGCAACGAGCACCTGGCCATCGACCCGCCCGCCCCGGCGTACCAGCTGCCCCTCGAGGAGGGCGCCTCGTGGTCGTGGAAGGGCAAGGTGGGCGTGGCCGGGCTGCAGTACGAGTCCGAGCTGGAGTCGTTCGAGGATGTGGAGGTCGGGGGGCGGACCTTCGAAGCCTGTGCCCACTTCGTCACCGTTCTCCGCTGGCGGTTCGCGAGCGAGAAGAAGTTCGGACCGGAGGAGTACCAGGAGGAGTGGACCTGCCCCGGCTTCGGCCCGGTGAAGAGCACCCAGTCGGATCCCGCCAACAACGCCGAGACCTCCGAGGAGCTGGTGGAGTTCCACGGCACGTCCGGGAACTGGTACGCCGAGGCGCCGGCCGACGTGACCGGGGACCCCCACCAGGGCGACTCTCTGGGAATCGACCCGGGACGAGCCAACTTCATCGACGGCCGGCTCGACCCTGCGCTCGCCTGGAGCGACGCCCGCAGCGCCCGGTTCGACTTCCCGCCCGTCGCGAACGACGAGGTGATGGTGCTGGTCGAGCGCGACGGTGAGGTGTCGGCGATGGACGTGGCGACCGGCGAGATGCGCTGGCGGGTACGCCTCGCGGGGCCGATCGTGGCCGCACCCTCGATCGCGGGCGACCGTGTCCTGGTCGCGGACTCGAAGAAGAACCTGTGGGCGCTGTCGCTCACCGACGGGTCGGCCACCTGGGTCCGCGAGCTCGGCGACATGGTGACCGACTCCGTCGCCGTCGTGGGCGGCACCGTCGTGGTGGCCACCGACGACCGCCGACTGACCGCCCTCGACCTGACGGACGGCTCGACGACCTGGCAGGTCGAGCGAGCGACCAGCATCCGGACGGCGCCCGCGGTGAACGACGAGGAGGTGATCGTCGCCGACCGCGGCGGCGAGGTCACGGCGTACGCGGTGGCGGACGGCGCGGTGGAGTGGTCCCGCACGCTGGAGGGGGGGCTTCTCGCGGGCCCGACGATCGCCGAGGGCCACGTCCTGGTGGGCGACGACGGAGGCATCATCTACGCGCTCGGAGCCGATGACGGTGAGCTGGAGTGGGAGGAGAGCACGATCTTCTACCCGTCCGAACAGTTCGCCGCAGGCAACGGCACCCTGGTCTCCATCGGCGACGGAGAACGTGTCGAGGCCTACGACCTCGACACGGGAGACGAGCTGTGGAGCGACGGGGTCGACAACACCTACGCCGCACCGACGATCGTGGGTGACCAGGTGCTGATCGTGGACGATCGTGGCGACGTCGCCGTCCGCGGCCTGCGGAGCGGCAGTACCGAGGCATCGTGGCGGCTGCCGCTGCCGAACCGCGACGCGGAGGCGGACGTCGAGGTCGATCCGGGCCTGGTCGCGGGCGCCCTTGTCCTGGTCTCCGCCCTCACCGCCGAAGGCCACAGCAACACTCTCTTCGCCTACCCGGTCAGCGAGGAGGGTGCCAGGTCGGGTGTCACCTTCGAAACCGAGGTCCGGATGACCCCCGGATCGTCCAACGGCGTCTCGGTGCTTGCTGGGGACGTGCTCTTCACCCCCGGCTTCGACCAGGCGCTCCACCGCAGCACCGGTGTCCGCCAGACCGAGAAGGTGTTCACCAGCGACGGCTTCCTGCCCGGCGTCACACTGGCCGGGCCTGACGTGGTGATCTCGCAGAAGAACAACCTGGTCCTGGCCCTCACCGCCGACGGTGGGGAGCCATTGTGGAGCTACGAGTCCGCCGATGCCTATCCCGGCCTGATCCCCGCGGTCAGCGAGGACACCGTGTTCGTCCCGCAGTACGGCGTCGGCATCGCCGCGCTCTCCCTGGCTGACGGTCGCGAGAAGTGGGCGACTGCCGTGGACTTCCCGATCGGGACCACGCCACCGCTGCCGCTCCCGGGCGGCGACGTCGTCTACGGGGGCGGTGCCCTGGCCAGGTTCGACGGCGCCACCGGGGAGCAGCTCTGGTCGGTCCTCGACGGTGTGCTCTTCAACAACGCGGCGTACGACGACGGGATGGTGTTCGCGGATGTCGTCCGCAACCTGACCCCGAGCGGACTGACCGCCATCGACGCCGCGACCGGCGAGACGGTGTGGTTCCACGAGAACGTCAACACCCAGCTGGTCGTCGGGCCCGAGGCCGCCGACGGTGTGGTCGTGTACGTCGACTCCCAGGGCCTGGTCACGGCGTTCGAGACGGCCACGGGTGAGGAGCTGTGGCGGCTCCAGCTGTCGACTGGTGTCGCCGGGCACCCGGTGATCATCGACGGCCGGGTCTACATCTCCGAGACCGGCCGCGAGGAGGACATCTTCCAGCGGGAGTACCGCGTCTCGGCCCACGACCTGCAGACGGGACAGTTCCTCGGATCCTTCCAGCCGCCGGGCCAGGCGTTCTCGATCCAGCCCACCATCGGCGGCAACGCCGGCACCATCCTGGCGCCGGCGTCCGGGCGTCTCGGCGCCGTCGTGATGATCCTGAGGCCACAGCCATGACCGACACCAGGCCTGACACGGCAGCCCCACCCCCACGCCCGCGTCCGCGTGTCGTCCGGCATGCCGCGGCGCCGATCCGACCACTGTGGGAGACAGCTTTCCGGGACCCTGTCGTCGACGGGCACATCCGCCTGGAGGGACTGTCGTGGACCGAGCGACAGGCGGCCCGCGTCGGCCTGGTCACGCTCGGGCTGCTCCTGGTCTCGATCCTGTTCGTCGAGGTGTGGAGACGCGGCACCCTGCTCCCGATCGGCGATGGCGACGCGTTGACCTTCCTGCCGGTCGGTCTGCTGCCGGTGACCGTCGTGACGTTCCTCATCGCCTGGACGATGATCACCTGGGGAGCCCTCACGTCCGGGTGGCCGGTCAAGCTCTTCGTCGCCGTCGCCTTCTTGTTGACCAACGCCTCGCTCGCCACCGCGGCGTCGATCGAGATCGGGAACAGGGCGGCCCTGGAGCACGGGCCCGACCTGATCCGCGGCGGCTACTTCCTCACGGCCGCAGTCCTGGTGCTGGCGCTGGCACTCCCGTGGCTACCGGCCAAGGTCTCGTCACGAGTCCTGCCCGTGCTACGTCTGCTCGTCGTGCTGAGCCTGATGGCGTTTTTCCTGACCCACCTCTGGATCCATGTCGTCTTCGTCGAGGCTGGCTTCCAGGGACAGGTCCAGTTCCTCGTGTCGAGCGCGATCTCCGAGATCGACGGACTTCTCCTTCCCCTGGTCTACGTGTCGGCGGTCCTCGTCATCGACTTCAGCCTCGACGTCGCCCTGGGCGTCGCCCGCTCCGTGCACGAAACGCCACGCCGGTTCCTGCGCTGGCTGCTGCTCACGCTGCTGGCCGTGAAGCTGTGGTTCATCCTGTTCGACGAGATCGGCGAGTGGGCGACGTACGTCCAGGACAGGCCGGTCGCGGTCGCGCGCACCGTCGTGTCCGTCGCTCTGCTCGCGCTGTTGGTCCGGCTGGTGACTCACCTGGCGGCGAGCGACGCGCTCGACCTGGCCAAGGAGCGCCTGCTCTACGGCGCCAGCGTCGCGCTGGCTGTGCCTCTCCTCTACTCCGTCCTGATCGTCGGGGCCGGCATCTTCGCGCTCGTGCAGTTCAAGATGGACCACGTCCCCGGCTTCGTGAGTGCCTCCAACGGCCTGGCCGACTGGGGGGCCCCTGCGCTTTCCGCCCTCGCGATCGCGGCCGGCATCTGGCTCATGCGACGGCGGCGAACGCCCATGGACGCGGAGTTCGGCTCGGGGCTGATCGTGGTCGGCGCCTGGTGCCTGCCCTCGCTGCTGATCAACCTGACGAGCTTCGAGGTCGGCTTCTCCGACGAGCTGGTCGACGTGCTGATCACGCTCGGGATCGTCGTGGTGGTGGCGCGGTACTGGAACCGGATCGACACCCGGCTCGCCGTGATCCTGGCAGCGGTGACGGTCTTCTCCTGGTTGGCCCTGACCAAGGGCGACTGGATCAACCTGATCGGCTCCCTCTTCGGGCTACCCGCCATCCTGGTCGTCGTGGTGGGTGTCGCGTTCTCCCTCGCCGGCGATGCCGGATTCACCGCGAAGTCCGGGCGGCTGGTCCCCCAAGGAGCCCGGGTGCTGCTCTTCGTCGGCTACCTGGTGCTGTCCGTCACGATCCTCCACTGGGTCGAGGCGACGCACGCGCCCTCCAGCGCCGACTTCCAGGGCGACGCCGGCTTCTTCTTCATCGGCATCCCCTGGGCGGCTTGGCTGGTGGGCCGCCGCCTTCTCCACCTCGAGGAGGAGCCACCGGTGGTGGAGGAGCCGATCCAGACGGGCTCACCCCTCAGCTGACGACCCGCGGCCCGATCAGGACGACACCCTCGATCACGCGGACGTCGTACACCGGGACGGACACGTGCTCGTCGTCCAGGCAGCGTCCGGTCCGCAGGTCGAAGGCGTGCTTGTGGACGGGCGAGCCCACGAACGGAACCCCCTCGCGCACGCCGACGATGCCGCGCGCCAGCACCGAGGCCTTCGCGAACGGGTCGTGGTTGCCCAGCGCGTGCACGTGGTCCGCGGGGGTGCGGAAGAGCGCGATCGCCTGACCGTGCACCAGCGCCGTGGCGCCCCGGTCGACCTCGAGCTCCACGAGCCGGCACACCGGGAACCACTCCTCCGAGGCTGCTGCCGTCACATCCGCACGGTAGGAGCCGTGTGTTGTCGCCGTGTTACCTCGTGTAACCGGGGTGAAAACGATCGGCGGCGGGCCGGTAGCGTCCCGCTCGTGCCCGCAGCCGTCGTCGTCCTCGCCGCCGGGTCCGGATCCCGGGTCGGCGGACCGGTCAACAAGGTGCTGCTGCCGCTCGGACCCGCCCCCGTCCTGGTCTGGTCGCTGTGGGCCGCCTTCGCGCTTCCCGACGTACGCCGGGTGGTGCTGGTCGTGCGTCCCGACGAGCGGGAGCTCGTGGCCGACGCGGTGTCGCCGCACCTCGGCGACCGCGAGGTGGTCGTGGTCGACGGCGGGAGCAGCCGGCACGCGTCGGAGTGGCAGGCGCTGCTGGCGCTGGCACCGGAGATCGAGACCGGTGAGATCGATGTCGTGGCCATCCATGACGGCGCCCGGCCGCTGGCCACCACGGAGCTGTTCGAGGAGACGATCGCGGCCGCCCGGGAGCACGGGGGTGCCCTGCCGGTCGTCCGGCTGAGCCACCTGGTCCACGCGGACGGGTCCCGCACCGGTGGGGACCTCGTGGGGGTGCAGACGCCGCAGGCGTTCCGCGCGGGCGAGCTCCTGGCGTCCTACCGCGCCGCCGACGCCGACGGCTTCGAGGGCACGGACACCGCGAGCTGCCTCGAGAGGCACGCGGACGTCCGGATCGCGGCGGTCGGGAGCAGTCCGCTCAACCTCAAGATCACCTTCCCCGAGGACGTCGACCTCGCGGGCCGGCTCCTGGACGGAGCCGGGTCGACCTCAGCCTGACGCGGGCTGGGTCAGCGCCTCGAGCAGGCGGACGTCGTCCTCGCTCGCGACCCGCCGGGCCTCGGGCGGGGCGTCGACGAGCTCGACCCCGTGGGTGCCGCGGAGCCACTCCACCAGCACCGCGAAGTCGGTGGTCGGGAGGCCGTCCAGTGCGGCCACCACGGGAGCCGGCAGCACGATCGGCGAGACCACCACCCGCAGTGCCTCCCGGTCGACCGTCTCCCCCACTGCACCGTCGTCGACCGACTTGACCGTGTCGGTCACCGGTCGGACACCGACCACGATCCGGCCCGTCTCGACGGCCCGGGCGACGCAGTCCGCGATGAAGTCGGCCGGCGTCATCGGGCACAGGGTGTCGTGCAGGACGAACGGCTCCCCCGAGTCGACCAGCCCGGACCACTCGGTGCCGAGGTCGACCGAGGTCACCCCGGCGTCGCCGAGGGACCAGGCGGCGCACGCGACCAGCGCCTCCCCGTGGATCAGGGAGAACGGCAACGAGCCGCGGTCGGTCTCGACGACGCCCCCGAGGGCCGGCACCCGGTCCTCGGCGTACTCGTCCCAGGTGTTCACAGAACCTCCGAGATGCACGAAGCCCCCGGGCGAACCCGGGGGCCACGTGAAGCGGTCAGGAAGCGAGCACCTCGTCGAGGATGGCCTCAGCCTTGTCCTCGTTGGTGTGCTCGGCCAGGGCCAGCTCGG
>JBKJUE010000097.1:0-11084 GCA_046590395.1 Nocardioides sp.
CGGCGGCGAGGACGTGTTCGTCCACTACTCCGCCATCCAGTCCGGCGGCTACAAGTCGCTCGACGAGAACCAGAAGGTCGAGTTCGACCTCGCCCAGGGCCCCAAGGGTCCCCAGGCCGAGAACGTTCGCGTCTCCTGACCTGACTTCGAAGAGCCCCGACCTCGTTTGCGGTCGGGGCTCTTCGTGCGCCTGGGCTCGATGACGGGCACTGCCCGTGGGTCTGCCTCGGCATGAAAGAACCGCCTACGGTCTCGGGTCCGTAGGCGGTTCTGAGCACCAATCTACGGTCCGGTTATCCACAGAATTGCCACAAACAATGCACGGTTCTGCCACAAGACGGACAGAGCAGGTTGCAGCGGAGCCTGCGGAATGAATCACCCTCCGTGTGTGATCGCCTGTTGGGACTGCGCTGCGCGGCCCAGCAGCAGCGACTGCTCGCTCTCGTTGGAGGTCAACAACGCTGCCTCGCGGAACGACGCGGCTGCGTCGTGATGGCGACCGGCCCGCGCGAGCAGGTCGGCACGGACACTGGGCAGGAGGTGCGACCCGGCGAGCGCGCCCTCAGGGAGGTCATCGAGGATGGCAAGGCCTGATTCCGGGTCGTAGGCCCGTCCGTGGGCGACGGCGCGGTTGACTTCCACGATCGGGCCGGGTGCTGCCTCGGCGAGCACGTCGTACAGCGTGGCGATGGCACGCCAGTCGGTGTCCCCGGGTGTTGCTGCGCCGGCATGCCTGGACGCGATCGCCGCCTGCAGGTAGTACCGACCGACGGCCCTGCCGCGTGCGGCGAGCAGCTCCGCGCGCTCCAACGCGGCCAGCCCGCGCCGGATCAGGAGCTCGTCCCACCGACTCCGGTCCTGGTCATCGAGCAGCACCGGCCGGCCTTCGGCGTCGACCCGGGCAGAGGCGCGTGAGGCCTGGAGCTCCAGGAGAGCCTGCAACCCATGGACCTCCGGCTCGTCCGGCATCAGGTCGGAGAGCATCCTGGCCAGCCGGATGGCCTCGTGCGTCAGCTCGGGACGCATCCAGTCGTCGCCGGCAGTGGCGGTGTAGCCCTCGTTGAAGATCAGGTAGATCACGGCCATCACGTCGTCGAGCCGTTCGGTGCGCTCGGCACCGACGGGAAGCTCGAAGTCGACGCGCGCCTCGCTGAGCGTCCGCTTGGCCCGGGAGATCCGCTGCCCCATCGCGGTCTCGGAGGCCAGGAAGCCGCGGGCGATCTCCGCGGTCGTCAAGCCTCCGACCAGGCGGAGCGTCAACGCGGCCCTGGACTCCGCGGTGAGCTGCGGGTGACAGGACAGGAAGATCAGTCGCAGGACGTCGTCCTCGATGAAGTCCACGTGCGTGGAGAGGTCGGGCATCCCGTCCTCCTCAGTGAGGCCATGACCGAGCTCCTGGGTCTTCCGACGCAGGTTGTCGGCGCGCCGGAAGCTGTCGATGGCGCGGCGCTTGGCGGTCGTCATCAACCAGGCGCCAGGGTTGTCGGGTATGCCGTGGACGGGCCAGCTCTCGAGCGCGCTCACCAGCGCGTCCTGCGCCAGGTCCTCGGCGAGGTCGAGATCCCGGGTCATCCGGGTCAGTGCGCCGACCAGCCGGGCGGACTCCTCACGCCAGGTGGCGGTGATCGCCTCGCCGGTGGTCTGGGCCATGCGGCCAGCCTAGGGCCGGCCGCACGGCGCACCTGAGTGAGAGCTCAGGCGTCGGCAGCCTCGGGCGGCGCCTCCGAGATCTGACGCAGTGTGGCGACCATCTCGCACTCGGGCCAGTGCTTGGCGTGCAGCTCGGCGAACTCCTGCTGCCCGGCGATCGCGGCCTCCAGGCTGTCGTACTGGAGGAGGGCCCACCCGCCGACGACCTCCTTGGCCTCGGCGTACGGGCCGTCCACCCGCGTCGTGTCGCCCTTGCGGACCACGAAGTTCACGGCGTCCTCGGTGCCGAACAGACCGCCTCCGTCGAGGAAATGACCCTGCTCCGCCTGCTCACCGATGTAGGTGTCCATCGCGTCGAACAGCGCCTGCGGCGGCGCGCCGATGCCCTCTGCCATCTTCACAAATCCCATGAACCGCGGCATTGCTCTGCTCCTCAGCTTCGGTGCCACCGCTGCTCGGTGGCCGACTCACCCGTACGTCGAACGACATCCTTCGCCTTCGACATTGCTCACGGAGGTATTTTCGCGGAGGTCGGCTAGGGAACGTCGATCAGCACCAGGTGGTCGATGCACTCGCCCGACGCAATGCAGTCTCTCCACGACACCCAGACGTCGCCGTCGAGGGTGCGTGCGGTCTCGACGCCGTACGCCACGTCTCCCTCGTCGCTGAACCTCGACCCTTCCCTGGAAGTGAAACGTGCTGCAACGACGCCACGTCCGCGAAGCCAGCCCCTGACGAGACTGATACGTCCCTCGTATGAACCGCCTACCGGCCTATCCGGGCGGGGAGGTGGCGTCTCGCTCTCTCGACGAGGTCGAGGTCGCGGACGCAGAACTGGTGGTGCTCGAACTCCTCGCCGAGCACCGTGCCCAGGCACTGCCGCACCGATCGTCCGCGTGCGTAGGGCGGCCACCTGTCGTCGTCGGGGATCGGCGCGGGCTCCTCGAGCTGCTCGGGGGTGACGGCGTCCAGCCAACGCTCGAGCTCGGACGCCTGTTGGTCCCTGATCGCCAGCACCTCGTCGAGCGTCGGGTCCGCAGACGGGTCGAGCCCCTGCTCCTCGCGGTCAGGCACGGACTCGATGCCCAGGCCCATCGGGGTGAACAGGTCGGTGGAGCCGAGGCAGCACCGACGGAACCACGAGTCGTGGACGAAGACCAGGTGGCGCAGGGTCTGCACGGCCGACCACTCGTCGTTCACGCTCTCGTGCTCGATGCCGGACGAGTGCCGCATGCGCGCCACGGTCGCACTCCAGTCGGTGCGCAGCTGCCGCCATTCTCGGCGCAGGTCCGCCAGGTCGTCCGAGCGGATGAGTCGGCGGACCGGGTGGCGACGGTCGAGCTCTGCCTCGACGTACGCCATGACCTCGACGCCGTTCACGACGAGGTTGGTCACCAGCCCGTCGATCACGGCGTCCTGCATGACCACGCCGATCAGACGGGTGTTGTCCAGGTTGCACTCGCGGAACTCCGCGCCCTCCAGGTCCTCGTACCGCTTCATGCCCGGAAGGCTATGCCCGCGCCCCGACATCCCGGAACTGGCAGCGAAATCACGACGACCCGTCGTTGGAGAACGACGGGTCGACGGGTGGGGCTGGGTCAGGCGGACTCGGTGGCCGGCGGCTTCTGGCCGTCGCCACCGGACGAACGCCGGCGACGCCGACGGTTGCGGTTGGCCGAGTCGGCGGGCTTGTCGCCCTCGGCAGCGGGAGCGGCCGCCTCACCTTCGGCGACGGGGGCGCCGCTGCGGGAGCGGGTGCGGTTGCGGTCGCGGTTGCCTGAGGGACGGTCGCCGGAGCGGCCGCCACCGTCACGGCCACCGCGCTCACGGCCGCCGTCGCGCCCGCCACGGTCCTCGCGGGGCTTGCGCTCCACCGGGGCGGGGTCGACGATGCGGCCCTTCGTGCCCGGCGCGATGCCCTGGTCGTGGTAGAGGTGCTCGGACGTGGAGTACGTCTCCTGCGGCTCGTCGAACGGCAGGTCGAGCGTCTTGTTGATCATCTTCCAGCGGTGCAGGTCGGCCCAGTCGACGAACGTGATCGCCGTACCGGTGGCGCCGGCGCGGCCGGTGCGGCCGATCCGGTGGACGTAGGTCTTGTCGTCCTCGGGGCACGAGTAGTTGATGACGTGGGAGACACCGGCGACGTCGATGCCGCGGGCGGCGACGTCGGTGGCGACCAGGACCCGGATCTTGTCCTCGCGGAACTTGGCGAGGGCCTTCTCGCGGGCCACCTGCGCCATGTCCCCGTGCAGGGGGCTGGCGGAGAAGCCGCGCTCGGCCAGGTCGTCGGCCACCCGCTGCGACTGCCGCTTGGTGCGGGTGAAGACGATGATCTTGCCGGCGTCCTCGGCCTGCAGGACGCGACCGATGATCTCGGGCTTGTCGAGGTCGTGGGCGAGGTAGATGAACTGCGCGGTCGCGGGCACCATCGTGGTGTCGTACGACGACTCGGCGCGGATGTTCATCGGGTGCCGCATGTGGGTGCGGGCCAGGGAGACGATCGCCGCCGGCATGGTGGCCGAGAACAGCATCGTCTGCCGGGTCTCCGGCGTCATCGACAGGATCCGCTGGACGTCGGGCAGGAAGCCCAGGTCGAGCATCTCGTCGGCCTCGTCGAGGACCAGCGCGTGGACGTGGGAGATGTCGAGCGCGCGACGGTTGCACAGGTCGATCAGGCGACCCGGGGTGCCGACGACGATGTCGACGCCCTCCTTGAGCGTGTCGAGCTGGGTGTCGTAGCCGACGCCGCCGTAGACGGTGAGGACCCGCAGGCCCATGTCCTTGCTGGCGAGGTGGAGGTCGTTGGAGACCTGGAGGGCCAGCTCACGGGTCGGCGCCACGATCAGTGCCTGCGGCTTGCCCTGCGGCATGTCCGCGTACGCCGGGTTCGTGGGGGCGATGCTGCGCTGCAGGACCGGGATGCCGAAGGCGAGGGTCTTGCCGGTGCCGGTGCGGGCCTGGCCGATCAGGTCGGTGCCCATCAGTGCGACGGAGAGGGTCATCTCCTGGATGGCGAAGGGCGTGGTGATGCCGGCGCGGTCGAGCGCGTCGCAAATCTCGGGGAGCACCCCGAGCTCTCGGAATGTAGTGATGTTCTTAGTCGCTTTCGTGAGTTCAATGCGGCTGACGGAGAGCCGGAACTCGACGAAGAAGTCAGCCGCGCACATTCGGACCGGGCGCCGAACGGCAGCCTCGGATACATCCAGTCTATCGGTAGGGTCAGAACATGACTGAATCCCCGGGTGAAGGCGCGTCGCTGGCGCTCGAGGACCCGCAGTACCGCGCCGCCGTGATCGACCTGCTCGCCGTCATCGCGTACGGCGAGATCTCGGCGTTCGAACGCCTCGCCGAGGACGCCACGATGGCGCCCACGCTGGAGGACAAGGTCGCCGTCGCCTCGATGGCCACCACCGAGTTCAGCCACGTCGCGCAGCTGTGCGACCGCCTCACCGAGCTCGGCGCCGACCCGTTCGCGGCGATGGCGCCGTTTCGCGGGGCGATCGACCTCTTCCACGCCCACACGGCTCCGTCGGACTGGTACGAAGGCCTGATCAAGGCGTACGTCGGCGACGGGCTCGCCGCCGACTTCTACCGGGAGATCGCCGCCTACCTCGACACCCGGACCCGCGACCTGATCATCGCCTCGCTCGCGGACACCGGTCACGCGCAGTTCATCATCGAGCGGGTGCGCGGCGCGATCGCGGCCGATCCCCGGCTGGGCGGCCGCCTCGCCCTGTGGGGTCGCCGGCTGATGGGGGAGGCGCTCACCCAGGCCCAGCGCGTGGCCGCCGAGCGCGACGCCCTGACCGCGCTGCTCGCCGGCGGCGTCGACCGGCCCGGGCTCGACCTGGCCGCGATCGGCCGGATGTTCGCCCGGATCACCGAGCTCCACGCCGAGCGGATGGCCGAGCTCGGGCTCGACTCCTAGCGCCCGCCGGGGGTGCTGCTGCCGGGGTGAGATGGACGTTCCTGGTGCTGTCGCTGGCGCTCGGTGGTGCTGAGCCGTCTGGGGCCACCGGTCGTACGTGATGGGGCGGGTTTCCGGGCCGGGTGCACGAGTACGACGCCAGCGAGGACGCGTGGACCGTCTTCCCCGAGCCTCCGCACGTCTACGGGGGCGCCGACACGTGGGCGGGTTCGTGCTCGACCACGACTCGCGCGCGTGGTGGCTCCCGGGCGTCACCTGACGATCGCCCTCACGCAGTAGCGTCCACGCATGCGCCTCAGGCTCGGCCGACCCGACATCGGCAGGTACGCCGACCGTTTCGACGTGCCGGAGGCGACCGGCGCGCTGGGCGTCACGTTCCTCGGCGTCTCGACCTTGCTGCTGGACGACGGGGAGTCGGCCGTGCTGACGGACGGGTTCTTCTCCCGCCCGCCGCTGCTGACGGTGGGCCTCGGAAAGATCGCGCCGGACGCCGCGCGGATCGACGCGGCGCTCGCCCGGGTCGGCGTACGAAACCTGGGTGCCGTGCTGCCCGTGCACACGCACTTCGACCACGCCATGGACTCCGCGGTGGTGGCCGACCGCACCGGCGCGGTCCTCGTGGGCGGCGAGTCGACGGCGTACGTCGGGCGTGGTCACGGCCTGGCCCCGGAACGGATCCGCGTGGTCACCCCGGGCGAGCCGATGACCTTCGGCTCGTTCGCGATCACCCACGTCGAGTCGCACCACTGTCCGCCCGACCGGTACCCCGGCGTGATCACCGAGCCGGTCGTGCCGCCGGTCAGGACGGCCGCCTACAAGTGCGGGGAGGCGTGGTCGATCCTGGTCGAGCACGCCGGCGGGAGCACGGCGCTGGTCCAGGGGAGTGCCGGTTTCGTGCGGGGCAGCCTCGCCGGTCGCACGGCCGACGTCGCCTACCTCGGCGTCGGGCAGCTCGGCGTGCAGAGCGAGGAGTACATCCGGACCTACTGGGCCGAGACCGTCGAGACGGTCGGTGCGCGGCGCGTGGTCCTCACCCACTGGGACGACTTCTTCCGTCCGCTGGACCAGCCGCTGCGGGCGCTGCCGTTCGCGGGCGACGACCTCGACGTCACGATGCGGGTCCTCGACGAGCTGGCCCGGCACCAAGGCGTGGTCCTGCACCTCCCGACCGTGTGGCGTCGCGAGGATCCCTGGAGCTGACCGTCAGGCGCGGGCCTTGCTGCTGCGCCCGGTGAGGGTCGCGGCGATCACGACCAGCACGGCGGCGACGGCGATCTGCCAGACGTGGCGCCACCAGTCGATGCCGCTGGTGGAGGAGTCGAAGAACTGGGAGTAGAGGAACGTCCCGAGGACGACCCCGCCGATGCCGCAGATGATGGTGAGCCACAGCGGGATGTTGTCCCTACCGCTCGGTGCCACCCACTTGGCGAGCACGCCGATGATCGTGCCCCCGATGAGTGCCACCAGGATGTCGCTGAGGTCCATGTGTCCAGAGTAGCGCCAGTGGCGCAGGCGATCAGTGCCGCTCGGTCCCGAAGCCGACCTTGCCGGCCACGCCGCCGCCGATCTCTACGTACGACACCCGCTCGGCCGGGACCAGGATCCGACGGCCACGGGAGTCGGTGAGGGTGAGCACACCGCCGGCGGCGACCGCCTCGCTGAACATCTTCTCGACGTTCTCGGCGGTCTCGTCGGTCTCCACGACGAGCTCTCGGGGGGCGTGCTGCACGCCGATCTTGACCTCCACGGTCTGTCCTTTCGGGTTACTTCAGTGTTCGTCGGTGAGGGGGTACCCACGGATACCGCGCCAGGCGAGCCCGGCCACCAGGGCGGCGGCGTCGGACTTGCTGATCCCCGCTGCCTCTGACAGCCAGAACCGTGCGCTGACCTGTGCCATTCCCACGAGGGAGACCGCGAGCAGTCGCGATGCCTCGCCGGGCAGGCCGGTGTCGTCGTGGATGACGTGCGCGATCATCGTCGCGCACTCGCTGGTGACCCGGTCGACCTGCTCGCGCACGGCCGGCTCGTTGGTCAGGTCGGACTCGAAGACCAGCCGGAACGCACCGGTGTCGCCGGCGACGTACTCGAAGAAGGCGTCCATCGTGGCCGCGACCCGCATCTTGTTGTCGTGGGTCGACGCCAGGGCCTGTCGGCAGTTGTCGATGATCTCGTCACAGGAGACGTCGAGCAGCGCGAGGTAGAGCTCGAGCTTGCCGGGGAAGTGCTGGTAGAGCACGGGCTTCGAGACGCCGGCCCGTTCGGCGATGTCGTCCATCGCGGCGGCGTGGAAGCCTTGGGCCACGAAGACCTCGAGGGCGGACTCCAGCAGCTGAGCCCGGCGCTCGCGACGCGGCATCCGGGTGCCCCGCGGACGGGACCCGGTGTCGTACTGGCCTGCGCTCACTGCGGCACCTCCACACTCGGTCGGTCGGTCGGTCGGTCGGCTGGTCGCGGAGTGGCAGCCTAACGCTACGGCGGGAGCAGCCTCGTGACCGAGGCCGCTCCCGCCGGAGGCGGGACGTGCTGACCGATCAGGGCGTCGGGGCCACCTGGTTGGCCACGTGGACGGTGATCGTCCCGGCGCCCTCCGTGGTGACCGTCGCGACCACACCGACGCCGGCTGTCCTGACCGAGGTGCCCGGGAGCGCCTCGTTGTACCAGTCCAGCTGATCGTCGAACGTCGCCACACCAGGACGTGCGGCGGCGTAGAGGCTCTGGCTGGCCGTGTCCGAGACCTGGCGGTGCAGGGTGGTCTCGTCGGTCGACTGCAGGCCGAACGTAGCGTCGAACATCTGGATCCTGCTCCGCCCGAGCGACCCGTCACTCCACGTCAGCGCCTCGGGGCGGGCGTCGATCGGGAGGGCGTAGGCCGACCCCGGGTGCTCGCTGGTGTTGTTGTCGGCCACGCTGTGGTCGACCATCCAGACGAGCATGCCGTCCTGGTAGGAGAAGTGCTCCACCCAGTTGGGCCGCGTGAAGGCCTCGGAGAAGTTGTACGGGCCCGTCCGCAGGGTGTCGTCGTAGCCGGCGTACCCGCGGTTCTCCAGGAGGTAGTAGCGGGCGCCGGTGGCGACCGCGGTGCCGTCGGAGCGGGTGAACTCGACCGGGGTCCAGGCGGAGGGCGCAGTCTCGGCACCGTCGGTGTCGAGGACCGTGCTACCCACCGTGGTCGCGATCTGGTCCAGGAAGAGCCCGGCCTCGTTGACGCCTCCGTCGGACTTGTAGACGAAGCGGAACTCGGTGGCCTGGCCACCGGCCCGGTAGGCGAACCGCTTGGACGTCCAGCCCCGCGAGGCTCCGTCGATCGGCTGGCCGATCTTCGTCCATGCGGTCGTGCCGACGGGACGGTACTCGGCCCACCAGTAGTCGTAGCCGACCTCGGTGTCGTACCAGGCCTTGGCGCTCACCGTCACCCGGTCGGCGGCCGGAACGGTGCGGCTCAGGGTGGCGGTCAGGTCGGACCGGCTGCCGGAGTACCAGGACGCCGCGCCGGCGTACGGCTGGTTGTACGACGTGGGGTGCTCGGCATCCGGCAGGTTCACCAGGACGGCGTCGTTGGACGCGGGGTCACCCGAGGCCCGCAGGGTGAAGTCACCCGATGTGCCGGCAGCCACCGCCTGCGTGTCGAGCCAGCCGAGGAAGAACTTCTCCTCGGGGCCCATGTTGTTCGGCGTGCCACCAATGCCGACGTCGAAGCCCGTGGCCTCGTCGCCGTGACCCATCCACGAGCCGCTGGACATCAGCGTCCAGAACCCCGACCCGTTCTCACCGCCGGCGGTGTCGTAGAAGTCCGGCAGGCCCAGGTCGTGGCCGTACTCGTGGGCGAAGACGCCGAGTCCGCCGTTCTCCGGCTCGACGGTGTAGTCACCGACCCAGAAGCTGGAGCCGCCGATCTGCTTGCCGCCGAGCAGGTTCCCGGCGGGTCCGGCAGAGCCCTGGGTGGTGTAGTCGGCGTACCACCGATGGGACCAGATCGCGTCGGCGCCGAGGGTGCCGCCACCGGCCTCCTCGCCCTCACCGGCGTGGATCGCCTGGAAGTGGTCGATGTAGCCGTCGGGCTCGTTGAAGTTGGTGTCGCCGTCGTGGTCGTAGCGGTCCCACTGGTCGAACTGCGCGAGGTAGCTGTCGATCTCCGTCGGGGTCATGGTCGCGCTGGCCTTGGTGTACCAGGCGTTGACGGTGTCGGCGATGAAGGTCCAGTAGCCCTGGGTCTCGTTGGCGTTGTCGCCGTACCAGCTGCCGTTCTTGGGCACCGTGACCCAGTCCTCGACGGAGTTGGTCGCGGTGTACTGCCCGTTGGACTGGTCGAGGTAGTAGTTCCGGAACGACTCGCCAGGGCCGTTGAAGATGTTGTCGTAGTGGGTCACGTTGAAGTCATCGGTCCACTGAGTGGTGTTGTCCAGGGTTCGGACGGGGGGCGCGATCTGGTTGTGGACCGGGCCGGCGCCGCGGCCGTAGCGACCCGAGGACTCGGCGCCGAACTCCGAGAGCACGGTCCAGATGTTGGCCTGCTTCTTGTTGTCGAAGAGCTCGACGGCCTGGCCGTCGGCGAGGGTGACGACCGAGCCGCCGCCTTGCTGGGCCTGGGCCTCGGCCTTGCCGTTCGCCAGCAGCTCGATGGCCTGCTTGCGCAGGCGGTTCTGCTTCTTGGCGAACGGGTTCGGCAGGTTGTCCGGCCGGTTCGCGCTCGTGCCCGTCGATGTGTCCGGGGACGCCGACGCCGCGGTCTGGCTCACGCTGGAGGCCATCGCGGCGGCCGCCAGCGCCAGCGAGAGCCCTCCGACGAGCCCTCGTCGCATGGGTGTGTTCAAGGTTCATCCCTCCCGAGGACATTCCGCCGTGAGGTGGTTCACGACGGAAAGGGACCGAAATCCATGTCGAGCCTCAGACGGATCGCCCGCAAAAGCAAGAGGTGACGGGAAATCGTTGCGGGCGGGTCCGGTCCGGGATGCGGACCCGGGGCCGGGTGGTCGGCGCCGGTGGGGAACATAGGGGAGGACGTCGGTGTTCTTCCAGACGCCTGACGACCACCTGTGATCCCACCGCCCGAGGAGTACGCCGTGTCACTGCCCCCGCTCGTGGAGCCGGCCGCCGAGCTGACCATCGACGAGGTGCGTCGCTACAGCCGCCACCTGATCATCCCCGACGTCGGGATGACCGGGCAGAAGCGGCTGAAGAACGCGAAGGTGCTGGTCATCGGCGCAGGCGGCCTCGGCAGCCCGGCCCTCCTCTACCTGGCCGCGGCCGGCGTGGGCACGATCGGCATCGCGGAGTTCGACGAGGTCGACGAGTCCAACCTGCAACGCCAGATCATCCACACCCAGTCGGACATCGGGAAGTCCAAGGCGCAGTCGGCCAAGGAGTCGATCGCCGAGGCCAGCCCCTACGTGAACGTCGTGCTCCACGGGCAGCGCCTCGACAACGACAACGTCTTCGAGGTCTTCGAGGGCTACGACCTCATCGTCGACGGCACCGACAACTTCGCGACCCGCTACATGGTCAACGA
>JBKJUE010000007.1:0-7492 GCA_046590395.1 Nocardioides sp.
GAGGCCCTTCAGGCGGAGGTCGAGCATCCACTGCGGCTCGTCCTTCTTGCTCGAGATGTCGCGCACGACCTCTTCGCTCAGCCCGCGCTTGGCGGTGGCTCCGGCGACGTCGGAGTCGCTCCAGCCGAAGTCGTACCGGCCGATGCCTTCGAGCTCAGGGTTGCGCTCGTCGATGGTGGTCATGAGGTGACCTGCTCCTTCTCGTTGGTCGAGCCTGTCGGGACCCGGGGTCCCGGTATGCACGTCGTACAGACCCCGTCGCCGTGGGCGATGGTGGCCAGGCGCTGCACGTGGCGGCCGAGGACCCGGCCGATGGCCTCGGTCTCGGCCTCGCACAGCTGGGGGAACTCGTGGGCCACGTGGGAGACCGGGCAGTGCTGCTGGCACAGCTGCTCCCCCACGGGCGACTCGCGGACTGCGGCGGCGTAGCCCTCGTCCGTGAAGATCTGGGCCAGCGCCTGGACGGGGCTGAGCTCCGGGTGGGCGCGGGCGACGTCGTCGAACCGCTCCTCGATGAAGCTCACCCGACGGTTGGCGAACTCCCGGACTGCAGCCTCGCCGCCGGTCTCGGACACGAACCGGAGCGCCTGCACGGCCAGGTCGTCGTACTGCTGGTCGAAGTGGTCGCGACCGGTCTCGGTGAGCGCGAACAGCTTCGCCGGACGGCCCCGGCCACGGGTCGGCATCGACCGCGGCTCGCGGGCCTCGATCTGACCCTCCTCCAGGAGGAGGTCGAGGTGGCGGCGTACGGCGGCCGGCGTGAGGTCGAGCCGCTCGGCCAGCCCGGCCGCGGTCGAGGGTCCGTTGACGAGGATCGACCGGACGACCCGCTCCCGGGTCGGCTCGTCGCCGACGGGGTGCAGGGCGCCGTGCGGGGCGTCCTCGTCGAATTCCACAACATCAGTGTGCCGTTAATGAGGGAGGGCATTCAAGTAAGGTCCGCCTTACCCTGCCCCGCGCATCCCGGAGCCCCGTCCCGTCCCTAGACTGACGCGGTGTCCGCAGCCGCTCCCGCCGTCGAGATCGACGGCCTGGTGATGCGGTACGGACCCAAGACGGCGGTCGACGACCTGACCCTCACCGTGCCACGTCACACCATCACCGCGGTCCTCGGCCCCAACGGCGCCGGCAAGACCACGACGCTCGAGACCTGCGAGGGCTACCGACGCCCCCAGCAGGGGTCCGTGCGGGTGCTCGGCCTCGACCCGGTGCGCGACCGGCGCGACCTGCTCCCCCGGATCGGCGTCATGCTGCAGGCCGGCGGTGCGTGGAGCGGCGTCCGGGCGATGGAGATGCTCCAGCACGTCGCGCGGCTGCACGCCCACCCGCTCGACGTCGACGCCCTGGCCGAGCGGCTCGGGCTCGGCGGCTGCGGCGGCACGCCGTACCGGCGCCTCAGCGGTGGCCAGCAGCAGCGGCTCGGCCTCGCCATGGCCGTCGTCGGCCGGCCCGAGCTGGTCTTCGTGGACGAGCCGACCGCCGGCATGGACCCGCAGGCCCGTCGCTCCACGTGGGACCTGCTCGAGGAGCTGCGGACCGACGGCGTGACGGTCGTGCTGACCACGCACTACATGGACGAGGCGGAGCGCCTCGCCGACGGCATCCACATCATCGACCACGGTCGGCTGATCGCCAGCGGTACGCCGCTCGAGCTCACCCGCGGAGGCACGGTCGCCACGATCCGGCTCGTGGTCACCCGGCCGTTCCCCCCGGGCGCGCCCGAGTCGCTCCGCGAGGCCCTCGGCCCCGAGACCGAGGTCACGGTGCTCGACGAGCTCAGCCTGCTCGTCACCGGCCCCGCCGACGCGTCCACGCTGGCCAAGGTGTCCCGCTGGTGCGAGGAGGCCGGGGTGCTGCCGGAGTCGCTGACCCTCGGGCAACGCAACCTCGAAGATGTCTTCCTCCAGCTCACCGGACGGGAGCTGGAGGCATGAGCGGCACCTACGCGCCCAACCCGGGCGCCGCCCCGTTCGCCCGGCAGGTCGTGGCGCAGGCCCGGATGGAGTCGCGTCTGATGCTGCGCAACGGCGAGCAGCTCCTGCTGGCCGTCGTGATCCCCGTGGTCGTCCTGATCGGCGGTGTGGCCGGCTCGAACGCCCTCGACCTCGGCTTCTCGCACCCAGCGATCGACGTCTTCACGCCCGGCGTGCTGGCCCTCGCCGTGATGTCGACGGCGTTCACCTCGCTCGCGATCGCGACCGGCTTCGAGCGCCGGTACGGCGTGATCAAGTTCCTGGGCTCCTCGCCGCTCCCCCGCTCGGGCCTGCTCGCGGGCAAGGTCGGGGCCCTCCTGCTGATCGAGCTCCTGCAGGTCGCCGTCATCACCCTGGTCGCCCTGGTCATGGGCTGGGACCCGGACCCCGGCCTCGTCGGCGCCGTGCTGGCCCTCGTTCTGGGCACTGCCGCCTTCGCGTCACTCGGACTCTTCATCGCCGGCGTCCTGCGGGCGGAGGCGACACTGGCCGCGGCCAACCTCGTCTACCTCCTGCTGATGGCCGGCGGGGCGGTCGTGCTGCCGTCGTCGGCGTACGGCGCCGCCGGTGAGGCGGTCCGGTGGCTTCCGTCCGGAGCCCTGGGTGACGCGATGCGCACGGCCCTGATCGACGGCCGGACCAGCTGGACCGACCTGCTCGTCCTGCTCGGCTGGGCGGTGGTCGGCACGGTCCTGACCGCGAGGACGTTCACGTGGGAGTGACCCTCCGGCTCGACACGTACGTCCGGAGCCTCGGCTGGGCCAGCCTCGTCGCCAATGCGGTGCTCGTGGTCACCGGGGGCGCCGTCCGCCTCACCGGCTCGGGCCTGGGCTGCCCGACCTGGCCGCGCTGCACGGACCGTTCGTTCACCCCACACGGTGCGCTCGACGTCCACTCCGCGATCGAGTTCGGCAACCGGATGCTGACGTTCGTGCTCGTCGCGATCGCGATCGCCACCTTCTTCGCGGCCTGGCAGACCGGCCGGCGCGAGCTGCGCAACATCGCGCTGGTCCTGGCGCTCGGCATCCCGGCGCAGGCCATCATCGGTGGCATCACCGTGTTGACCGACCTGAACCCCTGGATCGTGTCCTTCCACCTGATCTGCTCGCTCGCGATCATCGGTCTGTCGGTGCTCTTCCTCCAGCGGCTCGACCACCCGGCACCGGTGCTGGCCACCGGGCCGCTCGTCACCCTCGCGTGGGGGACGTTCACCGCGGGCTGGGTGGTGCTCTACATCGGTACGGTGGTCACGGGCTCCGGTCCGCACGCCGGCGACGCGGACTCCCCGCGGAACGGGCTGAACCCGCTGCAGGTGAGCCAGCTCCACGCGGACATGGTCTTCCTGTTCGTCGGCCTGACGGTGGGGCTGCTCCTTGCCCTGCACGCCACCGGCGCGTCCGCCCGGGCGCGGCACGCGGCCGCCATGCTGCTCGCGGTCCAGCTGGCGCAGGGAGCGATCGGCTTCGTCCAGTACTTCACCGACCTGCCGATCGTGCTGGTCGGGTTCCATCTGCTCGGTGCCGCCGTGATCTCGGCCGCGATGACCTGGCTCCTGCTGCAGGTGCGGGAGCCCGCCTGACCCTGTGTCGGCCCGGCCCCGCCTGACCGTCCCGAGTCCGGAGATGGCGACGACGGCTGGCCCACACCCCCGTGAACAGGCCATCCGTCGTCACTGGGATAGACGCGACGGCGACCCGTTTGGTTGCGCCGTTCTCCGTACTTCTTTCGGTCAGCCGATGAGCGGGTCGAGCGCGACGGCCACGAAGAGGAGCGAGAGGTAGAGGTTGGAGGAGTGGAACAGCCGCATCGGCTGGATCACGCTCAGGTCCTCGGTGCCGCGGGTGCGGCCCCACATGCGGTGCGCCTCGACGATGAAGAACGCCCCGAGGACAGCGGCCGCGATCGGGTAGAACAGCCCGGTGCCGGCGACCGGCCACAGCAGCAACGAGGTCGCGACCATCACCCAGCTGTAGAGCACGATCTGGCGGCCCACCTCACGCGCCGACGCCACCACGGGCAGCATCGGGACGTCGACGTTGGCGTAGTCCTCGCGGTAGCGCAGGGCCAGGGCCCAGGTGTGCGGCGGCGTCCAGAAGAAGACCACCGCGAACAGCACGACCGGCACCCAGGACAGCTCGTTGGTGACGGCCGTCCAACCGATCAGCGCCGGGAAGCAGCCGGCCAGGCCGCCCCAGACGATGTTCTGGGTGGTCCGCCGCTTGAGCACCATCGTGTAGACGAGCACGTAGAAGGCGTTGGCGAGCACGGCCAGGCCCGCGGAGAGCCAGTTGACCCAGAGCGCGAGGACGACCGTGGAGACCACCGCAAGGGTGAGCCCAAAGACAAGAGCAGCCCGTACGGTGACCACGTGCGTCGGGAGCGCACGCCGTCGCGTCCTCCGCATCTGCTCGTCGATGTCGCGGTCGTAGACGCAGTTGAGCGCGGACGCCGACCCGGCGGAGAGCGTGCCGCCCACGACGGTGGCGACGACGAGACCCAGCTCCGGGATCCCCCGGGCGGCGAAGAACATCACCGGGACGGTGGTGAGGAGGAGGAGCTCGATGACGCGTGGCTTGGTGAGCCCGACGTACGCGCCGACGACGTCCCCAAAGGTCGCGCGAGTCGGTTCCGGCTGCTCGACAGCGGAGGCCGACTGGCCGACATACGTCACGGGAAACCTCGGGTGGGATGCGTCTGATGCGGCTCGCAGTCTATCGCCCCGGGTCGGTAGGCTCGCGGCCGAGGCGGCTCCGCCGATCGCAGACCCGAAGGGAACCCCGTGACCAAGCTGAACTGGACCGAACTCGATGCGCGAGCGGTGGACACGTGCCGCGTCCTCGCGATGGACTCGGTGCAGAAGGTGGGCAACGGCCACCCCGGTACGGCCATGGCCCTCGCGCCCCTGGCCTACCTGCTGTTCCAGAAGAAGATGCGGCACTCCCCCGCCGATCCGGGGTGGGCCGGACGGGACCGGTTCGTGCTGTCGTGCGGCCACTCCAGCATCACGCTCTACACGCAGCTCTTCCTCGGTGGCTTCGGCCTGGAGCTCGACGACCTGAAGAGCCTGCGGGTGTGGGGCTCGAAGACCCCGGGCCACCCCGAGCACGGCCACACCGCCGGTGTGGAGACCACCACCGGGCCACTCGGCCAGGGCGTCGCCAACGCGGTCGGCATGGCGATGGCCGCCCGCCGCGAGCGAGGCCTCCTCGACCCGGACGCCCCCGAGGGCGGCAGCCCGTTCGACCACCACATCTACGCCATCTGCAGCGACGGTGACCTCGAGGAGGGCGTCAGCGGCGAGGCGTCCTCGCTCGCCGGACACCAGCAGCTGGGCAACCTGACGCTGGTCTACGACGCCAACCGGATCTCGATCGAGGGCGACACCGACATCGCGTTCAGCGAGGACGTCGGCAAGCGCTACGAGGCCTACGGCTGGCACGTGCAGACCGTCGACTGGACCAACGACGGCACGGAGTACGTCGAGGACGTCGAGGGTCTCTGGAAGGCCCTCGAGAAGGCCGACAAGGTCACCGACAAGCCCAGCATGATCGTCCTCCGCACGATCATCGCCTGGCCCGCCCCGACCGCCCAGAACACCGGCAAGTCCCACGGCTCCGCGCTCGGCGACGAGGAGGTGGCGGCCACCAAGAAGATCCTCGGCTTCGACCCCGACCAGACGTTCGAGATCTCCGACGAGGTCCTCGCCCACACCCGCTCGCTGGTGGAGCGCGGGCGTGCCGACGCAGCCGCGTGGCAGGACACCTTCGACGCCTGGGCAGCCAAGAACTCCGAGGGCAAGGCGCTGTTCGACCGGATGACCACCCGGACCCTCCCCGCCGGCTGGGAGGACGCACTCCCGTCGTTCGACGCCGACGAGAAGGGCGTCGCCACCCGCGCCGCCTCCGGTGCCGTCCTGTCCGCGATCGCCCCCGTCCTCCCCGAGCTGTGGGGGGGCTCGTCAGACCTGGCCGGGTCCAACAACACGACGCCCAAGGGCGAGCCGTCGTTCGTCCCGGCGGAGTACTCGACGAAGGACTTCCAGGGCGACCGCTTCGGCCGGGTGCTCCACTTCGGCATCCGCGAGCACGGCATGGGCTCGGTCATGAACGGCATCGCCCTGCACGGCGGCACCCGCGTGTACGGCGGCACGTTCCTCGTGTTCTCCGACTACATGCGGCCGGCCGTCCGGCTCGCGGCGCTCATGCAGCTGCCCGTGACGTACGTCTGGACCCACGACTCCATCGGCGTCGGTGAGGACGGCCCGACCCACCAGCCGGTCGAGCACGTCGCCGCGTTGCGCGCCATCCCCGGACTCGACGTCGTCCGCCCGGCGGACGCCAACGAGACGGTCGCCGCGTGGAAGGCCGTGCTCGAGCACACCGACCGGCCGGCCGGCCTGGCCCTGACCCGCCAGAACGTCCCGACGTTCCCGCGCGGCACCGACGCCCATGGTGAGCACTGGGCCACCACCGCCGACGTCCACCGCGGTGGGTACGTCCTCCTCGACGCCGAGAACGGCTCGCCCGACGTGGTCCTGATCGCGACTGGTTCCGAGGTCCAGCTCGCCGTCGAGGCCCGCACCCTGCTGGCCGGGAAGGACATCTCCGCGCGGGTCGTCTCGATGCCCTGCCGCGAGTGGTTCGACGCCCAGGACCAGGCCTACCGCGACACCGTGATCCCGCCGATCGTGAAGGCCCGGGTCAGCGTGGAGGCCGGCGTCGCCCTCGGCTGGCGCGACCTGATCGGCGATCACGGCCGCAGCGTCTCGCTCGAGCACTTCGGGGCCTCGGCGGATGCCGCGACCATCTTCCGCGAGTTCGGGTTCACCCCGGACGCCGTCGTCCTCGCCGCCGAGGACAGCCTCCGCTCCATCCAGAAGTCCACCCGCTGAGGAAAGGACCACCCATGTCCGAGCGACTCAAGAACCTCGCCGACGCCGGCGTCTCGATCTGGCTCGACGACCTGTCCCGTGAGCGGATCGAGACCGGCAACCTGGCCGACCTGGTCAAGGAGAAGTCGGTCGTCGGCGTCACCACGAACCCCACCATCTTCGCCAGCGCGATCGCCGACGGCGAGCGCTACGACGAGCAGGTGGGCCAGCTCGTGGACAAGGGCGAGCCGGTCGACCGGGTGATCTTCGAGCTCACCACCGAGGACGTCCGCAACGCGTGCGACATCCTGGCCCACGTCGCGGACGGGTCGTCCTCGGACGGCCGGGTCTCGATCGAGGTCGAGCCCGACCTGGCCAACGACACCGACGGCACCGTCGCGTCGGCCCGCGCGCTGTGGGCTGCCGTCGACCGCCCCAACGCCCTGATCAAGATCCCGGCCACCCAGGAGGGCCTGCCCGCGATCACCGCGGCGATCGCCGACGGGATCAGCGTCAACGTCACCCTGATCTTCAGCCTCGAGCGCTACCGCGCGGTCATGGACGCCTACCTGTCCGGCCTCGAGCAGGCCAGGGCCAACGATCACGACCTGGCCGACATCCAGTCGGTGGCGTCGTTCTTCGTCTCGCG
>JBKJUE010000062.1:0-12141 GCA_046590395.1 Nocardioides sp.
CTGGGACCTGCCCCAAGGCCTCGAGGACGACGGTGGCTGGCTGAACCCCGACACGATCGACCGCTTCGCCGAGTACGCCAGCCTCGTCGGCGAGGCCTTTGCTGATCGGGTCGAAGACTGGGTGCCGATCAGCGAGCCCAACGTGCACACCCTGCGCGGCTACGGCGAGGGCAAGCACGCGCCTGGCCGCACCCTCGTCTTCGACGCCCTCTGGGCAGCCCACCACCTGCTGGTCGGCCACGGCCGGGCGGCGATCGCGCTGCGCGCTGCCGGGGCCTCCAGCGTTGGCTGCGCCAACAATCACGCCCCGATCTGGCCGGCGAGCGACTCGGACGCCGACGTGGGGGCCGCGAAGCTCTTCGATGCGCTGTGGAACGGCCTCTTCGTCGAGCCGATGCTGCTCGGTCGCTACCCGGCCGACCTGGTTCCGCTCATGCTCGACCTGGTCGAGGACGGCGACCTCGCCACGATCCGTCAGCCGCTCGACTTCTACGGCGTCAACTACTACTACCCGCTCAAGGTCGCGGCGACGCCCGATGACGCGCCCACGCCCTTCGAGCTGCTGGACGTCCTCGGCTATCCGACCACGGACGCCGGTTCGCCGATCGTGCCTGACGCGCTGCGGGAGTGGCTGATCATGTTCCGGGCCCGCTACCGCGCCGCGCTGCCGCCGATCATGATCACCGAGAACGGCTGCGCGTTCAACGACGGCGCGGACGAGAACGGCGTGGTCGACGACCAGCGTCGGATCGACTACCTGGAAAGCCACCTGCAGGCGGTCGCCACCGCCGTCCAGCGCGGGGTCGACGTCCGTGGCTACTTCGCGTGGTCGCTCCTGGACAACTTCGAGTGGGCCAAGGGCTGCAGTGCGCGGTTCGGGCTGGTGCATGTTGACTTCGAGACCCAGAAGCGGACGCCCAAGAAGTCGTTCCAGTGGTACGCCGACACGATCGCCGCCCAGACCTCCTCGATCGGCTAGCCCCACGAAGTGGCAGAAACTCCCCTCCGAGGTGGCAGTTTCTCCGACCGACTGTCAGAGAAGTTGCCACTTCGAGGCGGAGAACCTGCCACTTCGTGAGTCAGGCGGCGATGAGCGAGCCGGCCATCCGACGGATGATCTCGGTGAGCCGGTCGGGAGACGTGGCGATGTTCAGGCGGACGTGTCCGTCCAGGCCCGGGTGGTAGTCGTGGCCCGGAGCCAGCTTCACCCGACCCCTCTCGAGCACGACCGCGGCAGGGTCGGCGTGGCCGTACGCGCGCAGGTCGAGCCAGGCGAGGTAGGTGCCCTCGAGGGGCCGCATCCGGGCCTCAGGCAGGTGCTCCCGGAGGAGCGCGCCGAGCAGTGTGCGCTGCTGGTCGAGGCGCTCGATCAGCGACGCCAGCCACTGGTCACCCTGCGCGTACGCCGCTACCGCGCCGACGACGCCGAGCGAGGACCAGGAGTCGTTGCGAGCCATCGGCACCTCGAGCAGCGCCTTGCGGGTGGCCTCGTCCGGCACCACGAACTGCGCACACTTCAGCCCGGGGGTGTTGAACGCCTTGCTCGACGCCACCAGCGCGACCGCGTGGTCGGCCGTGCCCTCGAGCGAAAGGTACGGCACGTGCTCCGCCCCCGGCAGCACCAGCGGGGCGTGGATCTCGTCGCTGATCACCCGGGCGCCGTGGGCGACGACGACGTCGCGGGCTCCCTCGAGCTCCTGGCGCGTGAACACCCGGCCCCACGGGTTGTGCGGCTGGGTGAGCAGCAGGGTGCGGGCACCGGCCCGGAACAGGTCCGCCAGCCGGTCGAGGTCGATCTCGGCGCGTCCGGCGTCCGGCGCGACGACCAGGTCGACCCGCTCGCGGCCGGTGATCGCGGGCACCGCCAGCTGCGGCGCGTACGCCGGCACCGGCATCACCATGGCGCCCGGATCGCTGAGCACGTCGAGGGCCACCCGCATCCCGGCGGTCACGTCGACCACGGGGAACACCCAGTCGGGGTCGACCTCATGACCGAAGTGCCGCGCGGGGAACCCGGCGTACGCCGTCCCGAGCTCGCCGCCGTCGCCGAAGCTCGGGTACCCGGTGATGCCGACGCGCACCGCCGCCAGCAGCGCGTCCTCGATCACGGGGGCGAGGGCGTAGTCCATCTCGGCCACCCACGCCGGAAGCACGTCGTCATCGACCATGCCCCACTTGCACAGGATTGCCCGGCGAGCCTCGTCGTCGGTGTAGTCGCGGATCATCCTGGGGACACTAACGTCCCCGGGCGGGCGTCACGCCGAGCGGAACGCCGGGCGTCCGGCTGGGTCAGCGTCTTCGGTGCCGCGCGAGGTAGGAGCCGCCGGCGACAAGGCCCGCCACGACGAGGACGTAGAACGTCCGCCCGTCCACGCCTCCGAAGGTCGAGCTGCCCAGCGGCCGAGGACGGGTCACAGCGCCGCCACCACCCGCGTGCCCTGCTCGATCGCGCGCTTGGCGTCGAGCTCGGCAGCGACGTCAGCGCCGCCGATGAGATGGGCGTCGGAGCCGAGGGCGTCGTACAGGTCGCGCACCGACTCCTGCCCGGCGCACAGCACCACGTGGTCGACGTCGAGCACCTGCGGCTCACCGTCCACGGTCACGTGCAGTCCGGCGTCGTCGACGCGGTCATAGGTCACGCCGTTGACCTGGCGGACACCCGACTGCTTGAGCACCGCGCGGTGCGCCCAGCCGGACGTCTTGCCGAGGTCGACACCGATCGGGGTGGTCTTGCGCTGGAGGAGGGTGACCTCGCGGATGGGAGTCCGCGGTTTGCGCTCGGTCAGGCCGCCCGGATGCACGGACGGGTCGCCGACGCCCCAGTGCGCCATCCAGTCGTCGAAACCGTCGGTCGGGTCGTGGGTGAGGAAGTGGCTGACGTCGACCCCGATCCCGCCGGCGCCGATCACCGCGACGCGCTTTCCGGGGACGACGGTCCCGTCGAGCACGGCGGCGTACGACACCACCTTCGGGTGGTCCACACCGTCGAGGCCCGGGATGCGGGGCACGACGCCCGTCGCGACGACGACCTCGTCGTACGACGTGAGGTCGGCCGCGGTGGCCTCGGTGCCGAGGCGTACGTCGACGCCGAGCACCTCGAGCCGCCTGGTGTAGTAGCGAAGGGTCTCGGCGAAGTCCTCCTTGCCGGGGACCTGCATGGCGAGCCGGAACTGACCGCCCAGCGACCCGGACTTCTCGAACAGGGTGACCGTGAACCCGCGCTCGGCCGCGGCGACGGCGGCGGAGAGCCCGGCCGGACCGGCGCCCACGACCGCCACCGTTGCGGCGCGCTTCGTCGGGCCCAGCACCAGTGTGGTCTCGCGGCAGGCGCGCGGGTTGACCAGGCAGGACGCCTTCTTGTTCTGGAACACGTGGTCGAGGCAGGCCTGGTTGCAGGCGATACAGGTGTTGATCTCGTCGGCGCGGTCCTCCATGGCCTTCTGCACGAAGAACGCGTCGGCGAGCAACGGCCGGGCCATTGAGACGAAGTCAGCCTCGCCGGTGGACAGGATCGACTCGGCCATCTCCGGGCTGTTGATCCGGTTGGAGGCGCAGACCGGGACCGAGACCTCGGCCTTGAGCCGGGCGGTCGCGGATCGCCAGGCACCCTGCGGCACCTGGGTGATGATCGTGGGCACCCGGGCCTCGTGCCAGCCGATGCCGGTGTTGAGCATGGTGACCCCGGCGGTCTCGAGCGCGTGCGCGAGCTCGACCACCTCGTCCCAGGTCTGTCCGCCCTCGACCAGGTCGAGCAGCGAGATCCGGTAGACGATCGGGAAGTCGTCGCCGACGAGCTCGCGGGACCGCCGCACGACCTCGAGCGGGAAACGCATCCGCTTCTCGGCGCTGCCGCCCCACGCGTCGGTGCGGTCGTTGGTGCGGGCGGCGAGGAACTGGTTGATCAGGTAGCCCTCCGAGCCCATGATCTCGACGGCGTCGTACCCCGCCTTCTTCGCCAGGCCGACCGACGCCGCGAAGTCGGATGCCGTCCGGTCCACGCCGCGGGTGGACAGCGCGGACGGACGGAACGGCGTGATCGGCGACTTCGCGCGCGATGCCGAGACGCTCAGGGGGTGGTAGCCGTAGCGACCCGCGTGCAGGACCTGGAGCGCGATCGCTCCGCCTTCCTCGTGCACCGCCGACGTCACGTCGCGGTGCCGCATCGCCTGCAGCCGCGTCGTGAGCTCGGAGGCGAACGGCTTGAGCCAACCCCGCTTGTTGGGCGCGTAGCCGCCGGTGATGATCAGGCCGACCCCGCCGCGCGCCCGCTCCGCGAAGTACGCCGCCAGCGCGGGCAGGTCGCGCGCGCTGTCCTCGAGGCCGGTGTGCATCGACCCCATGACCACGCGGTTGCGCAGCTCGAGGCTGCCGAGCGTGGCGGGGGAGAGCAGGTGGGGGTAGGGGTTCGTCATGCGTGGGCCTCCAGGTACTCGGTGAGCCAGTCGATCCAGAACTCCTCGAGCCGGATCCCGCCCCGGAGGACGAGGTACTGGTCGAGGTCGCGGCCGGACAGGGTGTCCGGCTCGGGGTAGTCGCGCTTCATCAGCTGCTGGTAGTGGTCGAGCCGGGTGGCGTGGTCGGCGAGGTTGGCGCGCACGACGTCGAGCACGGCGGCCCGGTCGCCGAACGAGGCCCCGCGGAGCTTGACGGCGATCTCGCTGCGCAGTGCCTGGGTCTCGGTCGGCTCGGCCAGCCAGGCGGCGAGGACCTCGCGACCGGCCGGGGACACGGAGTACACCTTCTTGTCGGCTCGGCCGGACTGCACGACCTCGGTGACGTCGACCCAGCCGTCGCGATCCATCCGGCCCAGCACCTTGTAGATCTGCTGGTGCGTGGCCGACCAGAAGAACCCGATCGATCGGCCGAACCGCTTGGCCAGGTCGAGCCCGGACGCGGGCTGCTCGCTGAGCGCGACGAGCAGAGCGTGTTCGAGGGCCATGGGACCAGCCTGCCGTACCTATGCAACGAGTTGCAATGAGACGTGACCCAACCCACTTGCCATATACCCCCGGGGGGTATATGGTCCGGACATGGACATGACCTCCTGGCGTACGGCGATCTCCGCGACCCTTCACTGCCTCACCGGCTGTGCGATCGGCGAGGTGCTGGGCATGGTGCTCGCCACGTGGTGGGGCTGGGGAGACGTGGCGAGCATCGCGCTGGCCGTGGCCCTCGCCTTCTTCTTCGGCTACCTGCTGACCTTCGTCGGCGTCCGCCGCGCGGGACTCGACGTCCGCAGCGCCGTCCGCACGGCCCTCGCCGCGGACACCGTGTCGATCCTCGTGATGGAGGTCGTCGACAACGGCTTCCTGGTGGCGGTCCCCGGCGCGATGGAGGCCGGCGTGATGAGCACGATGTTCTGGGTCTCGCTGGCGCTCGCCCTGGCGGTGGCCTTCGTGGTCACAGTGCCCGTCAACAAGTGGATGATCGGGCACGGTCTCGGTCACGCAAAGGTTCACGAGATGCACCACGCGCGCCACTGACCGCGTCCTACGCTTCCTCCATGACCACGCGCGCCCTCCTCGTCGCCGTCCCCCTGCTGCTGGCCGCCGTCGCCTGCGCGCCCGTCGAGGAGGAGCCCGACGCCGCGGCCGATCCGACGCCGACCGACTCGTCGCAGTGCGAGAAGGAGAACCTCCCGCTGCTGACCGAGGGCCGGCTCACCATCGGCACCGACTCCCCGGCCTACGACCCGTGGTTCAGTGACAACGACCCGACCAACGGCAAGGGCTACGAGTCTGCGGTGGCGTACGCCGTCGCCGAGGAGCTCGGTTTCAGCGCGGACGAGGTCACCTGGGTCAAGGTCCCGTTCAACACGTCGTACAAGCCTGGCGCCAAGGAGTTCGACTTCGACATCAACCAGATCTCGATCACGCCCAAGCGGGCCGAGGTCGTCGACTTCTCCGACGGCTACTACCAGGCGGCACAGGCCGTGATCGCGCTCGACGGGGCGCCCGTCGCCGACGTCACCAGCATCGCCGAGCTCGCCGACTACAACCTCGGTGCCCAGACCGGCACCACCTCGCTGACCGCGATCCGCGACGTGATCCAGCCGGCCAACGACCCGGCCGTCTTCGAGGACACCAACGCCGCCAAGCAGGCGCTGATGAACGATCAGGTCGACGCGATCCTCGCCGACCTCCCGACCGCCTTCTACATCACCGCCGTGGAGATCCCGAAGAGCTCGATCATCGGCCAGTTCCAGCCGGAGATCGGGGAGCAGGAGGAGTTCGGCATGCTCTTCGAGAAGGGCAACGAGCTGGTCCCGTGCGTCAACGAGGCGCTGGCCTCGATCCGTGACTCAGGCACGCTCGACGCCATCGAGCAGGAGTGGCTGTCTGACGTCGTGGACGTCCCTGAGCTCCAGTAGCCGTGGGGCCCGAGGCCTGGCAGCCGAGCGAGAGGGAGCTCGAGCGCCGTAGCCTGCGCCGCCGCCTGCGGCTGCGCTCGATGACGATCGCGACCCTCGCGGTGCTGGTCGTGTTCACCCTGCTCGGCCTGGTGGTCACCGGCTCGCCCGGCTGGCCGCGGGTGCGCGACCTCTTCTTCAACTGGGAGGAGGCGAAGGCGTCGTTCCCGGCGATCGCGGACGGGTTCTGGCTCAACGTCCAGCTCTTCCTCGTCGCCGAGGTGGCGATCCTGGTGCTCGGGCTCGCCGTCGCGCTCGCCCGCACGGCACGCTCACCCTGGCTCGCCCCGGTCCGGGTGACCGCCGTCGTCTACACCGACCTCTTCCGCGGGATCCCCACCATCCTGCTGATCCTGCTGCTCGGGTTCGGCATGCCGGCCCTCCAGCTCCAGGGCCTCCCGAACAGCACGTTCTTCTGGGCCGGCGTCGCCCTCGTCCTGTCCTACGGCGCCTACGTCGCCGAGGTCTTCCGGGCCGGGATCGAGTCGATCCATCCCTCCCAGGTGTCCAGCGCGGACGCGCTCGGGCTCAGCCGGGGCGAGGCGATGCGCCACGTCGTGGTCCCGCAGGCCGTCCGTCGGGTCGTGCCGCCGCTGCTCAACGACTTCGTGTCGCTCCAGAAGGACACGGCGCTGGTCTCGGCCGTCGCCGTCTTCGACGCGGTGTTCGCGGCGCGCGACTACGCGGCGTACAACTTCAACTACACGCCGTTCGTCGTCGTCGCGGCCTTCTTCGTCGCGATGACCGTGCCGCTCGCGCGGTTCACCGACTGGGTCCAGCGTCGGTGGATGGAGCGGGAGAGGGCGGGTGCGCTGTGACCGCGCTGCTCGAGGTCAGGGACCTGCGCAAGTCGTACGGCGACCGCGTGGTGCTGGCGGACGTCGACCTGACCGTCCAGCCGCACGACGTGATCTGCCTGATCGGCTCGTCGGGGTCCGGCAAGTCGACGCTGCTGCGGTGCCTCAACCTGCTCGAGGACGTCGACGACGGGGTGATCGTCTTCGAGGGCAGGGAGATCTCGGACCCGCGGGTCGACCGGCGCGAGGTCCGGAGCCGGATGGGGATGGTCTTCCAGGCCTACAACCTGTTCCCGCACCTGTCCGTCGTCGACAACTGCACCCTCGCGCCGCGGAAGGTGCACGGGCTGTCCCGGGCCGAGGCGGAGGAGCGGGCGCGCGGCCTGCTGGCCCAGTTCGGGCTCGCCGACCAGGCCGCGAAGCACCCCGACCGGCTGTCCGGCGGCCAGCAGCAACGCGCCGCCCTGGTCCGCGCCCTCTGCACCCGGCCCCGGCTGCTGCTGCTCGACGAGATCACCGCGGCGCTCGACCCGGAGCTGGTCGGCGAGGTGCTGGCCATCGTGCGGGATCTGGCCGAGGCCGGGACCACGATGCTGCTGGCCACCCACGAGATGGCCTTCGCCCGCGAGGTCGCGACCCAGGTCTGCTTCCTCGACGACGGCCGGATCCTCGAGCAGGGCACGCCCGAGCAGATCTTCACCGAGCCGCGCGAGGAACGCACCCGCCAGTTCCTGCGCCGGATCCTCGAACCCGGCGCCTGACCGCCCCCGGGCCGGCCAGGATGTGACCTGAGGGCTGTCCGAGCCCTTGCCGGGAGCCCTGAGGTCACATTCTCCTGGCGACCTGTCAGGATCGGCGCCATGAGCTACGAACTCGGTCAGGGCACGGGTCCGCTGCGCGGCGTCAAGGTCGTCGAGATCGCCGGGATCGGTCCCGGGCCGCACGCCTGCATGATCCTCGCCGACCTGGGCGCCGACGTGATCCGGGTGGAACGCCCCGGTGGCCAGTTCCTGGCCGGTGGTCCGCACAACCTGCTCAACCGCGGGCGTCCGAGCGTCGCGCTCGACCTGAAGAACCCCCAGTCCGTCGCCACCGTCCTCGACCTGGTCCGGGACGCGGACCTGCTGGTCGAGGGGATGCGGCCGGGGGTCGCCGAGCGGCTCGGGTTCGGGCCTGAGGACTGCCGCGCCGTCAACCCGAGGCTGGTCTACGGCCGGATGACCGGCTGGGGCCAGGACGGTCCACTGGCACAGGCCGCCGGGCACGACATGAACTACATCGCGATCACCGGAGCGCTGCACGGGCTCGGCCAGGACAAGAGCCGCCCCCACTTCCCGACCAACCTGGTCGGCGACTTCGGTGGCGGGTCGGCATACCTCGTCATCGGCCTGCTCGCCGCCCTGCTCGAGGCCCGGGTCAGCGGCGAGGGGCAGGTCGTGGACGCCGCGATCGTCGACGGCACCGCCCACCTCAACACGATGACCGCGGCCTTCCTCGCCGCCGGGACGTTCAAGGAGGAGCGTGCTGCCAACCTTCTCGACGGCGGCGTCCCCTACTACGACATCTACGAGACGTCCGACGGCAAGCACATGTCCGTCGGCGCGCTCGAGCCCCAGTTCTACGACGTCTTCGTCGAGCTGCTGGGTATCCAGGACACGGCACCCGACCGGTTCGACGGCGACAAGGCCGACGAGCTGCGCGCCCTGATCACCGAGCGGTTCGCCAGCCGGACCCAGTCCGAGTGGGCCGGGCTCTTCGAGGGCACCGACGCCTGCGTCGCCGCGATCATCCCGATCAGCGAGGCCAAGGACCACCCGCACCTCAAGGCCCGCGGGGTCTTCGTCGAGCGGGACGGCATGGTCCAGCCGGCCCCCGCGCCGAGGTTCTCGCGGACGGAGTCCAGCCTCGGCCTGCCCCCGTCGCCGGAGGCCGGCAGTCACACCCGCGAGGCCCTGATCGCCTGGGGCATCGACGCGGTCGACGCCCTCATCGACAGCGGCGCCGCGGTCCAGGTCTGAACGGCCTGACAGCATGACCGCGTGAGACCGTTCCTGTTCCTCGGCACCCGCGCCGAGGAGGCCGCCGCCGACGACGAGTACGCCGCCGTGCTGCGGTTCACCGGCCTCGAGGAGCGCGACGTACGCCGTCGCCGCCTGGAGCAGGATCCGCTCGGCGACTGGGACCTCGGCGACTGGTCCGGCGTGATCCTCGGTGGCGGACCCTTCAACATCAGCGACCCGGCCGAGCTGAAGACACCGGTCCAGCAGCGGGTCGAGGGGGAGCTGCACGAGCTGGCGCTGGCCGCCGTCGCCGAGGACTTCCCGTTCTTCGGCGCCTGCTACGGCATCGGCACCCTCGGCTCGCTCCAGGGCGGACTGGTCGACCGGACGTACGGCGAACCGATCGGCGCTGTGACCGTCCGGCAGACGGAGGCCGGGGCGGCCGACCCGCTCTTCGGGGCGCTGCCGGAGAGCTTCGACGTGTTCCTCGGCCACAAGGAGGCGGTCACCCGGCTTCCCGAGGGTGGCGTCCTGCTGGCGGGCGGGGAGGCCTGCCCCGTGCAGGCGTTCCGGCTCGGCCGCAACGTCTACGCCACGCAGTTCCACCCCGAGCTCGACCGGGACGGGCTGTGCCTCCGGATCGACACCTACCGGCACCACGGCTACTTCGACCCGCCGGAGGCGGACGAGCTGATGCGGCTGGCACGCGCCTCGGTGGTCACCGAGCCGCCGCGGCTGCTCGAGCGCTTCGTGGAGCTCTACGCCCGCTGATCCGGGGACCTTCGGCCCTGCCCCTCCGCCTTCCGCATGCCTACCGTCGAGGCAACGACGAGGGCGAGGAGGTCGACATGAACAGCGACCAGGTCACCGTGCTGACCGACGAGAAGTGCTGGGAGCTGCTCCGCAGCCACGAGCTCGGCCGGCTCGGCTTCCACCTGCTCGACCAGGTGCACATCGTGCCGATCAACTACACGGTCGACGACGAGACGTTGCTCTTCCGCACGGCCGAGGGCAGCAAGCTGCTCGGAGTCGTGATGCACGGCGACGTCGTGTTCGAGATCGACGAGCACGACGAGAACACCGCCTGGAGCGTCGTCCTCCGGGGTACCGCCGAGCTGCTCGACGAGGCCAGTGCCCACCGCGCCGACAACCTCCCGCTGCGACCGTGGGTGGACAACCCTAAGTACAACGTCGTCGAGATCACCCCCACCGAGGTCACCGGGCGGTCGTTCCGGCTGCACCGGCCGTGGCTGCACATGGTGCCGGACCCCGAGGACTGACCCGGTCCGGATCCTCACCCCCGCTAGGGTTCCCGGCGTGAGCACCCCCGAGCACGTCGACGTCCTGGTGGTCGGCGCCGGCCTGTCCGGCATCGGGGCGGCGTGCCGGCTCAGCGTCGAGCACCCCGGCCGGTCCGTGGCCGTCCTCGAGGCCCGCGACGCGAGCGGCGGCACCTGGGACGTCTTCCGTTACCCGGGCATCCGGTCCGACTCGGACATGTTCACGTTCGGCTACCACTGGCGGCCGTGGGAGGGCGACCGGGCACTCGCGGACGGTCC
This sequence comes from Nocardioides sp., assembly GCA_046590395.1. Taxonomy (GTDB): domain Bacteria; phylum Actinomycetota; class Actinomycetes; order Propionibacteriales; family Nocardioidaceae; genus Nocardioides. The sequence continues at coordinate 10,766 of JBKJUE010000062.1, forward strand.
GATGATCCTCGACTACCTGCGCACCGTCGCCCGCGAGTACGACGTCGACCGGCTCATCCGCTACGGGCGCCGTGTCGTCGCTGCCCACTGGGACTCCGCGGACGCCCGCTGGCGGGTCGAGGTCGACCACGACGGCGAGACCGAGCAGATGACCGTGAGCTTCCTCTGGTGCTGCGGCGGCTACTACGACACCGAGCAGGGCTACACGCCCCAGCTGCCCGGGATCGAGCGGTTCGACGGGCAGGTCGTCCACCCGCAGCACTGGCCCGAGGACCTCGACCACGCCGGCAAGCGCGTCGTCGTGATCGGCAGCGGGGCCACCGCCGTCACCCTCGTCCCGGCGATGGCCGAGACCGCGGCCAGCGTGACGATGCTGCAGCGCTCTCCGACGTACGTCCTCAGCCTGCCGGCCCGCGACCCGCTCGCCCGTCGGCTCTCCTGGCTGCCCGGCAGGGTGCGCTACCCGATCGTGCGGTGGAAGGCGATCCTGGTCGCGATCGCGGCGTACCAGCTCAGCCAGCGGCGCCCTGCCCTGGTCAAGAAGGCCATCCGCAGGGCGGCGCTGAAGCAGCTGCCGCCGGAGGTCGACGTCGACACCCACTTCAAGCCGCACTACGACCCGTGGGACCAGCGGCTGTGCTTCGTCCCGGACGGCGACCTCTTCCGGTCGCTCCGGCACGGCACGGCCTCGGTCGTCACCGGCACCATCGACACGTTCACCGAGAGCGGCGTCCGGCTGCAGTCCGGCGAGGAGCTCGCGGCCGACCTCGTCGTCACCGCCACCGGGCTCAACCTCAAGCCGTTCGGTGCGATCGAGCTGACCGTCGACGATGCGTCGGTCGACGTCGCGGACACCATGGCCTACAAGGCGCTGATGCTCAGCGGCGTCCCCAACTTCGCGTTCACGATCGGCTACACCAACGCCTCCTGGACCCTGAAGGCCGACCTGGTCGCCGACTACGTCTGCCGGCTGCTGGCCCACCTCGACGAGCACGGCCACCGCGAGGTGCGCGCCGTTCCCGATCCCGCCGTGCGCCCGACGCCGTTCATGCCGCTGTCCTCCGGCTACATCCAGCGGTCCCTGGATCTCCTGCCCCAGCAGGGCGATCGCGACCCCTGGCGGCTCCGCCAGAACTACCTGTACGACGTCCGGTCGATCCGCCGCGACCGGATCGACGACGGTGTGCTCTCGTTCACATAGCGCCCGACGGGCCGGTTGAGGATTCACACACCGGACACCACACCCGCTAGTGTCGCCATCAAGCAGCCCGTCCAGTCTTACCTCGGGCTCCCGCGCAGCCCTCGTGGCCGCGCCCCTCGCCTCGAGCGAGGCACTGCTTCTTACTCCCGCCGCCGGCGGGAAAGGCATTGGTGAG
>JBKJUE010000046.1:0-10650 GCA_046590395.1 Nocardioides sp.
GTCACCGCCGTGGTCGACCCCGACCTGCGCACCCGCGGCCAGGCCAGCTTCGTCGTACCTCCTCACACCTTGGGCCTGTCCCAGGGCCAGAAGTTCGCCAAGCACGGCATCCGCGCCTCCCACACCGCCGAGGTCGTCCTCGACAACGTGCGCGTGCCCGGCCGCTGCCTGCTCGGCGGCAAGGAGAAACTCGACGCGCGCATGGCGCGGGCCCGTGAGGGCGCGAGCTCGAGCGGCAACGCCTCGATGGCGACCTTCGAGCGCACCCGTCCCGCGGTCGGCGCCCAGGCGATCGGCATCGCGCGTGCGGCCTACGAGGTGGCCCTCGACTACGCGAAGACCCGCGAGCAGTTCGGCAAGCCGATCATCGAGAACCAGGGGATCGCCTTCATGCTCGCCGACATGGCCACGTCGATCGAGGCCTCGCGGCTGCTGGTCTGGCGGGCGGCGTGGATGGCCGGCCAGGGCAAGCGTTTCGAGCAGGCCGAGGGCTCGATGTCCAAGCTCTTCGCCGGGGAGACCGCGGTCAAGGTGACCGAGCGCGCGATGCAGATCCTCGGCGGCAACGGGTTCACCCGCGAGTACCCCGTCGAGCGGATGGCCCGCGACGCGAAGATCTACACGATCTTCGAGGGCACGTCGGAGATCCAGCGCCTGGTGATTGCGCGGGCCGTCTCCGGGGCACCTATCCGGTAGGGCTGCACGGGAGAGCAGCACCGGAGGGACGCGCTGGAGGGCGCAGAGGGAGGCCGGCATGACCGGGCACCGCCTGGGCTCGTGGGCGCGCGCCAAGCGGGACGACCCCGTCTTCTGGGCGGACGTCATCCAGCTGGTGAAGACCGCGGCCGCCGCGGTCATCGCCTGGCTGATCGCGACCCGGCTGTTCGGCCTGCCCCAGTCCTTCCTGGCGCCGTGGGCGGCGCTGCTGGTCGTGCACTCCACCGTCTACCGGACGGTGTCCCAGGGCGTCCGCCAGGTGGCGGCCGCCGTCGGCGGCGTGCTCCTGGCGTGGGCGGTCGGGAACGTGCTCGGCCTCGACGCGACGGCCGTGTCGGTGGTCCTTCTGCTCGGCCTCCTGGTCGGCGCGTTCCGGTGGTTCGGCGACGAACGGATCACGGTCGCGGCCACGGCGCTGATCGTGCTCACGACGGGCTTCTCGGACGACGACATGGTGCTGCTCTCACGACTGGCGGACACCGGCATCGGCGTGCTGGTCGGGATGGTGGTGAACCTGCTCGTCTGGCCGCCGCTGCACCGGCGGACGACGATCGCCGCCATGGACGCCCTGGACAACCGGATCGGCCGGCTGCTGGTGGACATGGCGGACGGGCTTGAGACCGGACTGTCCCGCGGCCTGATCGACGACGAGAGGTGGGAAGGGACGTTCCGGGACGGGTACGTCGCGGCCCTGCGCGCAGCCGGGCACGCGATCATCGAGGCCGCGCCGGAGCCGATCAGCGAGTGCCACGGCCAGCTGGACGAGCTGGCCGGTCGGGTCGAGCGGGAGACGTCGACGCGTCACCTGTGGCCGGTGTACGGCGGACTGCTGTCCAACGTGCGCAACATGCTGGATGCCATGGACGAGGTGGCGGCGGCCAACCCGATGAGCCAGCCGCCGGTGCCGTTCCGCCGGGCCCGCCCGTGACGCGCTCGCGCTTCCGCGGCTTCATCGCGGGCGCCGGGTCGACATCGGGGGTGCGCGTGGTCGTGGGTCACTGGCCGACGACGCCGCTCGGTCCGTTCTCCGACGCGATGGTGGAGACCGCCTCCGGGCACCGGTTGCTGCTGGCGACCCGCCAGGAGGTTGCCGACCTCATCTCCGCGACGTACGTCTTCGACGAGATTCGGGTGGAGCCGTTCACGGTGGTCGTGGATCCCGACGGGTGGGTGGTCCGGTCACCCTCGCTGTCGCTCGACCTCGTGGTGGGCCGACGTACGTCGTTGGGTGTCGCGCTGCGGGCTGTCCCGGCTCGGCTCGCCGAGTCGCCGGCCTGGTGCACGCTCACCGACCCGCTCGCCCGGGTGTTCCTGCGGGGTGTCCGCACCCGCGGCGTCGCCCGCGAGGGCCGGCGCGAGTGGTACGGCGCCACGGACGTGCGTGCGGTCACCTCGCTGGCGGGCTCGTTCGACGGCCGTGACCTCGGCACGCTCGCGCCCGTGGACCCGCCGTGCCGGTTCGGCTTCTCCTCGACGCCGAAGCGACCGTCGGTGACCAGGGTGGTCACCACGGTCGACGAGGGCTGACCCGACCCCACGCATGGCCACGACCGGTCATGAACAGGACGAGGACCGTGGCCACGACGAGGACGCCCAGGGCGAGGCGATCGTGAACCAACCGCTACAGGGCGATCGCCCGGTTCACCCAGACGGACGTGACGACCATGCCGACCTTCTCGTAGAGACCGAGGGCGCCGGTGCGGGAGTCCGTCGAGAGCTCGGCCCGGGGAGCGCCGTGCTCGGCGCCGGCGCGGAAGGAGTCGACGAGCAGCGCCTGGGCCAGACCCCGGCCGCGCTGGTCTTGCCGGGTGGCCAGCCGGGCGATGTAGCAGGCGGGCGCGTTGGTCTGGACGAGCGCCATCGCAGCCACCTCGCCGGCCGGGTCGGTCACGACTCGCAGGTGCCACGGCTCGTAGCCGGGCCGGAGCACGGTGTGGGCCTGCCACTCCTCGAACGTGTCGCGCCCGCGGTTGGCCCACTCGAGGAACGCGTCCTCCTGGACCGTCCAGCAGGCCTCGTGCTCGGACTCCTCGGCCGGGCGCACGGCGTACCCCTCGGGAAGCGGGCGGTCGGGAATCGTCGTCCCCTCGGGCAGCTCCAGCACCCAGCTGGTCCAGCGCACGTGGTGGCCGAGCGACTCCAGCAGCCGGTCGCCGGCAGACCCCTCCGGCACCGGCTGCCCCACCTCGGTGGCGCCGAGCTCCTGGGCCTTCTCGCGGATCCAGCGCTCGAGCTGGGTCCCGATGCCGCGCCCGTGGTGGTCGGGGTGGACGGCGACCTCGGCGCGGTCGACGATCCACCCGACCTCACCGAACGCCACCAGCGCGTGCCCCTCGAAGACGCCGACGGAGTGGCCGGACACGTCGTACCCCGGCCGCTGGTAGTCGGCGAGCACGTCGGCCAGCTCGATCACGACCTCGCCGACGTCGGCGAGCTCCTCGGCGGCGACGACAGCGGTGATGGCGGACGCGTCCGTCGCGACGAGCGGCCGCTCCGTGAGCCCGGCCGGGAGCTGGAGTGATGCAGGCATGTGAGAAATGGAAGCAGGAAATGCGGAACGGGGCCGCCCATTTACTGGACGGCCCCGTTCCGGCGGGACTCAGGCGTTGCGGATCGCCGAGACGTCGAACTCGAGCTTGATCTTCTCGGAGACGAGCACGCCACCGGTCTCGAGCGCGGTGTTCCAGGTCAGCCCCCAGTCCTTGCGGTTGACCGTGGTCGCGCCCTCGAAGCCGACGCGCAGGTTGCCGAAGGGGTCGCGGGCCGAGCCGGTCTCCTCGAAGAGGATCGTGACGGGCTTGGTGACGTCCTTGATGGTGAGGTCGCCGGTGACGGCCCACTCGTCACCCTCGCGCTCGACGGAGGTCGAGGTGAAGGTCATCGTCGGGTAGGTCTCGACGTCGAAGAAGTCGCCGGACTTCAGGTGGCCGTCGCGGTCCGCGGTGCCGGTGCTCACGCTGGCGACGTCGATGGTGAGGTCGACCTTGGAGCCGGCGGGGTTCGCGGCGTCGATGGTCGCGGTGCCCTCGAAGGCCGGGAACGCGCCGCGGACGGTGGTGACCATCGCGTGGCGGGCAGAGAAGCCGAGGCGGGAGTGGGTCACGTCGAGGGTGTACTCGCCGGAGACGTCGTCGGTGGCGGAGGTACCGGCGTCGAAGGTCGGCTCGAGAACGGCGGTCGTGCTCTTGCGGCTGGAGAAGAAGCCCATGATGTTTGCTCCTGGCAGTAGTCGGGGTTCGTTGAATCTTCAATGGTCTAAACGGACCGAGGTCCGCTTTCATTCCCGACGCCCTGTGGGCTGGGTCACAGCGACCTGCCCCTAGGATCGCGGCGATGATCGACCCCCTCCAGACCGGCCTGATCGCGGGCTCGCTGCTGCTGGCAGCCCTCGCGGCGGTGTACGTCGCCCTCGACCGGCTCGCCGACCGGCTGCTGCTCGTGGTGCTGGCCGTCCTGGAGCTCGGCCTGCTCGTGCAGGCCGTCGCCGGGACCGTCCAGGTCGCCTCCGACAACCCGGGGGTCAACGCGGTCGTGTTCGTGGGCTACCTGCTGGGCGCGCTGCTGTTCCTCCCCGCCGCGACCGTCTGGGCGCTCGGCGAGCCCAGCCGGGCGGGCACGGCAGCGCTCATCGTCGTGGGCCTCGTCGTGCCGGTGCTGATCCTGAGGATCGAGCAGATCTGGACGGCGCCCGGTGCCTGAGCCGGCGGAGCGGTCCGGTCGCACCGATGTTGGCCTCGGCCGGATCCTGGTCCTCGTGTACGGCATCTTCGCGCTCTCGGCCACGGGCCGGTCGAGCGTGCAGCTGGCGCAGAAGGCCGAGGAGGCGCCCCTCGCCTACGGGTTGTCGGCGTTCGCCGCCGTCCTCTACATCGTGGCGACCTGGTGCCTGGCGAAGCCCGGATCCACCACGACCCGGCTCGCCTGGCTGGCCGTCGGTGTGGAGCTCGTGGGCGTGCTGGTCGTCGGCACCCTGACCGTGCTCGACCCGGAGCTCTTCCCCGACGACACGGTGTGGTCGGGCTTCGGCAGCGGCTACGGCTTCGTGCCGGTGGTGCTGCCGTTCCTCGGCCTGGCCTGGCTCCGTCGTACGACGGGGTCGCCGTTCAGCGGAACGCCGACTCCCCGGTGAGCGCCTGGCCGATCACCAGCTGGTGCACCTCCGACGTGCCCTCGTAGGTCAGCACCGACTCGAGGTTGTTGGCGTGCCGCATGAGCGGGTACTCCAGCGTGATGCCGGCGGCGCCGAGGAGGGTGCGGCACTGGCGCGCGATCGCGATCGCCTCGCGGGTGTTGTTGAGCTTGCCGACGCTGATCGCCGCGGGGTCCAGCCGGCCCTCGTCCTTGAGCTTGCCCAGGTGGAGCGCGAGCAGCATGCCCTTGCCGAGCTCGACCGCCATGTCCGCGAGCTTCGCCTGGGTGAGCTGGTACGCCGCGAGCTGCTTGCCGAAGATGTCGCGCTCGCGGGTGTAGGCGATGGTGGCCTCGAGGCAGTCGCGGGCCGCGCCGAGGGAGCCGAAGATGATCCCGAAGCGGGCCTCGGTCAGGCAGGACAGCGGCCCGGACAGGCCGGCGGCCCCGGGGAGCATCGCGGCGGCAGGAAGGCGGACGCCGTCGAGCACGAGCTCGCTGGTGACCGACGCCCGCAGCGACATCTTCTGCTTGATCTCCGGGGCGGAGAACCCGGCGGTCTCCGTGGGGACGACGAAGCCGCGGATCCCCTCGTCGGTGCGGGCCCAGACCACCGCGACGTCCGCGACCGAGCCGTTCGTGATCCACATCTTGGTGCCGTCGAGGACCCAGTCGGTGCCTTCCCTGCGCGCGCGGGTGCGCATCCCGCCGGGGTCGGAGCCGAAGTCGGGCTCGGTCAGGCCGAAGCAGCCGAGGGCCTCGCCCGTGGCCATCCGCGGGAGCCAGGCGTCCTTCTGCTCGTCGGACCCGTGCTTCCAGATCGCGAACATCGCCAGCGACCCCTGGACGGACACGATCGAGCGCAGTCCCGAGTCGCCGGCCTCGAGCTCCAGGCAGGCCAGGCCGTACGCCGTGGCGCTGGTGCCGGCGCAGCCGTAGCCGGTGAGGTGCATCCCGAGGAGCCCCATCGAGCCGAACTCGCGGGCCAGGTCACGCACCGGCACGTCGGCGCGTTCGTACCAGCCGGCGATCTCCGGTCGGAGCCGGTCGTCGACGAACGACCGGACCGTGTCGCGGATCGCGCGGTCCTCGTCGCCGATGAGGGACTCGGTGTCGAGCAGGGCCAGGGGGGCCAGCGGTGCCGTCATGTGCCCATCATGACGGGGCGGTCACGGCACGCGGGTGCTGGTCAGGCGGCGTGGTGGTCGGCGGTGACCGGTGCTGTGAGGGTCGCGGGCGTGGTCACGCTCCAGTGGGCCTCCATGTGGGTCCGGCCGCGGGCGTCGACCACGGGCACCCAGGTGAGGGACGGTCGGGCGTCCCGTGCGATGTTGACGTCGCGCATGCGACACCTCCCGTTCATCTCGTGTTCACCCAGACTACCGCTGCCCCACCGGGATGTCCGCATTCCAGCGAAATCGGCCCGCGTCCTCCACCTGGTAGGTCCTGGAGCGTGGATCCGGTTAGAGACGCTCCCTCGCAGCGCAAGGAATCGTCGATCCGACGATCCTGCCCGAAATCGGGCAGGAAGTTGCCATTGGGTCGTCCACGGGCCACCATCGAGCCATGGAGATGGAGTCGGAACTGGTCGAACGCGTCGTCGCCAGCACCGGACTGAGTCCTGCGGAGGCCGCGCGCGTCGTCGAGGACGTCGTCGCCTTCCACGCCGAGCCGGTGGAGGACTACGTCCGCCGCCGCCACGCCCACCTCAAGACCCACGGCGCGAAGAACCCCGAGATCTTCGCCCGGATCGCCGAGGAGCTGGCCGACCGCGTGGTCGCCGCCCCCGCCCTCACCGAGCGGCAGCTGCGCCGCCTCGTCTACGGATAGGACACCACGACCATGTGCGGAATCGTCGGCTACGTCGGCGGCCAGCAGGCCGCCCCCCTGCTGCTGGAGGGCCTGACCCGGCTCGAGCACCGGGGCTACGACTCGGCCGGGGTCGCGGTCCTGGCCGGCAGCGGCGTCAAGGTCGCGAAGCGGGCCGGCCGGGTCCGTGACCTCACCGACAGCCTGCCCAAGCGCTTCGCCGGCAAGGTCGGCATCGGCCACACCCGCTGGGCCACCCACGGCCCCGCAAACGACGTCAACGCGCACCCGCACACCGACACGGACGGCCGGGTGGCGGTGGTCCACAACGGGATCATCGACAACGCAGCCGCCCTGCGGAAGCGGCTGGCCGACGACGGCGTCGACCTCGTCTCCGACACCGACTCCGAGGTGATCGCGCACCTGGTCGCGTCGTCGACCGCCGACACGCTCGAGGGCCGGGTCCGGGACGCGCTGGCCGCGATCGACGGCACCTACGGGATCGCGGTCGTGCACGCCGACTTCCCCGACCGGCTCGTCGTCGCCCGCAACGGCAGCCCCCTCATCGTCGGCGTCGGCGACCGGGAGATGTTCGTGGCCTCCGACCTCGCGGCGATCGTGCGGCATACGACCACCGTCGCCCACCTCGACGACGGCGAGCTGGCCACCGTCACGAGCACCGGCTTCACCACCTTCCGCGAGGACCTCACGACCACCGGCAAGGAGGCCACGACGGTCGACGTCGACCCGGCGGCGTACGACGCAGGCGACCATGCGTCGTTCATGCGCAAGGAGATGCTCGAGCAGCCCGACGCCGCCGAGCGGGTGCTGCGCGGCCGGCTCGACGAACGCTTCGGCACTGCGCACCTGGGCGGCCTCAACATGGACGCGCGCCAGACCCGTGCGATCCGGCGGGTGAAGATCCTGGGCTGCGGGTCGGCGTACTACGTCGGTCAGATGGGGGCGTCGCTGATCGAGGAGCTGGCCCGGATCCCGGCGGACGCCGAGGCCGCCAGCGAGTTCCGCTATCGCGACCCGGTCATCGAGCCGGACACCCTCTACGTGGCGGTCAGCCAGTCCGGCGAGACCATCGACACCCTGCTCGCCGTCCAGGAGGTACGCCGCAAGGGCGGCCGCGTCATCGGCCTGGTCAACGTCGTGGGCAGCGCCATCGCACGGGAGTGCGACGGCGGCATCTACCTCCATGCCGGGCCGGAGGTGGCGGTCGCGTCGACGAAGGCGCTGACCAACATGTTCATCGGCTTCGCACTGCTGGCGCTGCAGCTCGGCCGGGTCCGCGACCTCTCGATCGCCGACGGCAAGCGGCTGGTCGCCGGGCTCCAGGCGCTCCCGGGACAGATCGCCGAGGTCCTCGCGCGGGAGGACGAGCTCGCCGCGATCGCGACCGGCCTCGCCGAGGCCGAGAGCCTCTTCTTCGTGGGCCGGGTCCGCGGCTTCCCCGTCGCGCGGGAGGGCGCGCAGAAGTTCAAGGAGATCTCCTACCGGCACGCCGAGGCCTACCAGACCTCCGAGCTCAAGCACGGCCCGCTGGCGCTGATCTCCGAGGACGTGCCGACCGTCGCCGTCGTGCCGCACGACGAGCTGACCGACCGCAACGTCGGTGCCCTCCACGAGATCGCCGCCCGGGGCGGGCCGCTGGTCGTCGTCACCCACGACGACGTCGACCTCGGCGACGTGACGGCGACCCGGGTCGCCGTACCCCGCAACGAGCGCGAGCTGGACCCGATCCTGCTGACCCTGCCCCTGCAGCTGCTCGCCTTCCACGCCGCCCGGCACCTCGGTCACGACATCGACAAGCCCCGCAACCTGGCCAAGTCGGTCACGGTGGAGTGACGGACATCGCCGCGACGACGAATCACCACCCGGGGCCGCGAACCCCTACCGTGGACACCATGTCTGACGAGTCACCGACCCCCCCGATCTCCTTCGACGACCTCGGTCTCGCCGACGGAGTTCTCAAGGCGCTGCGCGACGTCGGCTACGAGACCCCGTCCGCGATCCAGGCCGCGACCATCCCGCCGCTGCTCGAGGGCCGCGACGTCGTCGGCCTCGCCCAGACCGGCACCGGCAAGACGGCGGCCTTCGCGCTGCCGATCCTGTCCCGCCTCGACCTCAAGCAGAAGACCCCGCAGGCGCTGGTCCTCGCGCCGACCCGTGAGCTCGCGCTCCAGGTCTGCGAGGCCTTCGAGAAGTACGCCTCCCACATGAAGGGCGTCCACGTCCTCCCGGTCTACGGCGGCCAGGGGTACGGCGTTCAGCTCAGCGCCCTGCGCCGCGGCGTGCACATCGTCGTCGGCACCCCCGGCCGGATCATGGACCACCTGGAGAAGGGCACGCTCGACCTGACCGAGCTCCGCTTCCTGGTGCTCGACGAGGCCGACGAGATGCTCAACATGGGCTTCGCCGACGACGTCGAGACGATCCTCGCGGACACCCCGGAAGACAAGAACGTCGCGCTCTTCTCCGCGACCATGCCGGCGCAGATCCGACGGATCTCGAAGAAGTACCTGAACAACCCCGAAGAGATCACGGTCAAGAACAAGACCACCACGTCGGCCAACACGACGCAGCGCTACCTGATGGTGTCCTACCCGCAGAAGGTCGACGCCCTCACGCGGATCCTCGAGGTCGAGAACTTCGAGGGCATGATCGTCTTCGTCCGGACCAAGCACGAGACCGAGACCCTGGCCGAGAAGCTGCGCGCCCGCGGCTTCTCCGCGATGGCGATCAACGGTGACGTCGTCCAGGCGCAGCGCGAGCGGACCGTCAACCAGCTCAAGTCGGGCAAGCTCGACATCCTCGTCGCCACCGACGTCGCCGCCCGCGGGCTCGACGTCGAGCGGATCAGCCACGTCGTCAACTACGACATCCCCACCGACACCGAGTCCTACGTGCACCGGATCGGCCGCACCGGCCGCGCCGGTCGCAGCGGCGACGCGATCTCCTTTGTGACTCCCCGCGAGCGCTACCTGCTCAAGGCGATCGAGAAGGCCACCCGCCAGCCGCTCACCCAGATGCAGCTGCCCACGGTCGACGACGTCAACACCACCCGACTGGCGCGGTTCGACGACGCGATCACCCAGGCGCTGACCCAGACCCCCCGGATCGACCAGTTCCGCGACATCGTGGCCCACTACGTGAAGGCCAACGACGTGCCCGAGGCCGACGTCGCCGCCGCCCTGGCCGTGGTGATGCAGGGCGACACCCCGCTTCTGCTCGACCCGGCAGCCGAGCGCCCGGTCCGCCAGCAGCGCGAAGACCGCCCCGGTGGCGACCGCGAGCGCCCGGCCCGCAGCAGCGGTCCCCGCCCCGAGCGCACCGGACCGTCCGAGGGCATGGCGACGTACCGGATCAACGTCGGCAAGCGGCACAAGGTCGAGCCGCGCCAGATCGTCGGCGCCATCGCCAACGAGGGCGGCCTCAGCCGCCGCGACTTCGGCGCGATCTCGATCCGCCCCGACTTCTCGCTGGTCGAGCTGCCCGCCGAGCTGCCGCCCGGCACGGAGGAGAAGCTCTCCCATACCCGGATCTCCGGCAAGCTGATCGAGCTGCGCACCGACGGCGGCCGCCCGCAGGAGCGCGGCTCGCGCGACGACCGCGGGCAGGGCGGCTTCAAGAAGAAGCCGCGGCACAAGCCCTCGTAGCCGGCGCGGTACATCTGCGCTGTCGGTAAGAAATCCTCGGACGCGCACCCGCAGGGTCTCCACTCACTACCCTGATCCGGTGGCCGCCGGGTTCGACGCCTTCATCTCCTACTCCCGCCGCGCCTCCTCGGGCCTCGCGGTGGACCTGCAGGGCGCAGTCGAACGGTTCGCCAAACCGTGGTACGCCCTGCGGGCGGTGCGGGTCTTCCGCGACGACGCGTCCATGTCGGCCAACGTCGCACTCTGGTCGACCATCGAGCAGGCGTTGAGCCAGGCCGAGTGGTTCGCCCTGCTGGCCAGCCCCCGGGCCGCCGAGTCGGCCTACGTCGCC
>JBKJUE010000048.1:0-36324 GCA_046590395.1 Nocardioides sp.
GGCCTTCTCGTCCGGGCTGTAGCGCCGTGTCGTCGGCTTCCCCGGGGTGGTGTCCTTCGGCATGAGTCCATCCTCGTTTCCAAACGATGGAGACTCCAATCAACCCAGGGCGATTCACACGTGATCGATGTCTCGGGAGCGTCGCTGGAGGTCGCACCCCGCACTCACCTACGGTGGAGCAGATGTCCACACCCATCCCTTTGCGCGGTACACCGCGCATGCTCCTGGCGGCCGCGGGGTGGACCCTTCTCTTCCTCGGTCTGTTCGTGATGCACGGCGCCAGCTCGCACGGAACGACGGCACACGCTACCGCCCCGCCCGCCCAGGTGCTCGGGGCCCCGGTCAGCCACGACGCGCATGCCAGCCACGGTGGCCTCACCGACAGTGTCGCGCCGGTTCACGATTCAGAGGACGACGGGGGCTCACAGGGGCACAGCGCTGCGGAGCTATGTCTCGCGATTCTTTGTGCGCTTCTCTCCGCGCTCGCTGTTCTCGGTGCCTTGACGCACCCGAAACACCTCCTGTTCAAGGTGCGGCGACGCGGGGTCAGGACGCGGTTCCCGTCGTGGCTACGGCCGCCTGACCCACCCTGTTTGATCCGCCTCTCGATCCTGCGCTGCTGAGCCGCATCGGCCAGGACTGGCCGGACCCTTGGTCCGGCCTCACTTACGCGCGCCCTCAAATTCAGCATTCGGAAGGAACAAGCATGTCCACCACCACCATCACCGCGCCCTCCTCGAAGCGCGCCGCCCCTGAGAAGCCCGTCAGCCGAAAGCGCGTCGGGGAACCCTCGATCTACGCCCGCTACGTGGGCGCAATGCTGTACTTCGTCGGAGCCGCATTGATTGCCGGCGCGGTCGTGCACTACCCCATCGACCCGCCGGTCTACGCAGTGATCTGCATCGTCGGCGCCCTGGTCTTCCTACTCGGCACCATCGTCAACGAGTTCGTGTTCGCCGCCGTGCGCCCGACCCTGCGCCGTGCGGTTGCCCTCGTGACGTTCTCGCTACTTCTCTCGTTCGGTGTCGGGCTTCTCGGCGGTGGGATCCAGCACTTCGAACAGTTCCCGGAACGCTCGGCGGCCATGACCCCCATCGGCATGCTGATGTCGTACGCCGCCTTTGTCGCCAAGGACCCCGATGGTCGCTGGCGGCATGTGTTCAGCCTCTTCGGTGCCAGCTTCCTCCTGGTCACCGCGCTGACTTGGGTCGGGATGTCCGCGCTCGCGACCACCATGGAAACCCCCGCCCATGACCACGGCACGACGCAGACCCCCGCCGACCAGGTTCCCGCAGACGAGGCTCCCGCCAAGCAGAACAACACCCCGGTCGATGACGAGGACGCCCCGGCCGAGCACGAGGACGGCACGCACGCCCACTGAGTACTCCTCCCTCGGGGTCACGGTCCGGCGCCGCAACACTGTGTCCGACAGGGTCCCAGGTCGCGGCAGAACGGTGCGCTGCGACAGAAGGCGCGAACAGGAATGGCACCCGACGGCCAGGCTCGAGATCCCGACTGCGTGACGGGCCAGGGTTGGGCGTCGTCATCCCTGGATGGGTGAGAGAAAGCGAGTCGTGCTGCTAGCGGCGGCCAAGGCGTGCTTGACCCGGTGTTCGAGTTCTACTACGACATATAGCACTTGTGCGCACAGAGCTCGAACTCAGAGTTTGACGCGGAGGCCTCCGGCATCGCCGGGCGCCTGCGCGCGTTGAAGGCTGAGATCGCCACCCGTCCCGACTCCACCGGACGCCGCAGCTACGGCTCCTACCGAGCGAGGTATTCGTCTCCGAACCTACCGCGCTACTCATGCTCGGCGTCTCGGTCTATGTGGTGGTCGAGGCGATCTCGCGCATCGGCACCACGGTCGAGGCGCAGACAGGTCCGGATGTTGATCGTCGGTGCCATCGGCAGTCAGTATTACGACATCTGAATTCGACACCACTGCTGACTTGCGGTGGAGTCCGCAACAGCATGAGCACGAGCCGCCATCACCGCTTCGATGGCGGCTCGTGTGCTGTCGCTTGAGTCCCGCCACAGGTGGCTGTGGGTGTCGAGCGTGGTTGGGGTCGTCCAGTGCTGGAGGCTCTAGCTGTCGGTCATCGTCGGGCTAGGACGCCAGATCTGCGCGTAGACCGGTCAGCCGCCGCCACTCCGGGCGGAACGCAGCGTGTCGATCGTGCACCTCAGCCAGGCCCACCATGGCTGTACGCCAGGTCCGGTGGCGCCATGAGTGGGTCCCCCGAGTACGCAGGACCATCTGCTCAGCCAGCGCGCAGCGATCCAGAACATCACGGTCTGGGTGGGAACGTCGGAGCTGGTGCAGCTCATCTTCGAGAGCACGATCCAGAATGAACCTGCAGAGCCCCTCGTAGGGCGGGTGGCCGCGCGTCATCGTGAGTCGCCGAAGTTCAAGACGGCGAACGCGTCGCCATCAGCGTCGTACTCCACACCAATGCCCGCGCGGTTGGCTCGCCGTTTCATGATCACTGCCCGGTGGGCCGGTGAATGCATCCAGGCCACCACGGTCGCTTTCGGGGTGGCAAACCCTCGCGCCAACGTCTCCCCTGCCCAACTGAGCCCGCACGTCGCGACGATCATGGCTTGGTCCCGGTGCACGAGCTGGCCACTGGCCGCTAACGCAGTTGCCCACTCCTCGGCGTACCTGTCCAGGCAGGCATCCACGATTCGCACCTTGGGCCGGTCGCGGGCCTCGCGGCGCCGATTGATCTGCCGCAATATCCGATTCTCGTAGGTGTTCGCGCCGATGGTTGGCGCCACCGAGGACTCTTCCGTCGTCCCAGGCACCTGGGCCCAAGCACCTGGCGCCAGCAAAACAGCACCCACTGCAGTCGCCGCGCAGGTGGCAAATATGCGAGATCCGAGCATCGCGCACTCCTTTGGTCCCGCTGAGCGGGACGTTCCAGCCTTCTACCCAGAATTCTGAGATTCGAACCATTGGTTCTTGGCGATATGAAGGGAGGCTGACGTCACGAGGACGGCGAGAGCCCTCAGCATCGACGCTGGTCAGGTGTCCCGGGATGGCTCACTCGGCCGGAGGTGGCCGAGCTTGAGCCGCCGTGTCCGGCGTGACTCGCACAAACGTCAGTCGTGCTCGCCGTCGGGGTGGCCATGGGCCCCGGAGGTTGGGACCACGTCGGCAGCGGTGCGACCAACGACAGCGTCTCCCTCGACAACCGAGCCTCACCTTCCGCATCACCTCTGCCCCGACGGGAGGCGGCGAGCACGACACCGTGCGGGCCGTGGTCACGACCCACAAGTGACTCCGCCCGACAGGCTCCGGTGATGTCAGCTGGTCAGGCGTCGGCGCGCCTGTCGACGTAGCGCCCGTCAGCGGTGACCGGGTGGTCCTCGTTGATGGCCTTGACCGCCTCGGTGAGCTCGGGCTCGACGTGGGCAGGACGGAGGTCGAGGTGGACCCCGGCGATCATGCAGCGCACGGAGCCCCCGGCCAGCTCGATCGTCGGGATGTCGACGTCGACGATGGTGCACGACTCCTCGATCACCGCGACCTGCTCGGGTCGTAGGCTGCGGTGGGCTCGGGATGACATCGCCATGATGTAGTGCCGCTTGCCCTCCGGCGTACGCCCACAGAGCTCCACGGCGTTGCCAGCGAACTCGCGGATCTGGTCCTCGGTGAGCTCGACGACCTTGCGGCCGTTGACGGACAGGCGCTCGCGGACCTGCTCGCGGCGGGCATTGTCGGGGATCATCCCCAGCGCGATCATCGCGACGTCCGTGCCGATGCAGGCGATCACGTTGGTGTGGTAGACCGGCACGCCCTCGGAGTCGATCGCGTCGAACGCCATCGGCTCGTAGCCGAAGTCGGTGCAGAACCGCTCGAGGACGTGGGTGTCGGCGCGGTGGCTCACCGCAGCGTACGCGACCCGCGAGACGTGGTCGAGGACCATCGCACCGGTGCCCTCGAGGAAGATGCCGTCCGGCTCCAGGCCCGAGTAGTCGACGATGGTCTGGACCCGGTAGTTGGACTTGAGCATCTCCAGGACATCGGCGCGACGCTCGTGACGGCGGTTGGAGGCGTACATCGGGTAGACCGCGACCGTGCCACCGGCGTGGGTGGAGAGCCAGTTGTTCGGAAAGACGCTGTCCGGCCGGGTGTGGTCCGGGTCCTCGAAGACGTGCACGCGTACGCCGGCCCCGCGCAGGGCATCGGCCACGGCATCCATCTCGGCCAGCGCCTGCCCGGCGGTCTCCTCGGCGGACTGTCCGTCGGGGATCTCCGCCTGGAAGGCGTTGTCGGCGGCGGTGGCCGGGTTGGGCACGAACTTCTCGGCGCGGATCAGGATGACCGCGGACGGGGCTTGAGCACTCACGAGCCGCAATCTAGAGGACGACACCGGTCCGTTCCGATTCGGCGTCCCTCTAGGGTGGGCCCCACCTCATGCCGACCTCCGAAACCATCTCCGGACCGCCCCGCCTGCTGCTCGCGGTCGACGCGCCCTCACTGCTCCACCGCAACCACCACGCGCGCGCCGAGTCCGCCCTGCGCGACCGTGGTGGCCGCCCCGCGTGGGCCCTGCACGGGATGCTGCGGCAGATCCTCGAGGTGATCGACCAGTTCGCCCCCGACGCCGTGGTGTTCGGGCTCGACGACCGGACTTCGTCCGTGCGCGAGGAGGTCTACCCGGCGTACAAGGCCGGACGCCCCGACAAGGACCCCGTCCTGATCGACCAGCTCGAGCGGGCCAGTGACCTGCTCGACGCCCTGGGCCTGCGCACCGTCACCCCGCGCGGGCTGGAGGCCGACGACGTCAGCGCGACGGCCGCGGCGTGGTCCGAGCGTTCCGGGTGGAACTGCGTCATCGTCACCTCCGACCGTGACTCGTTCGCCCACATCAGCGCCCGCACGCAGGTGCTGCGCCTGATCAACGGTGGCGTCACGGCCTCACCGCTCCTCAACCCGAGCCGGCTCCACACGATGTACGGCATCGCGGCCCACCACTACCTGGAGTACGCCGCCCTGCGCGGCGACACCAGCGACAACCTTCCGGGCGTTCCCGGGATCGGCGAGAAGACCGCGCCGGTCCTGCTGTCGCAGATGGGCTCGATGCAGGCGGTCTGGGCCGACATCGACCACTGCGACGGCGCGACTCTCGTGGCGACGCTCGACTCCTACTGCGAGGAGGAGGGCCTGCGCCGCGTCGGCGCCGGCCTGCTGAAGCGGCTCACCGCCACGGGCGCCCGGGAGCGCTTCGAGTTCAACCTGTCGATCATGTCGGGACGCACCGACCTCGACCTCGGCCTGACGCCCGAGGTCCCGGGCACCCCCGGGCTGCTCCCTCTGGACTCCGACCGGGTCGAGCGGGTGGTCGGCTACCTCGGGGTGCCCTCGACGACTCAGCTCGCGCTGCGCGTCCTGACCGAGCCGCCGGCCTCGTACACCGGCTGAGCGGGTCGTAGGTCCCGCCGACCCGGGCACACATCCTCTGCCGCCGACCGGCGCACGCTGCGAAGTTGGGCGCGGGTCACCGTCAGCACTGCCCACTCGTCCGAGCCGGGCACCCGACGGACCCTCGTCGGACAGAAGGTCTGGTCATGAAGGCAGCAGTCGTCAGCTCGTTCTCCGCCCCGCTCGAGATCGTCGAGCGCGACATCCCGGTACCCACGGCAGGGCAGGTGCTCGTCAGGCTCGAGACCTGCGGCCTGTGCCACACCGACATCCACGCCGCCGGTGGCGACTGGCCCGTCCAGCCGTCCCTGCCGTTCGTGCCCGGCCACGAGGGCATCGGCATCGTCGAAGGCCTCGGGGACGGCGTGACCGCTCGACGACTCGGCGAGCGGGTGGCCATCGCCTGGCTCGGGTCGGCGTGCGGGTCCTGCCGCTACTGCGTGGACGGTCGCGAGACCCTTTGCGAGAGCCAGCAGAACAGTGGCTACTCGGTGGACGGCGCCTTTGCGGAGTACGCCGTCGCCGACGCGAGGTACGCCGTTCCCGTCCCTGACGGCGTCAGCTCCCGCGACGCGGCTCCCCTCAGCTGTGCGGGCCTGACGACGTACAAGGCCCTCAAGACCGCGCAGGTGCAACCGTCCGAGATGGTCGGCATCTTCGGCATCGGCGGTCTCGGCCACCTGGCCGTGCAGTACGCCCGGATCATGGGTGGGACCGTGGTCGCCGTCGACATCGAGCAGGCCAAGCTCGACCTGGCCAGGGATCTCGGTGCCGAACATCTCGTGGACGCCGCATCCGTCGACCCGGTCACGGCCATCCAGGCGCTCGGCGGGGTCGACGTCGCCGTCGTCCTGGCTGCGTCACCGAAGGTCTTCGAGCAGGCCTTCCAGTCGCTGCGTCGAGGCGGTCGGCTCATCTGCGTCGCGCTGCCGGCGCACGACGCCACCATGTCGTTCTCCATCTTCGAGACCGTCATCAAGGGCATCTCGATCATCGGCTCGATCGTCGGGACGCGTCAGGACCTCGCCGAGGTCTTCACCCTCCACGCGGCCGGCAAGACGCGCGTCATCGCGGAGGTGCGCAGCATCGAGGACGTCAACGACGCCTTCGCTGCGGTCCTCTCGGGCAGCGTGCCCGCCCGGCTGGTCTTCGAGTACGCCCCGGTCCCCGCCCCGGCGTGAGATGACCGGGTGGACCTGCTCACCCGCCGGGGGCGTAGACCCCGGCGCCCCCACGGGAGGAGCATGGCGACATGAAGATCCGGGCAGGGTGATCGGCGCCTAGCGTGGCCGACACCCGCCACTGGTCCCACGAGACCAGGCTTCCAGCCGTGCCGCTGAGCGCTTCGAGGGCGCGTGCTTTCGTCTGCCGGCACCTGGTCGACCACCGGGTGACCCCCCTGGTGGACAGCGCCCGTCTCGTGGCGAGCGAGCTCGTCACCAGCTCCATCCTGCACGCCAGCACACCGTTCACCGTGACGCTCTCGGAATGCGGGGACGGCGTGCTCCTGACCGTCCGTGACGACCCACCCGTCGACGCGCCCACCCCCGCCCGGGGCACCGACCTCCGCGGCCGCAGCCTGGTGATCGTCGACCTGCTGAGCCGTCACTGGGGTTTCACGACCGACCGTGAGGGGTCGAGGACCCTCTGGGCCTACCTCGAGAGGGCCAGCGTCAACGTCCGCGCGCCGGGGACGAAGCCGATCGAGCGGTAGATCCGCTGTGGGACGGGATAGTCGTCGTCGCCTCGCGGGCAGACCAGACCGGTCGTGGCACCGGCGGACCGGGCGGCCGCCAGGGCGGCGATCGAGACCGAGGCGGCCAGGCCACGACCCCGGTGCTCGGGGGTGCACCCGACCGGCTCGACCAGCGCGACGCGGGTGACGTCGTCCAGCCAGACCAAGCAGGAGGCAACCATCTCGCCCTCGCCGTCGAGGACGACCCAGTCGAGCCGGGCACGGTACGGCGGGGTGTCCATCAGACGTTCGTACGCCGGGGCCGAGACCTTGGACGTGGCCGACCACGCCGCCCGGTGCACCGCCGACCTGGCCTCGTGCTCACCGGGTTCGACCGCCCGCACCGAGTACCCCTCGGGCAGGCTGGTCTGCGGCAGCCACGCCAGGTCGAGCGTGTGGTGGGTGAACCACGGTTGGTCCACCACCTCGAAGCCGTGCTCCATGAGGCCACGGAGCACGTGCCCCTCGGTCTCCAGGACCATGGTGGCGACCGGACCCGACGACCGGTCGACGAACCACTCGACCAGTGGTGCGACCTGCTCCGGCGCCGCAGGGTCGACACAGATTTCCAGCCAGTCGTCGGTCTCCGCCCAGGCCCACGCCGTGCCGTCGATCGTCGCGACCGGGCCGTGGTCGAGATCCTCGGGCAGGGCGTAGGCGGCGCTCCACGCGAGCTGTCCCGGGTGGTGCCGGGCCTCGGGCGACCACAGGCGCGAGGCCAGGGCCTGCATCGTCGGGAGGGCGTCGTCGATCGGTCGCTCGTCGATCATCCGTGGATCACCTCGCCGAGCCGGCGCGCCACTTCCACCGGGTCGTGGGCCAGGGCCGGCACCGTGACCATCAGCTCGCTGACCAGCCGGCCGGGCTCCTCGGACGCCATCCAGAGCCCGCCCAGCTGACGGTGGCTCCGCTCCATGTCGTCGATGATCCGCTCGTTCACCGAGTCCTCGTCGCCGGCGGCGTACACCAGGAACGTCGGCGTGTGGGGCTCGACCGGGCAGGCCGTGATCCCCACGGCCGGCAGCTCCGCGGCCAGGGAACGCGCCCACGCCAGGCACTCCCCCATCCGCGGCAGCAGCTCGCGCAGCCCGACCAGGGCGGCGACCGCCTCGGGCGTGGACCGGAAGATCGTCCCGCCCATCCGGCTGCGCCACACGCGGGCCTCCGCCAGGAAGTCGGACGGACCGACCAGGGCTGCGCCGGCCAGACCGCCGAGCCCCTTGTAGAAGGAGACGTACATGCTGTCGCCCAGCGCCGCGATCTCGGGGAACGGCCGGTCGTAGAACGGCTGCGACTCCCAGATCCTGGCCCCGTCCACGTGGAGCGGCACACCGCGCTCCCGGGCCGCCGTGGAGAGCTCGGTCAGCTCCTCCCAGGTCGGCAACGCGCACCCGGCGTCGCGCAGGGGCAGCTCGACGAGCACGGCACCCAGCCGGCCGGGGATCGCGATCAGGTCGGCAGCCGTCGCCACCCGGGGACCGGTGGTGAGGTGCTCGACCTCGAAGCCGTGCAGCCTGCGGGGGCCGTCGCTCTCGTGGATCAGCGGGTGGGCGATGTCGGGCATGGCCACCCGGCGGGTGGCCGACCGGTCGCACCAGACCCGCAGCGCGGCCTGCTGGGCCATCGTGCCGCTCGGGAAGAACGCCGCGCCCTCGGTGCCGAACAGCTCGGTCAGCTCGTCCTCGAGCTGGGTGACCGGTCCGCGGGCGGCGTACTGGTCCCAGGTGACGTCCAGCTCGTCGCAGGCCTCGGCGAGGGAGCGCAGCACTTCGGCCGGCGTACGCATCGGATGCCAGAAGACGGTGTCGGTGCAGTCGCGTGCGGCCGCGCGGAAACGCGCCCAGGTCTCGTCGGTCACCCGGCCCACCCTAGAGGGAGGTCAGGCGCGGTATTGAGCGGTTATCGGACACTCGAACGGTCCACGCGCCCGCAGGCCGACGTGGTTGAGGTAGCCGACGACGATGCCGTAGGACTCGAAGAGCCCGGTCTCGGTGTAGCGCACCTGGTGCTGGGCGCAGTAGGACCGGACCAGGGGTTGCACCCGCTTGAGGTTGGGCCGCGGCATGCTCGGGAACAGGTGGTGCTCGATCTGGTAGTTGAGCCCACCGAGGGCGAAGTCGACCATCGGGCCACCGCGCACGTTGCGCGACATCAGCACCTGCCGGCGCAGGAAGTCGATCTTGGTCGTGGGCGGGACGATCGGCATCCCCTTGTGGTTGGGCGCGAACGAGCCGCCCAGGCACAACCCGAAGACCGCGGACTGCAGGCCGAGGAACGCACCGGCCTTGCCCGGCGGCAGCACGAGCAGCAGCACGGTGACGTACGCCGCCAGGCGCAGCGCCACGAGCGCCGACTCGATCCGCTGCTGGCGGGAGGAGCCGCGGCTGAACAGCGGGCTGACGCTGGCCACGTGGAGGTTGATGCCCTCGAGCGTCAGGAGCGGGAAGAAGAGCCAGCCCTGGTGCCGGACGAACCAGCCGGAGAGGCCGGTCTGCCGGGTGGCGGCGATGGCGGGGGTGAACGCGAGGGTGCCCGGACCGATGTCGGGGTCCTTGCCCTCCTGGTTGGGCGCCGCGTGGTGCTTGTTGTGCTTGGTCTTCCACCAGCCGTGGCTGAGTCCGGCGAAGCCGGCCATCACCCGCGAGGTCCAGTCGTTCCACGCGGCGGAACGGAAGATCTGCCGGTGCGCGGCGTCATGCCCGAGGAAGCCGAACTGCGTGAACAGGATGCCGAGGGCGCCCGCCAGCAGCAGCTGGAACCACGAGTTGCCCAGCAGGAAGAACCCGAACCAGATCGCGGCGAACGCGGCGACCGCCATGGCGATCTTGTGCCAGTAGTAGGCGTAACGGCGGCCCAGCAGGCCGCTGTCGCGCACCTGGGCGGCGAGGTCGGTGTAGAGGCTGCGGGCGTTGGCCGGTTCCGCAACGGTGGCTTCGACGATGGACATGGCGACTCCTCGAACCATCGATGGCGAGGTCGTCGGCTGCGTGGCGGCGTCGATGCGACGGGTTGGTTGTCCTTGGAATGTACCCCGCCGGGGAACGCTAACCCCAGAAGACGCGGTCGACCACGCCGCGGGTACGCCGGGAGTGCTTCAGGTAGTCGTTGACCAGCTCGTCGGATGCGCCGGGCGGGTAGCCCATGATGCCCGCGACGGCAGCCTTCTCGCGGGTGTCGCGCGGCAGGTTCTCCCCCGGCTTGCCGCGAACCAAGGTCACCGCGTTGCGGATCCGGCTGACGGTCCGCCACGCCTTCGCGAGCCACTCGGCGTCGGCGGCCTCGAGCACCCCGGCCTCCGCGGCGGCCGCCAGCGCGTCGAGGGTGCGCGGGGTGCGCAGGCCGGGGACGGCACCCGCGTGCTGGAGCTGGAGCAGCTGGACCGTCCACTCGATGTCGGCGAGGCCGCCGCGGCCGAGCTTGAGGTGCGTGTTGGGGTCGGCGCCCCGGGGCAGCCGCTCGTCGTCGACGCGGGCCTTGACCCGCCGCACCTCCGCGACGTCGTCGCGGCTCAGCCCGTCGGCCGGGTAGCGCAGCGGGTCGACCAGCTCGGTGAACCGGCGGCGCAGGTCCTCGTCACCGACCACCGCGTCGGCGCGCAGCAGCGCCTGTGCCTCCCAGACCTTTGACCACTTCGCGTAGTACGCGGCGTACGAGTCGAGGCTGCGCACGAGAGGACCCTGCTTGCCCTCGGGCCGGAGGTCCGCGTCCACCTCGAGCGCCGGGTCACCACCGGGCAGCGAGAGCAGACGCCGCAGCTCGTTGGCGACCGTCTGGGCGTACGTCGCGGCCTCGTGCTGGTCGATCCCCGGCTGCGGGTCGTGCACGAACATGACGTCGGCATCGCTGCCGTAGGACAGCTCGAACCCGCCGTACCGTCCCATGGCGACGATCGCCATCCGGGTCGGCGCCTGGGCGAGGCCTCGCTGCTCCCGCACCCAGCGCTCGGCCACGTCGAGCGTGGCCTCGAGGGTGGCGTCGGTCAGCCGCGAGAGACCGGCCCCGACGTCGGCGACGTCGATCTCGCCGAGCAGGTCCCCGACCGCGATCCGGAACAGCTCACGGCGCCGGATGCCGCGGACCGCGCGGACGGCGTCCTCGGGCGAGGCCTGACGCTGCCCCGTCGCCAGCATCTCCGTCGTCAGCGCCTCCGCCGAGAGCGGCGTCAGGTCCCGGCCGAGCATGCGCACGCCCTGGGGCTCCCGCTCCAGCAGGGTGGTCGCGTAGCGCGACGTCGCCAACACCCGGGCCAGTCGCTCGGCGACCTGGCCCTCGTCGCGGAGCGTCGTGAGATACCAGTGGGTGTCCCCCAGGGCGTCGCTGATCCGGCGGAACCCGAACAGCCCCGCGTCCGGGTCGGGAGCGTCCGCGAACCACTCGAGCATGACCGGCAGCAGCGTGCGCTGGATCCGGGAGGACCGCGTGACTCCCGCGGTGAGCGCCTCGAGGTGGCGCAGCGCGCCCTTCGGGTCGAGGTAGCCCAGCGCGGCCAGCCGCTGCTCCGCCGCCTCGAGCGAAAGCCGGGCCTCGACGCCCGGGATCCGCGCGACCGCCGACAGCAGGGGTCGGTAGAAGAGCTTCTCGTGCAGGCGGCGGACCTCACGGCGGTGGTGCTGCCAGACCTTGTCGAGCTCGGCCACGGGCTCCTTGGTGAAGCCCATCGATCGGCCGAGTCGACGCAGGGCGTCCTCGTCGTCGGGGACGACGTGCGTACGACGGAGCTGGTGCAGCTGGATCCGGTGTTCGAGGGTGCGGAGGAACGCGTAGGCCTCGTGCAGCGCCTCGCCGTCCTCGCGGCCGACGTAGCCGCCGCGGGTCAGGTCGGCGAGCGCACTCAGCGTGGCGGAGGCCCGCACCTTCGTGTCCGCGCGGCCGTGGACGAGCTGGAGCAGCTGGACCGCGAACTCGACGTCGCGCAGCCCACCGGTGCCGAGCTTGAGCTGGCGGTCCGCCTCGTGGGCGGGGATGTTGTCGACGACGCGGCGGCGCATCGCCTGCACGTCCTCGACGAACCCCTCGCGCTCGGCGACCTTCCAGACCATGGGCTCGACGATCTCGATGTAGGCGCGTCCGAGCTCGAGGTCGCCCGCCACCGGACGCGCCTTGAGCAGGGCCTGGAACTCCCAGGTCTTGGCCCATCGCTCGTAGTAACCGCGGTGGCTGGCCAGGGTCCGCACGAGCGGACCGGACTTGCCCTCGGGCCGGAGCGCCGCGTCGACCGGCCAGATCGTGCCCTCGGCGGTGTGGTCCGAGCAGACCTGCATCAGGTGGCTCGCGAGCTGCGAGGCGACCCGGGTGGCTGCCGACTCGTCGGCGCCCTCGGCGGGCTCGAACACGAAGATCACGTCGACGTCCGAGACGTAGTTGAGCTCGTGACCTCCACACTTGCCCATCGCGATCACGGACAGCCGGGCGGACGACGCCGTCTCCCCCACCCGGGCCCGGGCGATCGCCAGCCCGGCCTCGAGCGTGCCGGCGGCGAGGTCGGACAGCTCGGCGGCGACGTCGTCGACTCCCTCGTGGTGGGCGAGGTCGCGGGCGGCCAGCCGCAGCAGGACCCGTCGGTACTCCACGCGGAGCGCGTCGACCGCCTCGCTGTCGGGCAGCGTCGCGACCGGCCGGGCGTCCGCGGGGTCGGCCCCGACCGCTCGCAGCAGGTCGGCGGTGACGGCGTACGCCGCGGGGCGGGTCGACCCCAGGGTCGGGTCGGTCAGCTCCAGCCACTGCTCGGGATGCCGGACGAGGTGGTCGCTCAGGGCGATGCTCATGCCCATCACCGACAGCAGCCGCATCGCCGTGCCCTCGTCGTCGACGAGCTCGGCGAGCATCTCCTCGCCACCGTCCAGCGACTCGGCGAGCCGGCACAGACCGGTCAGTGCCAGGTCGGGGTCGGCGGTCCGACCGAGGATCGCGAGGAGGGGCTCGGCGGTCTCGCCGAGCTGGGTGAGGTGACCGTGGGCGCGATCGGCGTCGACGAAGCCGCGCCGCAAGAGGGCTCCCTTGCTCGTGGCGGTCCGGCTCATCGTCGTCGCCCGGCCAGCTCGACGAACCGCACGGCGAGCGGTCGCCACGCCTCGTCGAGCTCGTCGCGGGCGGCGTCGATCTCGCGCAGGGCTCGGCCCTGGTCGATGCCCAGCCGCAGGTGGTCGTCACGGTCGCCCTCGGCCCAGGAACGGACCAGCGGCTCGTCGACCTCCGGGTGCAGCTGGACGCCCCACATCGCGGCGCCGAAGCGCGCGACCTGGACCTCGCCGGCCGGTGTCTCGGCGAGCACGACGCCACCGTCGGGCAGCCGGGTGACCACGTCGGCGTTCCACTGAACACCCCGGCGAGGGGTGGCGAGGGGCGCCACCAGGTCGTCGCCCGCGGCCTCAGGGGTCCAGCCCACGTCGAACAGGCCGACCTGCTGACCGCCCGGGTTGGGCACGGACTCCCCGCCGAGCGCGACGGCGGCCAGCTGGTGGCCGAGGCAGACGCCCAGGGTGGGCAGCCCGCTCTCGGCCGCCTCGCGGATCCGCTCCTTGACCGGTGCCAACCAGTGCGCGGTGGCGTCGTCGTTGGCGCCCATCGACCCGCCGAGCACCAGGAACCCGTCGTACGCCCCGAGCTCGGGCACCTCGTCACCCGCCCACGGACGGCAGACTGCGAGCTCGGCACCCGCCTCGGTCAGCCAGGTGCCGAGATGGCCCGGCGGGCAGGCCGGCTCGTGCTCGATCACGAGCACCACGGGACGGTCGGTCACGAGGTCAACCTACTGACGCGCGGACTCGTGGCTGGAGCCCTGATCGCCGACGTCGGGCAGGAGCGCGAGCAGCAGGAGCAGGACGCCGACGATCGACGGCAGGATCCCGACCACCAGGGCGGTCAGGAACAGGCCCACGGCGATGAGCAGCACGCCGGTGACGACGCAGCCCAGCCGTGCAGCCCGGCCGCGCTCCTCGAGCGCGCGGAGCGAGATCATCGCCGACGGCAGCAGCACGACCGCCGGGACGGCGACGAACGCCGCGAATCGCGCCGAACCGCCCGCGACCAGGATGAACGTCGCCAGCCCCACGAACGCGGCGGCAAGGATGAACCCCGTCCAGAGCAGGTACCGCAGCTGCTGGGCCCGCCCGGGGCTGTAGATGACGAGCGTCATCAGACGACGGGCAGCATCCGGTCGCGCTCGAAGGCGGAGACCTGGCCGCGGTACTCCTCCCACTCCGCACGCTTGTTGCGCAGGAAGAAGTCGAAGACGTGCTCCCCCAGGGTCTCGGCCAGCAGCTCCGATCTCTCCGCGATGCCGATGGCGTCGTACAGGCTCTTCGGCAGCGGCTCGATCCCCATGCTCTTGCGCTCGCGCTCGGTGAGCGACCACATGTCGTCCTCGGCCTCGTGGGGCAGCTCGTAGCCCTCGTCGATGCCCTTCATGCCGGCAGCGAGCACCACGGCGTACGCGAGGTAGGGGTTGCAGGCGGCGTCGAGGGTGCGCAGCTCGATGCGGGTGGACTGGCCCTTGTTGGGCTTGTACATCGGCACCCGGATCATCGCCGAGCGGTTGTTGTGGCCCCAGCAGATGTACGGCGGGGCCTCACCGCCGCCGATCAGCCGCTTGTAGCTGTTGACCCACTGGTTGGTGACGACGCTGATCTCGCTGGCGTGCCGCAGGATGCCGGCGATGAACTGACGGCCCGTCTTGGAGAGCTGGTACTCGGCGCCGGCCTCGAAGAACGCGTTGCGGTCGCCCTCGAAGAGCGAGACGTGGGTGTGCATTCCGGACCCGGGGTGGGTCGTGAACGGCTTGGGCATGAACGACGCCCAGATGCCCTGGCTCAGCGCCACCTCACGGATGACGGTCCGGAAGGTCATGATGTTGTCGGCCGTGCTGAGTGCGTCGGCGTAGCGGAGGTCGATCTCCTGCTGGCCGGGGCCGCCCTCGTGGTGGCTGAACTCGACCGAGATCCCCATCGACTCCAGCATCGTGATCGCCTCACGACGGAAGTCGGCCCCCATCGACTGGGCGGTGTGGTCGAAGAAGCCGCTGCGGTCGACCGGCACCGGCTCGACGCCCGGCTCGGGGGTGTCCTTGAAGAGGTAGAACTCGATCTCGGGGTGCGTGTAGAAGGTGAACCCCTTGTCGGCGGCCTTGCCCAGCGTGCGCTTGAGCACGAACCGGGGATCGGCGTACGACGGTGAGCCGTCGGGCATCTCGATGTCGCAGAACATCCGGGCCGTCGACGGGCCCTCCCCGCGCCACGGGAGGATCTGGAAGGTGGCCGGGTCCGGCTTGGCCAGCATGTCGGCCTCGTAGACGCGGGCGAAGCCCTCGATCGCCGAGCCGTCGAAGCCGATGCCCTCGGAGAAGGCACCCTCGAGCTCGGCCGGCGCCACCGCGACGGACTTGAGGAACCCGAGCACGTCGGTGAACCACAGCCGGACGAACCGGACGTCACGCTCTTCGAGTGCCCGGAGAACGAAATCTTCCTGCTTGCCCATGGGGGAAGACTAGTGGGAAAGGTCGCCTCCGCTCGCGTGTGGCCCGTCTCGAGACTGGGTACATGGAGCCAATCACCAACCGACGACTCCCCCGACAGGAGCCACCCCATGGCCCGCTTCACCGCGAGCACACGCAGCGACGCCCTCGTCAAGGCCGACCGGATGAAGATCTGGAACGTGCTCACCGACCCCGTGCTGCTCCCCAAGCTCACGCCCTACCTGTCCCGGATCGTCGAGAACGGTGAGCACTGGCGCTGGGAGATGGTGAAGCTGCCCATCCTCAACCTCTCGATCGCGCCGTCGTTCACCGAGAAGATGACGTTCGAGGAGGGCAAGCGGATCGAGTTCACGCACGACCCGCCGGCCGGCTCCAAGGAGCGTGCGGCCGCCGAGGGCTGGTACGAGCTGCGCGAGACCGACGAGGGCACGGAGCTCTCGATCGACCTGAAGCTCGAGGTCGACCTGCCGCTCCCCCGGGCGTCGGCGCCCGCCGTCAACAAGGTGATGAAGCGGGTCATGGACGGCATGGGCGACAAGTTCGCGGCCAACCTGCTGGCCCACGTCAGCTGACCCTCGTTGCCGTCCAGGTCGCTCCGCGACCGTGTCGAGATCTAGGCCAGCGGGACGTTCGCCTCGATCTCGGCGAGCCAGGCAGCCGCGCTGGCGTCCGAGGGCATCCGCCAGTCACCTCGCGGCGACATGGTGCCGCCCGAGCTCACCTTGGGTCCGTTGGGCAGCGCGGAGCGCTTGAACTGGCTGGCGAAGAAGCGCTTGACGAAGACCACCAACCACTGGCGGATGGTCTCCAGGTCGTAGGCCTGGCGACGCTCCTCGGGGAAGCCGGGCGGCCACTCCCCCGCGTCGACGTCGTGCCAGGCGTGCCACGCGAGGAACGCGATCCGGCTCGGGCGCATGCCGTGTCGCAGGATGGCGTGCAGCGTGAAGTCCTGAAGGGAGTAGGGGCCCACGGAGTCCTCGGTGGCCTGGGGCTTGTCGCCCTCCCTGGTGGGGACCAGCTCAGGGGTGATCTCCTGCTCGAGGATCTCCTGGAGCACCTTGTTGGTGTCGCTGTGCCCGTCGGGTCCGGCGAACTGCCCGCTGTCGATGACCCAGCGGATGAGGTGCTGGACGAGGGTCTTCGGGACGCCGGAGTTCACCGTGTAGTGGGACATCTGGTCGCCGACGCCGTAGGTGCACCAGCCGAGCGCCAGCTCCGACAGGTCGCCGGTGCCGAGCACGATCCCGCCGCGGTGGTTGGCCAGGCGGAAGAGGTAGTCGGTACGGAGACCCGCCTGCACGTTCTCGAACGTGACGTCGTAGACCTCCTTGCCGTCGGCGTAGGGGTGCTCGAGGTCCTCGAGCATCTGCCGGGCCGCCGGCCGGATGTCGATCTCCTCGAACGTGACGCCGAGGGAGCCGGCCAGCCTGGTGGCGTAGGACTTCGTGGTCTCACCGGTCGCGAAGCCGGGCAGCGTGAAGGCGTGGATGTCGCTGCGCGGCCGGCCCAGCCGGTCCATCGCCTTCGCCGCGACGATCAGGGCGTGCGTGGAGTCGAGGCCCCCGCTCACGCCGATCACGACCTTGGGCTGGCCAATGGCGTGCAGCCGCTGCTCGAGTCCCGAGACCTGGATGTTGTAGGCCTCGTAGCAGTCGAGGGCGAGGCGTTCCGGGTCGTCCGGCACGAACGGGAACCGGTCGACCTTGCGGCGCAGGCCGATGTCACCGGTCGGCGGCCGGAGGTCGAACGTCACGGTGCGGAACTCGCGGGTGCGCTCGTCGTACGTCCGGCGGTTGTCGTCGAAGGTGCCCTGGCGCATGCGCTCCTGGCGGATCCGGTCGAGGTCGACGTCGGTGACCGCGCGGCGCGGTCCGTCGGGGAACCGCTCGGACTCCGCGAGCAGGTCGCCGCACTCGTAGACCATCGTCTGGCCGTCCCAGCTGAGGTCGGTCGTCGACTCGCCCTGGCCGGCGGCGGCGAAGACGTACGCCGCGGAGCAGCGGGCACTCGCGCTGCGGACGAGGAGGCGGCGGTCCTCGGCACGCGCGACGGTGATCGGGCTGCCGGACAGGTTGGCCAGCACCGTCGCACCGGCCAGCGAGGCCTCGGCGCTGGGTGGCACCGGCACCCACATGTCCTCGCAGACCTCGACGTGGAGCTTGAGGCCGGGCACGTCGGCCGCGGCGAAGATCAGGTCGGGGCCGAACGGCACCTCGGTGCCGCCGATCGTGATCGTGCTGCCGCGGCGGTCGTCACCGGGTGCGAACCAGCGGCGCTCGTAGAACTCGCGGTAGGTCGGCAGGTAGGACTTCGGGGCGACGCCGAGCACCCGGCCCCGGTGGATGACGACCGCACAGTTGAGGACGCGGGTGCCGTGCACGAGGGGCGCACCGACCACGACCATCGTCACCAGGTCGGTCGACCCCTCCACCACGGTCGCGATCGCGTCCTGGACCCCTGCCAGCAGGGTGTCCTGGAGGACCAGGTCGTCGATGGCGTAGCCGCACAGGGACAGCTCCGGGAAGACCGCCACCGCCACACCGTCCTCGTGGCAGGCGCGCGCCTGCTCGAGCACCGTACGCGCGTTGGCAGCGGGATCCGCGATCGCCACCGGGATCGTGCAGGCGGCAACACGGGCGAACCCCTGGTCGTACGCCGAGTAGAACTCCACGCTCCGAGTCTAGGGCGAGGCGAAGATCCAGGACGCAAGCGCGACGTCGAGGTCGGCCGGCAGCTGGGAGGCCCGCGACAGGTCGCCGGTCTCGACGTTCCACACGAACAGGTGCCGGATCCCCGTCTCGGCCCCACCCAGCAACACCTCGACCAGGACCGTGTCGGCGTCCAGCCAGCCGCGGACGGCCATCGCGCCGCCGTCCGTGTAGGAATAGTTTGGGTCCACGATCGGGAGGTACGCCCGGGTCGAGAGGTCGTCGAGGTCCAGGGCGATCAACCCGTTCCGCTCGAACGGCTCGCGCGGCTCGCCGTAGGACCCGACGCCGCGCACGGCGGCGAGCGACTGCTGGTCGGCGGCGGGACCGGTGAGGCTGTGCAACGCATTCGTGCGCCAGGAACGCTCGGGTCCGCCCGGGATGCCCCAGGAGATGACCCTCATGTCGTAGGGCTTGCCCGTGAACTGGATCCGGACCGTGACGTCGCCGCCACCCCAGGCGGTGTTGCCGAGGTCGACTCCGAGCTCCTCGACGGTCCCGGTGTCGAGGTCGATGGCCCACGAGCGCGACTTGCGGCCGAGCCGGAGCATCTCGGCGACCTGGGGCTCCAGGTGCACCTGCCACCCCTCCAGCGCCAAGAACCCGTCGGGATAGGAAACCTCTCGCCAGTCCCCACCCCGGACGTCCCTCGACCAGAGGGTCGAGCGACCGGTGAAGACGATCCGCGTGCCGTCACGGCTCAGGGCGCTGGCCGGGCTCGCGAACTCCGCCGGCAGCGCCTGCTCCGGGTAGGCGAGCCGCGACCACGCACCAGCGGCGTCGAGCACGAAGAGCTGCTGCTCGTCGTCGACCACGGCGAGCGCGGCCGGGATCGAGGTCAGCGCGGGCGGGCTGTCGGGGGGCGTGAGGTCAGCAGGCAGCCCGATGTCGACGCCGGGCAGGTCGGCCACCGCCTCCGGGTCCCACATCGGCTGGATCACCGCGGGGTCGACGGACGGGGGCGTCGGCAGGGCGAGCAGCGCATCGAGCTCGGCGTCGGTGGAGCTGCTCGGCGACGATGTGGGCGGGGTCGGTGACGGCGCCGGGCTGGGGTCCTGGTCTCCCCCACCACCCAGGGTCAGCCCGGCGAGCACCACGACGAGCACGGAGGCGGCGGCCACGCCCGCGGCGTACACCCGGCGGCGACGGTGCGCGGCCGTCGTACCTGCCAGGGCGGCCTCGGCGAGGTCGCCCGCGTCGATCCGGTCCGTGGCGCGCTCCAGGAGGTCGCGCAGCTCGCTCTCCCTCATCGCGTCCTCCCGATCAGGTCGAGCAGCTCGGGAGCCCGCTCACGCAGGCGGGCCAGGGCGGCGGCGTTCTGGCTCTTCACGGTGCCCACCGAGACGCCGAGGATGCTGGCCGTCTCCCGCTCGGTGAGGTCGTCGAAGTGCCGGAGCACCACGACGGCCCGCTGGCTGGGCGTGAGCCGGGCGAGCGCCCGGCGTACGACGTGGGCGGCATCGGGGTCGGAGGAGACGGCCGCCGCGTCGGCCATGTCGGCCACGGGGTACTCGCGACGACGGCGCCACCACGAGATGTTGTCGTGGACGATGATCGTGCGGGCGTAGGCGCCCGGGTTGCCCAATCGCAGGCGCGTCCAGCGCAGCGCCACCTTGACCAGGGCCTCCTGCACGAGGTCCTGCGCACGGTGGAGGTCGCCGGTGAGGAGGTACGCCGAGCGGACCAGCTGTCGCTGGTTCCCGGCCACCCACTCGGTGAACTCCGTCGCATCCACAGGACCTCCCTTCCCCCAGTCAACGCGCTGGCGCCCCCCAATGGTTGGTGGCCGCGTCGATGAGTTCCCGGCAGTCCGTTGGTCGGTACCCGTGAACCAACACTGCGAAGGAGCCGTCATGACCTCGATCAACCCCTGCCTCTGGTTCGACGACAACCTGGAGGAGGCGATGGAGTTCTACAGCTCCGTCTTCCCGAACTCGCGGATCGGCAACGTGAGCCGCTACAGCGACGCCGGGCCCGGTGAGGCCGGCTCGGTCATGGCCGCGGACTTCGAGCTCGACGGGTTGGCCTTCCGCGCGATCAACGGCGGTCCGCAGTTCCAGTTCTCCGAGGCGATCTCCTTCAGCGTCGACTGCGCCGACCAGGCAGAGGTCGACCGCTACTGGGCCGCCCTCACCGCCGACGGCGGCGAGGAGTCGATGTGCGGCTGGTTGCGCGACCGGTTCGGTCTCTCCTGGCAGATCGTCCCCACCCGTCTCTACGAGCTGGTCTCCGACCCCGATCCCGCCCGCGCCGAGGCCGCCACCGGGGCCATGCTGCAGATGCAGAAGATCGTGATCGCCGATCTGGAAGCCGCCGTCAGCACCACCTGAGACCTGCGAGCCGCCGGGGCACGACATCGGCCGCACGCCCATGTCCGACGTGGATCAGTCCAGTGACGGGTTCTCCTCGCAGTCCAATCCGAATGCCGAGTGACTTCGAACACCCGTTATCCCGGCTCACGAACGAGACCGGGGCGCACCGATGAAGCGCAGAACGCGGGCGCCCAATCGGTGCCGACACAAGGAGTACTCGCATGGTTCGCTCACGACTCAATCAGCGGCGTGGGGCAGTAGCCCTCATGGCTGCCGGTGGGCTGCTCACGTCGGCCGGGCTTGCCGGCCTCGGTCCCGTCTCGGCCACCGCCTCCAGCCACCGGGAGGCACCGCTCATCGCTGGCCTCCCCCAGTACGACAACACGGACCTGTACGCGTTCCGCAGCCCCGACCGCCAGGGCACGATCACGCTGGCGGCCAACTGGATCCCGTTCGAGGAGCCTGCCGGTGGGCCGAACTTCTACAGCTTCGCCACGGACGCCCGCTACAACATCCACGTCGACAACGACGCTGACGCCAAGCCGGACGTGACGTTCAGATGGACGTTCAAGGACCACTACCGGTCCAAGGACACGTTCCTCTACGCCAACGGGGAGGTCACGTCCCTGAACGACGAGAACCTCAACTTCTACCAGACCTACCGGCTCGTCCGGATCAAGGGAAACAAGACCAAGGTCATGGTCAAGAGCCGGAAGGTCGCGCCGTCCGACGTGGGTAAGGGAACGATGCCGAACTACGCGACGCTGCGCGACCAGGCGACCACGACGGTCGGCACGAACGTGCAGTCCTTCGCTGGCCAGGCCGAGGACCCCTTCTTCCTCGACCTGCGTGTCTTCGACCTGTTGTACGGCGGTGACTTCTCCGAGACCGGCGACGACACGCTCGACGGCTTCAGCGTCAACTCCGTGGCCCTCCAGGTGCCCCGGCGCATGGTGGCCAAGAACGGCAACGCCCAGCGGAACCCGATCATCGGCACCTGGTCGACGACGTCGAAGAAGTCGGTCGGCGGCGGCTACCGCCAGGTGTCACGGCTGGGCATGCCCCTGGTCAACGAGGTCGTCCTGCCGCTGAAGGTGAAGGACGCGTTCAACGCCTCCAAGCCCACGCAGGACGTGGCAGCTCTCAAGTACGTGACCCACCCGGAGCTCCCCAAGCTCATCGAGGGCCTCTACGGCATCCCGGCACCGGATGAGCCGCGCGACGACCTCGTGGCGGTCTTCCTCACCGGCGTCGAGGGCATCAACAAGCCCGAGGGTGAGATCACGCCCAGCGAGCAGCTGCGGCTGAACATGAGCACCCCGGTCACGGCCAACCCCGACCGCCTGGGCGTCATCGGTGGCGACAACCAGGGCTTCCCGAACGGCCGTCGCCTCGCCGACGACGTGGTGGACATCGCCCTGCAGGTCGTCGAGGGCGAGCTCGTGGGCAACCCGAACGACCTGGGTGACGGCGTTGACACCAACGACGTCGCGTTCTCCGGCACGTTCCCCTACCTCGCGCTCCCCGAGAGGGGCAGCGAGGAGGACCCGCACCCGACGGACGTGGGCAACGCGCCCGCCTCGGCCACGGGCGTGCAGGCACTGCTGCAGGACGAGACAGCGTCCATGTCGGCACTCGGCCTGGGCATGTTCGCACTGCTGATGGGCGGCGCTGGCGTCGCACGGCGCTCTCGCCGCAACGAGAGCTGATCCAACCACTCGCCCGGCCGCGCGACTCTCATCTGTCGCGCGGCCGGGTACCACCCCGAAAGGCGCCACGATGCCCAGGTATCTCACCCTGATCGTGCTTGCGCTCGTCCTGAGCGTGTCTGGCGGGATTGGCCTCGCTCTCACTCCGGATTCGCAGCGAGCACCAACTGCGGTTCCGGCGTCGGCGGTCCCAGGGTCGGGTCAGGACCTCACAGAAACGATCGAGGCTCTTCAGGACACTCTGCGACGACTGCCTGAGGATTACACTGCTTGGGCAGGTCTGGCCATTGCGTACGTCGAGCAAGGCCGGCTCACCGGCGTCCCTTCCTACTACGAGAAGGCGAGCGAGGCAGCCGATCGATCCCTCGAGCTGGAACCCGTTGACAACTTCTCAGGTCTAGCCGCAAGCGCCGCCATAGCCTCCGCCCGACACGACTTCGATACTGCCCTGGACCTGTCCGATCAGTCGCTGGCCATCAATCCGCGGGGCCTGAGTGCTCTGGCGATCCGGGTTGACGCCCTCACCGAGCTCGGCCGCTACCGAGCCCAGTTGGCGGCGTTGCGCATTGCGGACCGCCGCCAGCCCAGCACCACCATCGCCGCTCGCTACGCCTACGCCTTTGAGCTCCGCGGCGAGTTGGGCCGAGCGGCGTCGGTCCTCAAGACG
Source organism: Nocardioides sp. (assembly GCA_046590395.1). Lineage (GTDB taxonomy): Bacteria > Actinomycetota > Actinomycetes > Propionibacteriales > Nocardioidaceae > Nocardioides. The sequence continues at coordinate 23,030 of JBKJUE010000048.1, forward strand.
GCTGCAGCTACCGGCGTGCGTTCGGACCGTTCCTACCTGATGACCCTTTTCGCCGACATCCAGCGACGTCTGGGCCGACTGCACCAAGCACAGCAGGCACTGAGGATGGCGCGGGAAGCCACCCCCGGATACCTTCCAGCCCAGGTCTCCTTGGCGCGGCTACACATTGCGCGGGGAGAACCAGACCGCGCCGTCACCATCTGGCGGGGAGTGGTGGCCCAGCAGCCGCTGCCCGAATACGTCACCGAGCTCGGTGAGCTCTACCTGCACCTGGGCCGTGAGTCGGCGGCCCGAAAGCAATTTGCAGTCGTCGACGCCACGGTCACCCTGCTCGAGTCAGGGGGCGTGAACGCAGACTTGGAGACCGCTCTGCACGAAGCAGACCACGGATCCGCACGACGGGCGGTTCGCCTGGCGGCCGCGGAGTGGGATCGGCGCCACAGCATCCACGTCGCCGACGCCTACGGGTGGGCGATGCACCAGGTCGGCCGCGATGCCCAAGCCCTCCTGCTCGCTCGGCGGGCAACTGCCCTGGGCACGCCAGACGCCCGGTTCTGGATCCACCGAGGGAGTATCGAGGCTGCCCTCGGGATGGATGATGCCGCCAGGATCCACCTGCGCCGTGGCCTCGCCGGCGATCCTGGATTGTCCCCGTGGCAGCGCGTCCAGGCCCGCGCGGTACTGCGGCAGATAGAGGACTCCCGATGAGGCTGGCCGCACGGCTCCTGGCGGCGCTCGGCGCCATCGTGGCATGCCTCGTGGTGACGACCGCGCCAGCGTCGGCGCACCCGCTCGGCAATTTCACGGTCAATCGCTACGCGGGGATATTGGTGTCACCCGACGGTCTCACCATCGACCTCGTCATCGATCTCGCGGAGATCCCGACCGCTCAGCTCGGCGATCGCATCGACGACTTGCCGCTCCTGGCAGAGCGCGAATGCGCGACCTCGGGTCAGGGTCTGGAGATCACGGCTTCGGGCTCGGCAATCCCGCTCACCCTCGACGACTCGTCGGCCACGACGCAGGCAGGGGAAGCCGACCTACCGATCACCCGGATCACGTGTTCCTTCACCGGGCAAGTAGACCTCGAGGCCGGCGAGGTCACCTTCGAGGACAACAGCGCCCCGGGCGTCGTCGGTTGGCGCGAAGTCACTGCTGTCGGTGACGAGATGACTCTGTCCACCAGCGACGTACCAACCGAGAGCATCAGCGACCGCCTGACCTCCTATCCCAAGGACCTGCTGCAATCTCCGCTGGCGGTCAAGTCGGCCACCCTGACAGTCGCGCCGGGCGGCCCGCCGGGCACCCTTCCTGGGGTCGGCGACGACGATGCACCGGGTGCAGCAGACGCGAGCTGGCTGTCAGCCCAAGCCACATCTTTGATGGCCGAAGGCGGTTGGATCGCCGCCGGACTGGCCCTGCTCGTCGCGCTGGCACTCGGTGCCACGCATGCCCTCTCCCCGGGACATGGCAAGACCGTGATGGCGTTCTACCTGTCCCAGCGCGGTGACTCGTCGTGGCGCTCGGCGCTCTCGGTCGGAGGGGCAGTCACGCTGGCACACACCGGGTCCGTCCTCCTCCTGGGCCTCTTGGTCTCGCTGAGCAGTGCCTTCGTGCCAGCTCGTCTCTACCCCTGGCTCACCTTGGTCACAGGCCTCCTCATCGTCGCGCTCGGCATCTATATGCTCCTTCGGCTGCGCACTGGCGGCGGGCACAGCCACGGCCACGGCCACGGCCACGGCCACGGCCACGGGCATGGGCATGGGCACGCCGACGGGCCCCCCGCCGAGGTCCTCGTGACCCAGTCTGTTCACGGTCACGACCACGCCGCGCGTGGGTCCGTGGCGGTGGAGCCGAGCGAGTCGACTGATTCACCCGCGCCGGAGATCACTCCTGGCCGGTGGGGCGTGTGGGTCATGGGCTTGGTCGGCGGTCTGGTCCCGAGTCCATCCGCTCTCCTGCTGCTGCTGGCCGCTGTGGCCGTCGGCCGCGCCTGGCTAGGCATCTTGCTCGTACTCGCATTCGGAGTCGGCATGGCCCTGTCCTTGGCGGCCGTTGGACTTCTGGCTCGCGACATGGTCCTTCGGCTCGAGAGCCTCGCCGAACGCCGGGGACACCTGGGCGGAAATGTACGCACCTATCTGCGCTACGGCGCTGCGCTCGGCATATGTGCGGTCGGAGGAAGCGTCGTCGTACGAACCCTCGTGCAATTCTGATCCCGCTCGGCAACGCACTCTTCCCATGCTCCACAGGTGGGAGCAGGAGCTCGGGCGGCTCACCCTTCGCACGTGACATGCAGAAGTCCTCCGGGACTGGCCTGTTCGGGGACGGATGGAGACGCATAGGGTCGCCGCATGCCCTGCGCCTCGACCCCGGTGCCCCCGTACACCGCGGTCATCTTCACCTCGGTGCGGACCGAGGGCGACCAGGGCTACGCCGTGATGACGAGGCTCATGGACGAGCTGGCCGCCGAACAGCCGGGCTTTCTCGGCATCGAATCGGCGCGCGAGGGCGACTTCGGGTTCACCGTCTCCTACTGGGTCGACGAGGTTGCCGCGGCGGCGTGGAAGCAGGTCGGCGAGCACCTCGTGGCCCAGGAACGTGGACGCGCCGTCTGGTACGCCGACTACCGGGTCCGGATCGCCACCGTCACCCGGGAGTACGGCCCCGACCGTGCGTGAGCGCCCGCCCGGCGTCATCGACGCCGACGTCCTCGCCGCCGTCCGCGACCACTGGGACGACACCGCCACCACGGTCGAGCACCTACCGCTCGGCTTCGGCGCCCACCACTGGCGAGTCGACGACCTGTTCGTCACCCTCGACCCGCTCGGCCGCCGTCACTCGCACGACACCCTCGAGAACACGTACGCCGCCGCAGCCGCGCTCGCCACCGAAGGGCTGGAGTTCGTGCTGGCCGGCGTGCCGTCCCGCGGCACCACGTTCACCGTTCCCCTCGGCGAGGCGGGCGCGCTCAGTGCTACGCCGTGGCACGCGGGCCTCGCCGGTGACGGTTCCTTCACCGACGAGCGGGCGGCCACGACGGCGTACTTCCTGGACCGGCTCCATGTCACCGCTCCCCCACCCGGTCTGCGCAGCTGGCGACCGCTCGTCGGACCGGACCTCGCCGACGACCTTGCCCGGCGCACCAGCCACGACTGGACCGCCGGTCCCCATGGCGAGACCGCCCGCCGTGCTCTTCGCGACCACCTGGCGGACCTCGCGACCTGGACCGCCGACTACCACCTCCTCGCCGGGCGCACCGACCCAGCGACCTGGGTGCCCACCCACGGCGAGCCCGACACGGGCAACCAGCTCGCCACCCGCGAGGGCGTCCTCCTCGTCGACTGGGAGTCGCTGATGTTAGCGCCGGCCGAGCGCGACCTCCGCGCCCTGGTCGACGCCGGCCACCCGCACCCCCGGGCCCGCGCCCGCGCCGACCTGCTCACCCTCTTCGACCTGGAGTGGCGTCTCGACGAGGTTGCGCAGTACGCCACCTGGTTCGAGGACCCCCACGGCGACACCGAGAACGACCGGATCGCGCTGGGTGGCCTGCTCGGCGAGCTGAACCGTGCGTGACCCGTGCCACAGGCCAAACCCACCGCCCCGGGTCTAGCCTGAGGGCGATCCGTGGACTCCACCAGGGAGCCGCGAGATGAACATCGAAGGAGCTCACATGAGCACCCCGTCCTCCGGCGAGGAGACCGCGCCCTACGGCACCGGTCCGGCCGCAGCAGCCACCCCCGCCCCGGCGAAGCGGATCCGCACGCACCATCTGCGGGAGATGAAGGAGCGCGGCGAGCGTTTCGCGATGCTCACCGCCTACGAGCAGTACGCCGCCCAGACCTTCGACGAAGCCGGCATCGAGGTCCTCCTCGTCGGCGACAGTGCCAGCAACAACGTCTACGGCAACGAGACCTCGCTGCCGGTGACCGTCGACGAGCTGCTCCCGCTGACCCGTGCCGTGTCCCGATCGGTACGTCGCTCGCTCGTCGTGGGCGACCTGCCGTTCGGGTCCTACCAGCGCTCGCCGGAGCAGGCCTACGACACCGCCGTCCGGTTCATGAAGGAGGGCGGCGCCCACGCCGTCAAGCTCGAGGGCGGCCGCGAGATGGTCCCGCAGATCGAGCTGCTCACCCGCGGCGGCGTGCCGGTCATGGCGCACATCGGGTTCACCCCGCAGAGCGAGCACGCCCTCGGCGGCTACCGCGTCCAGGGCCGTGGCGAGACCGCCCAGCGGATCCTCGACGACGCCAAGGCGATCGAGGCCGCCGGCGCGTTCGCCGTCGTCATGGAGATGGTGCCGGGCGACGTCGCCGGCCAGGTGACCCGCGAGTTGACCATCCCGACGATCGGCATCGGCGCCGGCAACGAGTGCGACGGCCAGGTCCTCGTGTGGCAGGACGCGTTCGGACTCCGGACCGGCCGGATGGCCAAGTTCGTCAAGCAGTACGCCGACGTCCACGGCGTGCTCCTCGACGCGGCCCGCACCTACGCCGAGGAGGTCAGGGCCGGGACGTTCCCCGGCCCCGACCACACCTTCTGATCAGGCCTTGCGGCTCCGGCGACGGACGAGCCCGGCCAGCACGATCGCGGGCAGGAGCACGGCCAGCGGCAGCAGCATCCTCGACGAGGTCGACTCGGCGCGCGGCGCCATGTCCCGGGGCTTCAGCGGCGGGACGTTCCGGTCCAGGCCCTTGAACTTGTAGACATCGAAGCCGCGGACCAGGTCATTGCCATACCCGAAGAACGAGCCGTCCCGCTTGATCTTGTTGGTCTTGAAGGACCAGGTGTCCGAGTCCGGCAGCGTGTAGTGGCCGACCTCCTTCATCCCGATGCCATCGCCGAACGCCACCTCGTCGGGCCCACCCTCGAAGGTCGCCAGTCCCTTGATGTCGATGACCCGAACACCTTGGGAGTACCAAGCGATCGTCATCATCTTCTGACGCGGGTAGATGCGCAGCACGTGCGAGGTGCAGGTGGTGCCCGCCTGGGGTGTGGTCTCGTCGATGAACCAGGCGCCCAGCTTTTGCGGGTCGTTCTTCTTCGTCACGTCGTAGACGTGCAGGCCTCCGCCCGGGCACTCGGCGCTGCCGGCCGCACCAGCACGCTCGTCGCTGATGATCAGCAGGGAACGCATCGTCCCGTCGGGACGCTTGAGCCGCACCGGCTCGGCCTGGTGGACGACGTTGATCGACGGGTCGACGATCTCACTGAGGATCCGCGGCTTGGCCGGATTGCTGGTGTCGAGAACGAGCGTCTGGGAAAGGGCCGCAGAGTAGGCGCGGTTGCCGGTCTTGTTGAAGGTGACGTCGTGGGACTCCGAGCCGAGCGAGGTCGGGACGAAGGGAATCGCGAAGTCGTTGACCTTCTTGGGACGCACGGGATTGCTGACGTCGAAGATGTCGATGGAGGGCGCTGTGCTCGTCGCCAGGTCCGAGTTCGAGTTGTAGAGGTAGTCGCCGCTCGGGTGGATCGTCATGTTGTGCGATCCGCGCTCCACGGGGATGAAGCTGACCGACTGCGGCTTCCGGGGCGTGGAGATGTCGACGATGAACGTTCCGGCCTGGTCAGCGCCCACCTTGAGGTCGCGGGCGCACTTCGAGGCCGCCCCCACCTCCCCGAGCTTGCTGTCGGCGGTGTAGCTGGCCAGGACCCGGCCGTTGTTGCGCCACACCTGGATGTCGCCCTGGGTGACCGCGCAGTCGTAGACGGCGACCCGCCGGGGCTCCGTCGGCTTGGTGATGTCGACGATCTGCATGCCACCGCGGAGCGTGCCGGCCAGGGCGTACTCGCGGCCGTCCACCTTCACGAACTCGATGTCGGAGCCGTTCTGGGCCTCACCGGAGTTGTTGTACTGGAGGTTCGCGACGAGGGACATCCTCTTGCCCTCGCCCTCGGTCTCCACCTGCACGCCACGGGTGTTGGTGGCGATGTCGCCGCCGCCCTCGTGCGCGACGACGGGCGCCACACCGGCCAGGCAGAGCGCCAGTGCACCGGCCCCTGCCATCGTCCGGACCATGGTCCTGCTGAGCATGTGGGCCTCCACCTCGTGTTTCACGCCAGTACGTGGGCCCAACGACCGTATCGGTCAGGGGTTACCGTGAACCGCATGCGCGCACTGCTCGGAGCTCTCGCCCTGGCCCTCGCGGCCCCCGCCGTTCCCGCCTCGGCAGCGTCCGCCGCGGAGGACAACGTCGCCTTCGGGCCGCCGTTGCCCCCGTCGTACACCGTCGACGGTCGGACGCCGCGCGCGGTGCCGACCCTGGACGTACGCCGTCAGGTGCGCGGTCTCGAGAACCCGTGGGACGTGCAGCCGATCGGCCACGGGCGCCTGCTGATCACCGAGCGTGACTCGGCCAACCTGATCCTCTGGGCCAACGGCAACAAGCGGCAGGTGAGGTTCCCGAGCAACAAGATCTGGGTGTCGGGCGAGACCGGGCTGATGTCCATGGAGGTCGACCCGAAGTTCGCGAGCAACAGCCGCTTCTACACCTGCTCAGGCTGGCAGAAGGAGGGCGGCGGCCACGACATCCGGGTCAACGCCTGGAAGCTCAACGACGCCGGGACCCGCGCCACCCGCGTGGAGACGCTCCTCGCCGGTTTCCCCACCTCGACAGGTCGTCACGGGGGCTGCCGCCTGCTGATCACCCGCAACGGGTCGCTCCTCGTCGGCACCGGCGATGCCGCCGTCGGCACGAACCCACGCGACCTCAGCTCGCTCGGCGGCAAGACGCTGCGGATGGACCGGATGACCGGCAAGCCGTGGCCGGGCAACAGGTTCATCGGGGCCGACAGCCCCAAGAAGCGCTACGTCCACACCTACGGCCACCGCAACGTCCAGGGCCTGGCCCAGCGCAAGGACGGGTCGCTCTGGTCGGTCGAGCACGGCCCGGACCGCGACGACGAGGTCAACAAGCTCAAGAACGGCGGCGACTACGGCTGGCACCCCGTGCCCGGCTACAACGAGACGGTCCCGATGACCGATCAGTCCCTGCCCGGCAAGCAGATCGCCGCCCGCTGGAAGTCCGGATCGCCCACCCGGGCGACGTCCGGCGCGGCGTGGGTCTACGGCGACAAGTGGGGCAAGCTCGAGGGCACCCTGGCTGTGGCGGCGCTCAAGGCGAGCCGGGTGATCTTCATGAAGTTCGACAGGTCCGGCACCTTCAGATGGGCCAAGGCGCCTCTCGAGCTCCGGTCGTTCGGTCGGCTGCGCTCGGTCAGCGTCGCGCCCGACGGCGACCTGCTGGTCACCAGCGACAACGACGGCGGAGACGCCATCATCCGCGTCTCCCCGCGCTGACCCGCACGGCCCCGGGCCGGACGTTCAGGCCGTCCAGTCGAGGAAGATCCCGCCCGCCACCATCGTCACGAACCAGAAGACGACGGCGAACACCGCCAGCCCCACGAGCCACCGCGGGTGCGGGGTCCACCAGAGGATGGCCAGCAGCAGCATGAACACCCACAGGACGAGGAGCACCACCACCGCCCACCAGGGTGCGAGCAACCCGCTGGCGGCGTACAGGAAGAAGGCGCAGGCGAGCCCGCCCATGCCGATGAACGGGGCGGGCGAGGTGGCGTTGGGGCCCGGGTGACGCCGACGCGCCACCTCAGTCCTCGGAGTCCGCGTCGTTCCAGCTCGGGTCGTTGTCCCACTCCTCGTTGCGCTCCTCCGCCTTCTGGAGCGCGTGCTCTGCCTCCTCCTGCGACGAGTAGGGCCCGAGGCGGTCGATCGGGGGACAGACGTCCTCGCCCTGCTCGACGCGCTTGTGCTTGACGCAGTACCAGTACTTGCTCATGACCCCGGAAACTACACTCGGCGGCGTGAGTCCCCTAGCAGCCGCCACGATCTCGCCGCGGCGCGAGGTCCCCGCCCACATCCCCCGACCCGAGTACGTCGACCAGCCGGCCCCGGCGAAGTTCACCGGTCCCGAGGTCAAGGACGCCGAGACGATCGAGAAGATGCGGGTCGCCGGGAAGCTGGCCGCGCAGGCCCGCGAGCTGGTCGGGTCCCACGTGGCGCCCGGCACCACCACCGACGAGCTCGACCGGATCGGCCACGAGTTCCTGTGCGACCACGGCGCCTATCCATCGACGCTCGGCTACCGCGGCTTCCCGAAGTCGCTGTGCTCCAGCGTCAACGAGGTGATCTGTCACGGCATCCCCGACAGCCGCCGGGTCGAGGACGGCGACATCGTCAACATCGACATCACGGCGTTCCTGGACGGCGTCCACGGCGACACCAACGCGACGTACCTCGCAGGTGACGTCGACGAGGAGTCACGGCTCCTCGTCGAGCGCACCCACGAGGCGCTCGAACGCGGCATCAAGGCCGTCCGTCCGGGCCGCCGGATCAACGTCATCGGGCGGGTCATCGAGTCCTACGCCCGCCGCTTCGGCTACGGCGTGGTCCGGGAGTTCACCGGCCACGGCATCGGCACCGCGTTCCACAGCGGCCTGGTCGTGCCCCACTACGACGAGCCGATGTACGACGACCTGATCGAGGTCGGCATGACGTTCACGATCGAACCGATGCTCAACCTCGGCACCCACGAGTGGAACATGTGGGACGACGACTGGACGGTCGTCACCAAGGACGGTCGGCGCAGCGCCCAGTTCGAGCACACGCTGCTCGTCACCTCGGACGGCGCCGAGGTGCTGACCCACCCGTAGCCGGGCCCAGTCGTCGCTGGATCCCCGCGTGAAGCGGCGCCAGGGCCCGTCGGCCGGGTCTACGATGCGAGAGGCGAGAGGACCACCCATGGCGACGCTGCACATCGAGCACCCGATCACCGACTACGCGACGTGGCGGGCGGCGTTCGACCGCTTCGCCGAGGCCCGCGAGCGTGCAGGAGTGACGGCGTACCGGCTCCGACGGCCCGACGACGACGAGCGCTTCATTGTCGTCGACCTCGAGTTCGCGGACCCCGCCGGCGCCCACCGTTTCCACGAGTTCCTGCAGCAGAACGTCTGGAACAACCCGGAGAAGTCACCCGGTCTCGACGGCACTCCGATGGCTCGGGTGCTCGTCGACCGCGAATAGCCCTATCCTTGGCGTGCGAATGGGCTGGCCGGGCGACCGCGTGGAGGCAACTCCCCGAGGAAGGTCCGGGCTCCACAGGGCAAGGTGGTGGCTAACAGCCACCCGGGGCAACCCGCGGGACAGTGCCACAGAGAACAGACCGCCACTCCTCCGGGAGCGGTAAGGGTGAAACGGTGGTGCAAGAGACCACCAGCGTTCCGGGTGACCGGAACGGCTTGGTAAACCCCACTTGGAGCAAGGTCAAGAAGTCGCGCACCTTCGGGTGCGAGATGCGTGTGCGTTCGAGGGCGGCCCGCCCGAGTACGCGGGTAGACCGCAGGAGGCGGCCGGCAACGGTCGTCGTAGATGGATGGTCGCCCCCGTCGTGAGACGGGACAGAACCCGGCCTACAGGCCAGCCCATTCGCTTCACCCTCGCTGACCTGCAAGAACGCGATTCTCAGGCATCGGCAGTCCGCAGCAGGATCACCGAGCACCGAGTCGATGACCTCCCGCGTCCGGACGTCTGAGTCCGGCCGCGACGGATCGGGGCCACGAGTCACACCAGCGTGTGGCCCACCCCCGTCAGCCAGGCTGCTCGCACCGCCGGGTCCACGTGCTCGACGTACTCCGGCTCGGGGCGGGCGCCGAGGGCGCCGTTGACTGTCGAGAAGGCGATCCGCAGGGCGATGAAGAGCGTCAGCCGGAGGATCTGAGCGCTGTCGAACCCGGCCGCCCGAAGTCGGGCGACGTCTGCCTGCGTGGCCGACGCGGGGGCACCAACCACGATGCGCGCCCACGTGGCCACTGCCCTGCCCCGGTCGTCGAGGAGATCGTCGGAGCCAGCTAGGACCGAGGCCGCAACTTCGGGGGTGGCCGCCTTGGCGAGCTTGTCGCCCCAGGCGAGGGGACAGTAGGTGTCGCCGGCCAGGGCGGTGCCGACGATGGTGGCGACTGCTCGTTCGGGGAGGGACAGGCCGGCCTCGCGCGCGGTGGGGACGATCAGCTCGAAGAGTGCGGCCATCGCGGCCGGGTCGTGCATCCACAGCTTGGTTGCGTTCATGACGAAACCCAGGTCCGAAAGATCATCCTCGGCGAGTAGACGCACCTCGTCGGTCTCCGTCGGCACCCCCAGGAACGACCCCTCGACGACAGCGGCGGGGACCTTCGCCGTGAAGCCGACGCAGTCGAGCTCGGCGCGCAACGGCAGCTCCTCGCGCACGCGCTGAGTGGCCACGTCGACGCAGTAGCGGTGGAACTCGTCCTCCCCGACGTGCTGGATCGACTCGTACCCGGGCCCGGTCGAGGCCAGAGCGCGAGCAAAAGCCTCGGGGTCGGCGAACTCCCAGACGAAAGGCACCCGGTGACGCCGTACGTCGACGAAGCCGGCCTCGGCAAGCACGGACTCACCGACAAGCGGTCGGCCGAGCGTGACCATCTGCGCCTGGGGGGCGATCTTGTCGTCAGCGGCCAGCAGGAACGGCGACAGGGCCCAGGCGCCCGGTGAGACCTTGACGTGTCCCCACGTGGTCAACGAGATCCGGCCTCCGGGTCTGAGCACTCGCCTTGCCTCGGCCAAAGCCTCTTGGGTAGTCGCCCACAGCCCACGGAAGCTGGTGACCACATCGAAGGTGGCGTCCTCCCAGGGCAGAGCGGCCATGTCACCGATCCGGACATCGGCGTCCGGCACCCGGTCCCGAGCGACAGCGATCAGCCGCGGCGAGGCGTCGATCCCGGCGACGGCGGCTCCCCGGATCGTGGCCAGCTCCATCGCCAGGCCGGAGCCGCACGCGATGTCGAGCAGCTGATCGCCGTGACCGACCCCGAGATGCTGATGCATGGCGACGTACTCACGACAGGCGGCGGGTTCGAGGAGAGCTGCGAAGTCGACGGCCCGCCGCCCCCATCCCTCGTCGACGGTGAGCCACTGCGCGGTCTGCTTCTCGATGGTCATTGCTTTCCTCAGATCATGTCTCGGGGCTAGGTTCGGGCTTGGTCCGGAACCGCTCGACGGCCGGTCCGAGGTAGCGGCGCAACCGGTCGAGGGACTGCCGCACGAGGGGGTCGTCCCGCATCTGGGCGACCACCCGTAGCTGGAGCAGTCCACGTAGAGCGTGTCTTCACGGGGGGTCACTTCGCCGTCGTCCAGGACGAGCCGGTCGCTCTCTATCGCGCGTTAGTCTCCCCAGTCGGACGACATCGGTGATGGACTTCAGGCGCTCGACCTCGGCGATGCTCAGCATCGATCCGCGGTACATCGTGGGGACCGTTCTCTGGTCCAGGCGCATCACTTGTCCCGCGTCCTCGAACTGGGTGAGCATCGTGTCCGGGTCGCAGCCGCCCGCGGTGATCTCGGCGGCGAGCGAGAGCGATTCGATGGTGTCGCCGATCAGGTCGAGCGGCTGGGCCGTCCTGCGGTCGTTGAACCAGGCCTCACGAGTCGACCCCGTAGATGCGCGACGGCGTGTGCAGACGGACGAACGGGTAGGTGTCACACCAATGGCCCCCGGCTCGTGTCTCTGGTCGACGAGCAGTACATCGGCGTCGGACTCGGCGATCAGCGTGTCCGCGAAAACGAGGCCGCTGGCACCCGCGCCGACGACGAGGTAGTCGGTGGTCAGTTCCACGTCGAGATCTCCTCAGCGAAAGACGTGGTGGGTGACCTCGTCATTCGGCAGGAGCGATGTTCTGGTTGAGGTGGAAGAGGTTGGTCGGGTCGTAGGCCTTCTTGACTGCGGCCAGGCGCTCGTAGTTGGGGCCGTAGTTGGCGCGGATGCGGCTCTGGTCGTCCTCGGCCATGAAGTTGATGTAGCCGCCGTCGCTGGTGTGCGGTTCCAGCGCCGCGTGGTACTCGCGCACCCACCTGGTGTTGGCCTCGTTGTCTGCGGGGTCGGGCCACATGCCGGCAATCACGGGGGCGAAGTTGGCGCCCCGGTAGGCGAAGGCGGTCGCGTCCACCGCGACGTCGTGCACGGCGCCGTTGATCGGGTAGAGGTGCATGGTGGACTCCATGGCCGGCACGTTGGGGCCGTGCTCGAGGTGTGCGGCGATGGCCCCGTCGGTGAGCTCCGGTTGGAAAGCGGCCTTCCAGTAGTGCTGAAGACCCGCGGGCAGCAGCCCGTCGAACGCGCCGTTGAGCGCAGGGTAGGGCATCCTGCCGACGTGCTCGGCGACGGGCGTCCCGACCGCGCGCAGCTCCTGGAGCAGCGCCTCGGCCTCCTCGTCGCTGCCGTTGAAGCAGGACACCAGCAGAGCGAACGGTTCGCCGACACGGTCCTCCGGGATGAACGGGAGTGGTGGGGCGATCTGGAACGCTGGAAAGGCGCCCATGGCGCGTGGTGCCGCGGCGATCCACCCGCGGTAGGTCTTGAGCAGCTCCTCGGCGACGTCGAGCTCGAAGAACATCGGGCCGCCGTAGATGGTGTCCACCGGGTGAAGGGCGAACTCGAGCTCGGTCACCACTCCGAAGTTTCCGCCACCGCCGCGCAGGGCCCAGAACAGGTCCGGATGCTCCGTCGCGCTGGCGGTCACGAATTTGCCGTCGGCAAGAACGACGTCGGCCGAACGAAGGTTGTCGATGGAAAGCCCGTGGGCTCGAGCCAGGTGGCCGATCCCGCCACCGAGCGTCAGCCCGGCAACCCCGGTGGTCGAGATGATCCCGCCAGTGGTGGCTAGCCCGAAGCTGTGCGCGGCATGGTCGAAGTCACCCCAGTCGCAGCCGCCCTGCACGCGTGCCGTGCGCGTCACCGGGTCGATGCGAATGCCCTTCATCTCGCTGAGATCGAGCACGAGCCCATCGTCGACAGTCCCGAACCCCGGGACGCTGTGCGCGCCGTCCCTGATGGCGAGTGGGAGCCCACTTTCGCGAGCGGCGTCGACGGCGGTACGTACGTCTGTGACGTCTGCGGCGCGCACGACCGCCAAGGGCCGCCGGTCGATCATCGCGTTGTAGACCGAACGCGCCTGGTCGTACTCGGGCGACTGCGAGGTGACCACGTCGCCGCGTACAGCCTCGAGGATGGTGAGTGCCGGTGTCCCACTCATGGTTGCTTCCTGTTCTTCTCAGTAGATCTCTGGGACGGGGTCGCGTGGGTGGGCTTCTCGGATCAGGCGAAGACCATTTGCGCGTGGTCGTGGAACTGACGCATCGGAGCGACCGGACCGATCTCGATGAAGACGGCGCCGTCGGAGGAGGTGGCGGTGTGTCCGGGGGGCCAGTAGTAGACCTCGCCGGCACTCGCGGTCTCGGTGGTCCCGTCAGCGTGCTCGAGTCGGAC